>JBGANQ010000005.1:0-187293 GCA_044222245.1 Polyangia bacterium | reverse complement strand
CTGGTACACGCCGCCATGGGGGACCATGCGAGCGCCGCCGCCTACTACCGCGACGCCTTGGCCTTCGTCACCCACCCCAGCAGACGCGACGATTATGAAGGCATCGAGTGGTATCAGGAATTGCTCGAGCGTCAGCAGGAACTGGCTACGCGTGCTGCATCAGAGCGTGCGCTGGGTGGTGCTGGGGAGGGTGCGCCCTGATACGGGGCAGTTGGCGGCGGCTGGCGGGCAACAATCAGCAGCGACGGTACACGCTTTGGCGCACATGCCCGCAGTCCTGCCGGCGTGGCAGGCGCTGAGCACCACCACGGCGGCAAATGTTACGGCCCGCAGGCCTCCTATTCGTTCTTGCATCGCCGACGTAATATCACGGACACGCTCAGTCCTTCGCAGATCGTGGGCTTCGCACCATGACCATTGCGGCCCTTCCGGGCGGAAGAACCAGCTCCACCGGACCGTGGAGCAGAGCCGGTCCGCGCTCTTTGAGGGTGGCGAGTCACGCGACGGGTGAGCGGTAACGTCAGCCGAGCCCCGCCCGGGCGCCGGCACGCGAAACTCGGCGTACACCCTCACAGATGGTCAGCGACCTGGCGCTTGACTTGGCTGGAAGTGTAGGTCTACCGTCGCGGTTTAGAAAGACCATCGCCATGGCCGACCAACACCTGCATGGCGGCGTCCAGCGGTTGCATGGCTTGTGCCAGCAGATACTGGAGTGCAGGCTCCGCGTGGCCTTGCTCGTACGCGCGATGCAGCCACAGGAGCGCCCGCATGGCATCCCCCTGCGTGAGTAACTGACGGCCCCGTTCGACATAGGTAGACAGCAGCTGCTGGCGCAGTTGCTCGTACGCATCGCGGAGCTTGCGTTCCGATTCCTGTTTGGCAGCGCTCTCCGCTTCCTGTTGCTGTGTCGAGGCGGCATAGAACTCCGACTCCGTGCCGCCCAGTTCCTCGCCCCGGCGGGCCGCATATTCGTGCAAGAGGTCCAGGTCGGGTGGTCGCCACAGTCGCCCCGGCGGGCGCTGGTCGCGCGCCCACAGCTTCGCCGCCTCAGCGATCCGATCATGAAAGCGGCGGTCGGCGCGGCTCTCGTCGATCCACTGACGCAGCTCCGTCCAGTGCTGAAAGAGCGCTTCGTGTGTTACCTCGGCGGTCACAGCAGTGGGGTTCTGGCTGGGTGCAGCCAGGGTCACCAGACGGGCGCGATTGCCGGTGAAGGGACGCATCACGGCCAGCACCTGGGCCGCCGTTTCGCCCCGTCCACATAGCTCGGGCAGTGCTACTCGCCGTCGGGTGTCGCGAGTCCCCTCGCCCAGCTGCACCAAGCGCACGAAGGCCCGCTGCGCGGTTCGCTGCTCCTGCGGCCCCAGCCCGGCGAAGAGGGTCTGTGCCTGCTTGGCCAAAGCGCCGCCGACGCCGCCGATCTGAGCCAGGGTCATCGCTGGCTCCTGGCCGTCCGTCAGCCCTTCCCAGATCTGCGTCAAAGCGAACTCCAGCAGCGGGAGAGCCCCATCGCTGCCATGCACCTGAGCGAGCAGCAGCTCGACCACCGCCCCATCTAGTGGGAGTCCGGCGAACCGCGCTGGCTCGACTATGGCGGCACACAGTTCGGCGCGGCTCATCGCAGGTACTAGCTCATTTTGGGCAGCAATCGCGCGGTTCAACGCGGGGTGCTGGCGCTGGGTTTCGCCAAGGAAGTCGCTACGCAAGGTCAGTACGACCGACACGTGGCGGCTGGCATCGCTGGCCGCGTGCAGCAGCAGCGCCACCAATGTAGAGCGCTCTGTCGGTTCTTTGCAGAGCGTATAAACCTCCTCGAACTGGTCTACCGCAATGACCAGCGGCGCGACTGCGATATCGATCAGATCAGCAGCAAAGCGCCGCAGACCTTCGCCCGGGACTTCCGGACTTCGCAGGAGCGCTTCAACGGCGACCTGTCGGCTCGCGGGCAGGCGGTCAGGCGCCAAGGGCAACAGTGGGACGAGCGCGCGGGCCAGGCTCTCGACCGGACGCTCACCCGGCTGGAAGATGACGACCCGCGGCGCCACCGGCCCCGGCAGCGCACGCAGCCTGGGCAAAAGGCCCGCCAGCGCCACCGAGGATTTTCCCGATCCCGACGGCCCGAGCACTGCCAGGAGCCGCACCTGACCCGGCTCCGTGTGCAGGGATTGGAAGCGCTGCAACAGCTTCCGGGTCAGATCTTCCCGGCCAAAGAAGACCTGGGCATCTTCCGGCCTGAACGAGGCGAGGCCCCGGTAGGGGTTCTGCAACCCCACCGTGACTGCACCTAGCATGATTGCGTCACAACAATCATCAGCCCGCTCTGGCTAGCGGGCTCCACCGACGAACTTGCGCTGTTAGTGGCAACGTGCTCTATGCACGGCATGATACCCATGCCGAATCTGCCGCTCGATCCACAGACACCGCAGCGTCTGCTAGCTTACTTCGACTCCATCGGGGCGCTGCTGTGGGACAATAACCAAAAGCGCAGCTTCGCCATGTACGCCCTGGGATTGCTCAGCTCCTTGAAGCGTAAGAGCGTCGAGCCCATCGCCGCCCATTTCACGGCGGATGTGGACCAGGCCGACGCCATCCACCAGCGGTTGCTCAACTTTCTAACCGATGCGCCGTGGCCCGATGAGGCGGTGCGCCTGGTGGCCGCTGGCTACGGGCTCTCAGCGATGGTCCACCGTGCGCCGGTGCAGGCCTGGATCTTCGACGATACCGGATTCCTCAAGCAGGGCGAGCACACGGTGGGAGTGCAGCGGCAGTACACCGGCACGGCAGGCAAGGTCGCCAACTGTCAAACCGCCGTTTCTCTGACGGTGGCCACGGAGCGCTGCCACCTCCCGGTGGATATGCAGCTGTATCTGCCCAAATGCTGGACCGACGATGCGGAGCGGCGCAAAGAGGCCCGTATTCCCCCCGAGGTGGGCTTCTTGACCAAGCCCCAAATGGCCTTGGCCATGGCGCAACGAGCGCGCGCCGCTGGCATTGCCCCAGGGACCGTCCTTTGCGACAGCGCCTTCGGCGACAGCGGAGACTTCCGCCACGGAATCCGCGAGCTGGAGCTGCACTACGCCGCGGGAATCCACCTCACGACCCTGGTGTGTCCCGAGGACAGCCCCGAGCGGCCCCTGTCGGTCCAGAAGCTGTTGGAGGGCTTGTCGGTCCGCAAGTTCCGTCGCTACCTCTGGCGGGAGGGCGAGCGCGGCGAGATGAGTGCTCGGTTTGCCTTCGTGCGGGTGCGCATTCCGAAGGACCCCCGACAGGAGCTGCTGTGGCTGGTCTTCGAATGGCGAGATGGCGAGGCAACTGCGCAACGCGCTCACTTGACCAGTCTCCCGCTACACACGGGCAAGCACCGCCTGATCTACTTGCTGAAGGAACGCTGGAGAACAGAAATGGTCTATCGCGAATTGAAGCAGGAGCTGGGACTGGCTCACTATGAAGGCCGACGGTGGCGCGGCTGGAACCACCACGTCTCGGTGGTGCTGTGCTGCTACGCCTTCGTGGCGGCGGTGCGCGAGTCTTCGGAGCCTCCCTAAAGATGCAACCTCGCCGCCTGGCAAAAAGCCTGCGCGTGCGCCGCTGGTACGAACTGCGGGGCACATGCAGCGACATGTGGCAAACTCCTTCCCGACCTTCCGTCGCTACATCGACGAGCTGATGCGCCGGTGGTTCCAGCTGCCAGCGGTCTGCCCGGCTTATGGCGAGCTAGACTTGGTGTGACGCAGTCATGCTAACGAACTGTGGCGTCAAATGCGCGACGGAAAAGGCAAGACGCCCGCGGTTACGACGTACACGGTCGAAGCACTATCTACGCAGTATCGCTTCTTTCATTGGCACCTCGCGTTCCCGCAGGTATTCGCGCGCGGCGGATTCAACGTCGTGCTAGGGAACCCGCCGTGGGAACGAGTGAAGCTGCAGGAGCAGGAGTATTTCGCCGCGAGGAATGAGGATATCGCAAACGCGCCGAATGCGGCGGCGCGGAAGAGGCTGATTGCCGCCCTACCGGAAGACAACCCCATCCTTTGGAAGGCGTGGTGCGAAGCAAGCCGAGCGGCTGATGGCGAAAGCAACTTCGTCCGAAAGTCGGGTCGGTATCCGCTCTGCGGCCGGGGCGATATGAACACCTACGCACTGTTTGCTGAGCACAATTGTCGATCGATTTCCGATGCCGGACGCGCAGGCTTCATAACTCCAACTGGAATAGCGACCGACGATACCACCAGCGAGTTTTTTGCCGGCCTCATGGAGTCGCAAAGGCTCGAGTCCCTCTTTGATTTTGAGAACCAAGCCGGCATCTTTCCGAGCGTTCACCGCAGCTTCAAGTTCAGTCTCGTTACCGTAGCTGGCAACGCGGCTGCAAGGCGCAGACGGGCTGCCGACTTTGTGTTCTTCGCACATTCCGTCGACGATCTTTCGGACATTGCTCGACGGTGGTCGCTGACCGCATCCGACATCCGGCTGCTGAACCCGAGCACCCGTACTTGCCCGGTCTTTCGGACGAAGAGGGACGCCGAACTTACGGGCTCCATTTACAGGAACGCGATTGTTCTCGGTGCCGCGCCTGAAGCGGGAGGGTGGGGGGCTGATTATCTTCTCAAGCTAGTAGATCCCACGATCCACCGCGATCTCTTGTTGAGCGACGAGTCTGAAGCTCGGGACGTTGTACCGCTCTACGAAGGCAAGGTCATTTGGCATTTTGACCATCGGTACTTGAGTTTTGACCGGGGTGGTCCGGCAGATGGTTGTCTTGTATCAAATGCTCAGAAGAGTGAAGCCGCCTGCGTGGTACGGCCTCGCTATTGGCTACGGAGGAAGGACTTCGAGGAACGACTGAAAGGGCGGCCTGTGAACTACCGCGGGTTCCTTTCCGTGCGTGATGTGACAGGAGTGCCTAACGAGCGTACGGCGGTCGCAACAATCCGCCCCTTCGTACCCGCACTCAACTCCCTCGGTAATCTTTTCTGCCGCTCGGCCTCTGATGCGCTCTTTCTTTGCGGCTGCCTGAACTCATTCGCGACGGATTACGTAACCCGCCAGAAGATCGGTGGCAACCACCTCAGCCCCTTCTACCTTATGCAGCTAGCCATAGTATCACCAGCTATTGCCACCGCGCCGAAGGCGTGGGCTGGCGCCACAGCTGTTCGCGGCTGGATCGAGACTCGCGTCCTCGAACTGACGTACACAGCGTGGGATCTCGAAGCGTTTGCGATCGATACCGGCCATAGGGGATCACCCTTCATCTGGAACCCCGACCGCCGCTTCCTCCTGCGCGCTGAACTCGACGCTGCTTTCTTCCACCTCTATGGCATCTCCCACGAAGATTCGGCGTACATCCTCGACACGTTTCCCATCGTGCGGAAGAACGACGAGAAGGCCTTCGGCGAGTACCGCACGAAGCGCGTCATCCTTGAAGTCTACGACGCGATGGCCGAGGCCGCGCGCACTGGCCGCCCGTACCAGACCCGCCTCGATCCGCCTCCAGCTGACCCGCGCGTGGCGCACCCGGCAAGCACGAAGCCGAGGACATCGTGAGCCTGCCCGTCGTCGTTCAGACGCGGCTCGAGAAAGCCGCCAGCGACAACGGATTCGATCGCGCGCTGCCCTCGACCGACGCGGACTGGCTCGCCTTCGCCAGCACGCAGGTGCCCCTTCGCGTTTGGCTTTCCGCGGTCGAAGGCGAGGTGTTGTGGCTCCTCGTGGCGCTGTCTGACGAATCCGTCGACCGTGCCCTCGAGGATACGGAGCTGAAGGCCGGTATGGCGCTTCCGCCGAGCTCGATGCAGCCGCCGGCCGGGGCGGTCGCGGTACGCGCTGTCCGTGACATCCCTGGCGTCCACCGTCTCTTGCGGCGGGCTTTCCAGCTCTCCGGCTCGCTTCCGGACGCGATCCTCCACGCGTTCCAGAAGAAGACCGCTGCGATGCCGAAGACTACCGAGATCGAGCGCCTTGTCGTCGAGCGGGTCGGACAGGGTCTTTATCGCGCGGGCCTCCTGGAGTTCTGGGAGGGCCGATGCGCGATTACTGAGCTTCGGGTCCCCGCGCTGCTGCGCGCCAGCCACATCAAGCCGTGGGCCGACTGCGAAACGGACGCGGAGCGGCTCGACGTGTGGAACGGGTTGCTGCTGGCTGCCCACCTCGACGCGGCGTTTGACCAGGGGTACATCACCGTGGCGGACGACTGCGCGGTCGTCGTGTCGCCCGCGCTTGGAGCGAGGGACTGTAAAATCCTCGGGCTTGACGCGGAGCTTCGCGTGGAGCGGCTCGCCGACGGGCATAGGCAGTATCTCGCATGGCATCGCCGCAAGGTCTTCAAGCGGTAGTCACAGCGGGAACACCTATGATGACAACGCTCTAGCCAGCCGACGAACGCCAACTCCAGCGCCCGCGCGCGTCGAGGTGCAGAGCAGGACGCTTCAGCGTTCCGCCGCGCGCGACGGGCCGGTCTGAGTCGCGACGCTGACGACAGCCATACCGCCGCTATTATAGATAATGGCAGCGCTCGACGCTCCGCGGCCTGACTGGAGGCGCGCGCCACATTGCGGGCTGCTCGGCGTCATCGAGCGGGCGGGGCTCGATGCCCCGCGGGCGGCGGGGGCTGCTGGGCGTCACTGCTGCCGCTGAGGGCTCAATGGGCAGCTACTTGGGCCGGTCTTGCTCGCAGCGGCTGATCGCGAAGGGGTCTCTGGCAGCCAGCACACAAGCGACAAAGGCCGGCTCTCCGCAGCGACCGGCCATTCGCTTGCGCGCGATCTCGCGCAGGCTGGGCATCATCTGGGCCTCGGAGGGCAACATGCCGTGGGTCTGCTGCTTCTGCTCCGGAGTCATAGTCGCCAGGTTGTGCTGCCACGAGACATGCGCGACGTGCTCGAGCATCCTTTCGCAGTCGCTCTTGCAGCCCGCCAGCAGCAAAAACGCAACCGCAGTCGCCTTCCAGCTCATGCCAGCATAATACACGGATGGTCGCGGCCGGCGCTGCGGGTGATCGCGCAGGCCGGGCGGCCGGCTGGTGGCAGGTCATCGAGCGGGCGGGCGCGGCCGGCGCTTCTGGTCATCGAACGCAGCCCGGTTGGGGCAAATACCAGCTCGGCGGCGCTTTTCAATCCGTTTCGTTCCGAAGTGGCCCGGCCAGTCGTGCGAACTCCGCCACTTTGGCGTAGTTAATTCGTACCCTCACACCGTCGCCATCAGTGAACCTGAGGACTGCCTCGCTGTGCTGCTCGTCCGTGAGCGTTCTTTCTGAGGTAAGGGCCGGGGGCCCCGCCCGCTCAGTGCCCAGCGCTGCGTCGCACCCGCTCCGCGGGCTGTGAAAAAACGATCATGTAAGGGCCGCTCGCCGCGACTCTTGCCAAGCGGCAGCATGACATTACACCACCCAAGGTGCGTAAGCCTTGACATTATGGCCCCCCTAATGTGCGCAATTGCTCGGCTAAGCCACATTAAAAGTGATATTGCGTGATAGTGTCGACACGCCATTCACATAGCCCGAAGGCGCATGGCGGACAATACTCGCCAGCGCCAAGGTATCCGGTGCACCGCTGATGTAGTCGAGTCAGGTCGACACGGCTTCCGCTCTGCGCCACCATGCTACCCTCCGCACAAGGTGGCATTAAGGCTCAGCGGGCGCTCAAAACGCCCCCAACGCCATTCCAACACCCTGTCTACAACACTCCCACCGACGGGACGAAAAAATTACTTGATCCGACCACGTCCAGGACTTTTTGGTGAGCGACGGGGCGGGGTTTAATTAAAGCGACCTCTGAGCGCGAGGCTCCGAGGGATTATAAGTGAGTATAAGTACGAAAGCTGCACGAAGTGAGCGTGCGACTGCTACCGATGATCCATGGATAGCCAAGACGCTCGGTTGCCGAAACCGTCCGCAAGCGATCCGTGCGGACCGGGTAGACATCGAACCGCAAGAGGACCGGCCGGCAGGGAGTTGTTGGGGTGGGCCCAAATGGTGGGAGTGGAGCCACTCGGTTGACTCGACGGAGGCGACCAGCATCGGAATTGTGATCTGAAGCTTTAGGAATTCACGGCCAGTCGTAGCTGGCCGTGGGACTGTTCAAGCCCTGAAACGCAGCGTAGCTAGATATGCTCGACTGGCGTAAGCCAGCGGGCGGTGGCATCCCAGTGCGCAGCTGCGAGTGAGTCTAGCGGGGCCAAAGATGCCAGAGACCTACCAAATCGGACAGAACACCTTGGTCGTCGAGTCTGATACGCTGTACTTGACATCGGTCGGCCCCTTCTTGCCCGCCGACGCCGCCCAGTACTGCCGCATCGCCGAGCGGGTGCTGCAGACCTACGGAGAAGTCTTTTTCGTGACCGATCTTAGTCAGGCTGCCCTCATGCCCTCCCAGACCAGGCGGTATCTGGCAGAGTGGTCGCGGCAATATCGCGCTAAGGCGGTGATCTATTATGGCGCCAGCCTGCCCCTGCGGGCGGCCGCTCGGCTCCTATTGAACGCCGCTCGACTGTTTTCGGGCGGCGAGCGCGCCGCGGAGTTGTTCCTCGACAGCGAGCAAGAAGCGCGCGCTGCAGTCGCCCGGATAAAAGCCGCCAGGTCCCCATTGCCCCCGGCATGAGCTGCACCACCCAGCGCAGCGCGCGCACCGCGCAGCACCTGGGGAACGGCACTGGCAGAGTCCCGAGCTGACCGAGAACTTCTATGCAATTACCCTAAGTAGGCGTTCTCCCAATACCCTCCTGCGCGAGCTGCTGCGGCCGAGCTGACCGCGCCCCTGCTGGCCGTTCCGCGCCTGCCTCTTGACCTTCAGCAGAGACGGTCGAGTACCTGTATCGGTCTTGGTCTGACCAGTTCGTCGACGGACTGCCGTGCGCGCGCTATCACCGACTTCAACGACGCACGTATCCCGGTTTAACCGCGCCTGTGTTTCACACCTGCGTGCCCGGCTGCTCGATCTCGAACACGTGCATGCCGACAGGTGATTCGCGCTGCGCGAACGAGTCAAGGCCCGCGCCGAGCAACACGTATTGCGCCGGTTGCTTGTCTGCGACCAGATCCGCGATGAGCCGTGCACGCGCCACGAGCGATGCGCGCATCGTTCGCGCGCGCTGCGGATCCATGTCCGGTCGCTGGCGCCAGTGCGGCGGCGGTGAGCGCGCTCATCGCGAGAGCGTGAACACGCCGATCGAGCGCAGCGGCGGCTTTATGCCAACCGTCCACTTGTCGAACGAGACGGCCCAGCCGCTCGCCTGCATGCGCTCGAACAGCGATAGGCTCGCTTCGCGAAACGGATCTGAAATCACCAGTGAGCCCCCGGGCGCGAGGTTTCCGGTGAAGATCGCCTCCAACGCCGGGTGCAGGGCTTCCGCATACAAGATGTCGGAGCCGACGATCAGGTCGTACTGCGTCGTAGCGGTCCACTCCGTCCAATCGGCGAGCCGGCGCTCCGTCTCCACCTGGTTCCGCTCCGCGTTCAGCTTGCACACGTGCAGTACGAGGTTCTGGCGATCCGTCTGCACCACGTGCGCGCCGAGCGATCGCGCGACCAGCCCCGGCAGGCCCGTGCCCGCACCTAGCTCGAGGATCCGCTTGCCCTGCAGCGACCGCATGGCGAGCTCGTGCGCAAGTGCGAGCGCAGCGGGGGTAGTTGAAAGGGTTCGTCGGCACTGGCTGCGTTGGCAGCGGCGTGTACGGCAACGTCTTTGCACGATTTGCCGCCGCGTGCAACACGCCCGCGCGCACGACCGACGCCTTGGGCAGCGCAGCCGCCTTTAAGTGATAGGGTGGACAGGGTCGCGACATTTTTGTCCGCGGCGTGCTAGTCTGGCCGCCACGGGAGCGTCTAAATTGAAGATCTGGGTCGATGCGGACGCCTTACCGGGCGAGATTAAGGAAATCATCCTGCGGGCCTCGCAGCGGTTGAAAATCGAGACGGTCCTGGTGGCGAACAAGAACATCGGCATCGGACACGGGAGCCTGGTCTCGTTTGTGCGGGTGGCAAAGGGATCCGACGTCGCCGACTCCTATATCGTCGAGGCAAGCTCACCCCGGGACTTCTGTGTGACGGCAGACATCCCGCTGGCGGCTGTGCTCGTCGCGAAGGGGCTGATTGTGATCGATCCGCGGGGAGACCTGTATTCAGAAGCGACCATCGCGGAGCGGCTGTCGATCCGAGATTTCATGGCCGGCCTGCGCGAGGCAGGCGTCCAGACCGAGGGTCCGAGGCCATTCAACGCCAAAGCGAAGCAAAGCTTCGCCGCTCGCCTCGATAGTCTCCTCCATAAGGCCCTGCGATAGCCAGCCAGGGGCTCCGTGTCGCACGCGGCTGGACGGCGTGCCACCTCTCGGCGGTGGAACCGCGGAGGTAACCTCCAGCGCAGAGGGCGGCACCACCTTCACCGTGCACCTGCCCAGGCACGCCGTCGCGCCGCCAAGCTGACAGCCTGGTCTCATCGCACGCCGCGCCCGGTGCGCGAAGGGGCGAGCTTCAGCGGCAGCGGCTTGCCACGAGACGCGTTCGTTGGCGTGCAGAGCTATCTCCCGTTCGCTCGCGCCCACCTGGCCAAGGTCTAGCCAGCCAGCCGGGAGCTAGCCTTGCAATGAGCCCGGCGATGCGTAGGCAGGCGAGCGAGCGGGCCGTGGGAGTTCAGCCTCGAAACCCTCCAACCCGGAGGGGCGTTGCGTCCCGTTTGGTTCAGCAGGTGTCCCGTTTGGTACACCGACTAATTGGAGGCATTTTCCGCCGGTGATAAAAACCGCGTGACTGAATACAGCGTACAGCTGACGATCAGAGACAGTCTATTTTCAGGAGGGCTAAAGATGATTCTGGCTAAGCGTTGTGTCGCCGAGCTTGTCGGCACTTTCTGGCTGGTCCTGGGCGGTTGCGGCGCGGCCGTGCTCTCGGCTTCGTTTCAACATGTGGGCATCGGCCTACTCGGCGTCTCGTTGGCATTCGGACTGACGGTGCTGTCGATGGCCTACGCGATCGGCCACATCTCGGGCTGTCACTTGAACCCTGCAGTGACGCTCGGACTGATTACTGGAGGGCGCTTTCCCGCTAAGGAACTGCTTCCTTACGTGGTGATGCAGGTGCTGGGCGGGATCCTCGGTGCCGGCGTTCTTTATCTGATTGCCTCGGGTAAGGCAAGCTTCAGCCTGTCTGGCGGGTTTGCGTCAAACGGATACGGCGAGCACTCGCCCGGCGGATACTCGCTGCTGTCCTGTCTCATCGC
Organism: Polyangia bacterium; assembly: GCA_044222245.1. Classification (GTDB taxonomy): domain Bacteria; phylum Myxococcota_A; class Polyangia; order Palsa-1104; family JAEUJZ01; genus CALFML01. The sequence goes on along the minus strand of JBGANQ010000005.1, from coordinate 176,088 downwards.
CGAGGCGGTGCTTACGTTCATGTTCTTGGTGATCATTTTAGGCTCGACGCACGGCCGCGCTCCGAGCGGCTTTGCGCCGATCGCGATCGGCCTTGGGCTCACGCTGATCCACCTTATCGGGATCCCGGTGACCAACCTCTCGGTCAACCCGGCCCGTAGCACCGGGCCTGCTTTGTTCGTCGGCGGCTGGGCGGTCGCTCAGCTGTGGCTGTTTTGGGCGGCTCCGCTTGCGGGCGGCGCCCTCGGTGGATTCTTCTACCGGTGGCTCTCGCCCTCATCGGCCCTCGAACCCGATGTGCGCGGACGCGCCTAGACCGCGACTGCGGAGGCCCAGCCGGGCAAAGGCGGCTGCGAGCGGGTGCTCGCTTGCCTGTTGGAGGCTAGCAGCAAGGCGCCCACGATGGTGCCCCGCCATCGGATGAGGCCCCGCCAGCCGGTGAGCCAGGAGCAGGCCACGAGCTTGTACGGTCGCGCAAGCGGTTGTCATATTGCACATTACCGGCGGAGTGGTCAGGCCTTTCGGGGTCTGCTCGGGGCTCGCTACCCACACGGGTCGCGAAAAACCTGCTTTATTTTTCCTAGCCGTAAGATCATCATATGCTGTCGCCCGTCACCGCCCATGCGCGTACCCTCCGTCCACGTCGAGCACGGTACCCGTGACGAACCCCGAGCGCGCGAGGTACAGGACCGCGTCGCTGATCTCGTGCGCCTCGCCGACGCGCGCGAGCGGGTGCATGGGCGCGAGCGAGTCAGCGCCCTCGCCGATGAGCGGCGTTCGAATAATCCCCGGCGCGACGCAATTTACGCGGATCCCCTTGGACGCGAGCTCGAGCGCGAGCGACCGCGTGAGCGCGTGGACGCCCCCTTTGCTCGCCATCGCGGCCGTGCACGGAAGCGTCTTGAACGGCTGCTCGACCATGACGGTGCCGATGTTGACGACGGCGCCGCCGCCCGCGGCGATCATGAGCGGGACTACCGCCTGCGTCACGAGGAAGGTCCCCTTCACGTTCGTCGTGTAGAATGCGTCGAGTGCCGCCTCCGTCGTCTCGAGGAATGGCGTCACGCCGAAGATGCCGGCGTTGTTGACGAGCACGTCGACGCCGTCGAAGTGCAGCTTCGCGGCCGCCGCGATACGCGCGGCGGTCCCCGGCGCGCCCACCTCCCCCGCCACCGCGACGACGCGATCGGGGTGCCCGAGCGCGATGCGCGCGCGCTCGAGCTTCTCCGGATCCCGCGCGTTGAGGACGACCCGCGACCCCTCCGCGAGGAAGCGCTTCGCCACGTCGAAGCCGATCCCGCTGCTTGCTCCCGTGACGACGACCCGTTCGATTCGAATGGACATGATGCTCTCCTGTTGACCCGTATTGGGTTACGGAGAAGTAAGATGAGTCCGGGTACGTCTCGAACAAAGTCGTAAGTTTTCATGAACATGATAGTGATGGATTATGATGCCGACGGGCGTACTCGATGGCGATGACGCTGGACCAGCTCCTCGCGTTCCACGCCGTCGCCTCGCGTGGGACGTTCGCGAAGGCGGCTGCGGCGCTTCATAAGTCGCAGCCCGCGGTGACCAAGCTCGTTCAGAACCTCGAGGCGGAGCTGGGTCTCGAGCTGTTCGACCGGACCGCGTACCGCGCGACGCTCACCGAGACCGGGAAGCTGTTCTTCGAGCGCGCGGCGGAGGTCGTCGCGAGCGCCTTGGCGCTCGAGAGCTTCGGTGTGGCGCTTGGCGGCGAGGCGGAGCCCATCGTTCGGATCGTGCTCGAGGCGGTGACGCCGCTCCCGCCGGTGCTCGCGGTGCTTCGCGAGGTGCAGGCACTCTTCCCCGCCGTGCGCTACGAGCTGCGGACCGAGCGCCTCGCGGGGGCGCTCGAAGCGCTGCGCGACGCGAGCGCCGATCTCGTCATCAGCTGCACGCGCGGGATGGACCCGCGCACGATGACCGCGCAGCCTTTCGGCTACGTGCCGATCGTCCCCGTCGTGAAGCACGACCACCCGCTCGCGAGCGCGCCGCGGCCGCTTTCGGCGACGCTCCTCCGCACCTACCCGCAGGTCGTCCTTCGCGACAGCGCGCGCGGCGACCTGCCGCAGACGCTCAACGTCCTCGACGGCGGGCTGCGATGGACGGTGACGGACGTCGCGTCGAAGCTGGAGATCATCGAGGCGGGGATGGGGTGGGGCGGGCTCCCCGAGCACGTCGTCGCGCGCGCGCTCGCCGCCGGGCGCCTCGTGGCGCTCGACGTGCGAGAGTTCGACGTCGACGCGATCGAGCTCTCCACGGTGAGGCGAAAGGATCGGCCGACAGGGCCCGTAGCGCAGGCGCTCTGGTCACGCCTCCGGAGCGCGGGCGCGTGAGCCGCGCGCCCCGGGCGCGTCCAGTTCGATCTGCGCGACGATCCCCGCCAGCTCCTCCGCGAGGTGACGCTCCCAGAGCGCGCGCGCGCCGGTGGCGAGGGCCAGCCACTTCTTCAGCAGGCTCGGGAGCCGAACGACGATCGTCATCGTGATGCGCGTACCGCCGCCCGGGCGCGGCTCGAGCTCGTGGGAGACGTGCGTGTCGCTCTCCCCCACGATCCAGCCAAGATCGACTGGTCTGTGATCACGCCGCGTGACCAGCAACGGCAGCATCGCACGCAGCAGATCTTCCAGGCGGGTCAGGCCAAGACGGCAGCCGACTACTATCACGGGGCGATGATCTTTCAGCACGGCAAGACCGTGGACGACTTCGCGACCGCGCACCGGCTGGCGCTGCGCGCGGCCGAGCTCGATCCCAGCAACTCTGAGGCGAAGTGGCTGGCTGCCGCGACTCTCGAGCGCGAGCTGATGACCCGCGGCAAGCCACAGCGCTACGCCACCCAGTTCAAGCGCGTCGATGGACGCGGGGTGCTTTACAACGTAGACGAATCGGTCAGTGATGAAGAGCGCGCCCGGTGGGGCGTCCCATCGCTGGCTGAGGCGAAGCAGGCGGTGGAGCGCCTGAACGCGGGTTCGCATTAGTGCCACAAGAACCTGTACCGAGGAAAGGGCATCCCGAGGCTGTCGCAGAACCCGCGGCGAGCAAAACACACTGTGTTTTTATCGTTATCCGAAAGACGGCACCTAGTTCGCGAGGCTTTGTTGCCTTGAAGAATCTGCTAAGCTCTCCCGCAAGGAAAATGTCTTGGTGACTGGCGCGATTATCCTCGGCACTGGCGCGGCCGTTGCTGTTTTCGGCTACGTCATGGTGGTAGTTCGTCGGAGTCTGAAGGATGCCGATCAAGCAATCCTGTCGGCACAGCGGGCCGTAGAGGGAGCCCGTCTGGCGGCGCAGGGACTCGCCCCGGGACTCAGCGTTATGAGCAAGCAGATCCCAGCGCTGCGCAGCCTAGCGGAGATTCGGGCCGCAGAACCTGGCGCACAAGTGATGGTGCGCGGCCGACTCACTGCCACCAACAAGCCGCTCGCCGAGAGCTATGCGGTCTATCAAATCGAACAGTTTCGCGGACTTGATTACTCCGACGACGAGATATGGCACCCGGTCAAGACCGCTGTGCAGCCACTGGAGCTCGAGCTGTCCGATGGGCTGATTCGCGTGATGAATGGAGACTATCAATTACACTTCCGTACTGCGACTCGGGGTAGCTGGTCGGTCCACACAGAGCGTTCGCAAGTAGGCGATCATCAAGTGGCCCGGGTGACGATGGAGCTCAATGGCCGGGCGGAAACAGCCGCGTGGGACTCAGCGAAGCAGACCGGCGATGTCCGCTACTGTGGGGCCGGCTGCACAGAGGACGTTCTGGTCACGGGTACGGTGGCGACTAAAGACGGAAGCCCGGTGCTCAACGCACAGTCCGTGACAGTCCGCCAGGAACAAGTCAGCCTCTTTGGTTTCAAGGCGATGGCCTGGTAGACAACGGCAATGCAGATGATGCGCAAGTTCGTTGCCCTCCTTGTCTGCGGTACGGGCGCGGCCGTCGCTGTGGCGGCGGCGCGGCTGACCCCTCCGGCGACCGCGGCCAGCGCCGACCCGGCCCCGGCTCCCCCTTCGGCGACGCATAGTCGTTTCAAATGCGCAATTCGACCGCAGGGAGAAATATCGGGAGGGCGCCGCGACGGCACACGACCTTGATACCACATAGGCCGATGGCAGAGGCCCGCTGGCGGGGGCCGATGATGGGAGGCTGCGTTGGCGGGGGGCTGGCCCCATCCGCTACTGAGGCCGTCGAGGTCCCTGCAGCTCCAGCCAATCGTGTGGCGTAAAAAGTGGGCACGTTGCTGAGAGCAAATCGCGGTTTGCAGCGACCGCTGCCGCGCCGCCTGGCGAGTCGACTCCCGACGTCAGCTTCCCGCGGGGGCCGTCCTCTTCGACCGCGTTGAACAGCTCCAGTGAAAGCGGACTCGCTTTTCCCGTCCGATCATTCGCCGGCGGGAAGGATTGGGCGATTTATTGCGCCTGTCTTGGCCCCCGACCCAACGGCCCTGGGGCCAGCGCTCTCGGCGCTCTCGGCGCTCTCGGCGCCCAGGGCTGCAGTCAGGTAGTCGTCACCGCGGCAGCGCGCGTCCGCCGTGGCGCAGCCCGACCTTCCGGACTGCAAGGTGGGTTGGGCGCAGCTCAGCGCGCGGCGGTGACGGTGAAGGGCTTACTCCAGACCGTGGCCTCGGCCGGCGGCTGGCGCAGCGAAGCGCGCACGGGCGCCACGGCGGCATCGGTATCAAGCCCGCCTAGCGCGCGGAGCTTGAAGTAGTAGCGCTCCCCAGGCTGGAGTATGCCCGGGAGCACCGTGACCTCATTTTTGGGTGTAATGAACAGCCCGACCGATTCCTCGCTGAGGCTGCCGTTGACCGGCGGCACAAGGTGGATTAGCGACAGCATATACGTCGAGACCTCGCCGCTGGCGGGCGCCTGCCAGCGCACCGTGGGGCTCTGGCCGACCGCATCCCCTACGGTCATCGCATCCTTGCCATCGATGGCCAGGGCCTGCGGTCGCGACAGCCGGGGCCGCACGGTGCCGCTGGCAAGCTCGCTCAGCGGGCCGCGGACATAGACGGTGCCACCGCACCCGCTGCCGCTGTCCTGGGCCGTGCAGGGATAATACGCGCCGTAGCGTAGCTCGTAGCCACGCGCCCAGTCGGTCGAATAGGGATCGCCATAGCCAATGGCGCTCGTGCTGGGGTTCTGCGCCTCTTGCACCGCGCCCCCCAGGCGGAGGACGATCTGCGAGCGACCCAGTGTGTCATCCACGGCCGGGCCGGCGAGCAGGGTAAAATCCAGGTACATCTTCGCCGTCGCCCCGCTGGGCGGCGTCGAAACAAGCTGGCGAATGAATTCGCCGTGATCCACTTGCAGGTCGAGCCGCCGAGCCGGCGGGTCCGCGAGCGCAATATTTGGCGTCGCGCTCGTCCCTGCCTCCGCCACCACGCTACCATGCTTCACGATCGCGCTGGCGGTGAGGCTGCCCAGATGGCTCCGCCGCCACTGCTTCGCCGTCAAGCTCACCCCCGGTCGCACGCGCAGCGCCGGCGTCCCCAGATCGATCACCACCTGCTCGGTACCAAGCGGCCGCGGGCCCCAGCTTGAAGACCATGATCCGGAAGCGGGAGTGAGGTAGATATAATCGTCGGCTTCCGCCGGACTGAGGCCAGTGATGCTCCCCCCCACCGGCACCGTCTCATTCTGGAGCTCAGGGCTCCGCTCCTGATAGCCAAGGTCCAGCTCGCGGGCCTCTGTCCATACGAGCACCTTGGCGTCCGCGGAGCCCGTGGACATTTCATCGCGGAAGACCAGCCAGTAGGGCCCCGGCGGGACACTGGCGATGCGGAACTGACCGGTGCTGTCGATGGCGCCGCTGAAGGTCCGGAAACCAGAGGCGTCGGGAACCCAGGCTTCGACGGTGTGACCCATCCAGGTCTGCACCAGCGGAGACGAGCCGGGCGGCAGGAAGATGGTTGTCTTAAAAGCGGTACCATGGACCTCGCTGCTGGGGTCCAAGCCGGCCGGGTCGCAGCCGGCGGCCGCGAGGCTGAGGCCACCAAGCGCGGCGACTAAACAAGGGGTGCGAAAATAGGGAACTTGGCTCATGCCTGGGGTCCTCACAAGGTTCAAGTTGGCCTGCAATCTGGGAGCTAGCCGGGTGCGACACGATTGTTTTGCAACAGTCGCGCCAACAAGAAGGAAAACCTCCTGCATATCAAGCACTTCCGGCTCGCTACCGATAAGAAGCGAGGTTGCACTGCGGAGTGCCGGCGGCGCGTATCAGGCCCGGCAGGCGCCACCCACCGGGCCGACTCACGCCAAATTGTCCAACTGGCGGCCAGGCGACTGTCAATGTGACATCGCCCCAAGCAGCTGCATTTGAATCCGGTGGCAGGCAGACCCGGGTTACGCGCTTTCCGTGATCCTCATTGTTGGTACTGTCACGATCCTGGGGCCAGTGGCCGCCTGGCGCATCTTTTGGGACCCCTCCTCCGCTACGCGCTGTGGGTGCGAATGGGAGAGGTATAATTCCCGTTAGGGACCCGGTTGTTGCTGGAGTCGGACACGGCGAGGCGCGTCCCATCGGTCGCCACCGAGTTCGGGCTGTACATGCTCATGCCCGAGATGCCGCCGTAGTTGGACGAAGTAGAGCTGCCGTTGGGCTGTCCCAGGATCACGTCGGCGGCAGAGTTGGCGCCGGTGGGAATCGCGTTCCACAAAAGGACGCGGTTGTTGCCGCGATCCGCCACCGCGAGCCGCGTGCCGGCGATCGCCAGACCGGCCGGACTGTTCATGGTCGCCGGGCTGGCGCCGCCGGTGTTGGCAGTGGTGGTGGTGAGGTTTGGCTGACCCAGCGCAAAGCTCGCCGCCGGGGTGTTGGCGGTGGGAATCGGGTTATAGACCAGCACGCGGTGGTTCTGGGCGTCCGAGACAAACAGGCTGGTCCCATCGCTGGCCGGCGGGCCATCGGTGCCGCTCAGCGAGCTGGCGGTCATTCCGTAGGCGTTGGCACCGCCGCTGGCCAGGTCCTTCTGCCCGATCACCAGGTTGGCGTCGGCTTGACTTGTGGGAACCGTGTTCCAGATGAGCAGACGGTTGTAGGCGCGATCACTTACAAACAGCCGGCCCCCGGACAGCAGCGGCCCCGCATAGTCAAAGGTGCGCGGCCCGGCGGCGGCGCCGTAGCTCGTGCTCATCTGGAAGTCGTACGCGGCGTAGTTGCTGGTGGGAAACTTGTTCCAGAAAAGCAGCTGCCGCCCCGCCCCGCTGCCCGGATCGGTGGCGACGATAAGGCGGTTGCCATCGCTGGCCATGCGCGTCGGGCTGCGCACCGCCTGGGCGTCGGGAACGCCGTAGGACAGCACGCTCAGGTCCGGCTCGCCGAGCCACTGATCCGGGGGCTGATTGAACTGGGTCGGAAAGGAGTTCCAGATGAGGATGCGGCTATTGCTGGTGTCGGCCACCAGCAGCTTTCCTGGCACCATGAGGACGCTACCGACGCGCCCGAAGCCGGTCTGCAGCCAGTTGGTCTTCTCGTCGGGCTGACCGACGATGAACGGCGCCGCGATCGGCTGCGCGCAGCGGCTGGTCTCGCTGCAAGGAATCTCGCTGCTCGGCAGCAGCTGACAGCCGGACAATAATACTGCCAGGTTCACAAGCCTACGCATAAGGTGCCCTCCAGGTGACTACCGCCGGCTGCCGGCGCTGGCCGCGGCCTTGCGCGGCGGCACGGCGATGAGCGCAATACCTCCGGCGGCCAGCCCGACCCCAATCAGCAGCAATGGGATCCCCGGGGTGAGCCCATCCAGGACCCGGGTGTAAGGGACTCCGTCCGTGTGCGTAACTACCGCGCACTGATCCGGGTTGGTATCGCTCGGCGTCACACACTGCCCGTTGACGGCCAGGGCGCCGATGCCCACCCCAAGCAGCACGGCGCCGACCCCCAGCGCCGAGGCGCCAAGCGCCACCCGGTACAGCGGCCGGCCCAGGACCGTCCGCCCGCGCGCGGCGGTGCCGTCGGTAGGGGCCGGCTCCTCGGCGGGCGCGGTGGCCGGAACCACCAGCGCGACCGGCGGCGCCGTTGCTCCGCTCGGGTTCTGGGTCGCTCCGGGCTCACCTCCCGGGTGCTTGGCATCGGAGGCGATGGCCAGCTTGGCCTCGGCGATGAACTGCGCGAGCCGCGCCGCCACCTCGGGCTCCGGGTCCGGCTCCGCCTTCTGGAACGCCTCGTAGGACTCCAGCGCCTTGCGCGCCCGTCCCAGGCGGTAGTGGCAGCGCCCGAGGTTGAGCAGCAGGCGCGGCTCGTTGATGCGCTCGTACGCGCTCTGATACAGCGTCAGCGCCTCCTCGTATAGGGTCTGGCTGGCGAGCTGCGCCGCCCGCGCCGTCTGTTCCTGGCAGGCGCGATCTTCCTGACAGCGGTCGGGCGCCGCCGCCCACGCGTGCGGCAGCCCGCCGAGCAGCGCCCAAAGGACGAGCCCCTGCTTAATTGATGATCTGGGTCGCATGCGGAGTTTTGCTTCTCGATCTGCCATCCGGCCGGCTTCCCGGCTTGCTCGGCTTGCCCAGCTTGGCAGCTGAGCGGTCGCGGCGGGTCTTCTGGTCAGGGTCTGACTCCGGTGTCGCAGCTGTTGCTGCATCAGCGCCGGCCGGGCTGGCGGTGGCTGCATTGTCCGTGCTGCTGGCCGGCGCGCCCACTGGGGCGGGGGCCGGCGGCGTCGTCGAGGTGGCGGCGGGAGTCGGCGCCGTGGGCGGCGGCGGCGGCGTCGTCGTCGGGGTCGGCGGCGTCGGCGGCGTTGGCACCTGGCTCTGCGCGGTGCCGGTCCGGGGCGCCTCACTCCGATGTCGCCAAAGGAGCAGACCGCCCACGCCTCCCGCCGACAAAAGGACCAGCCCGGCCGCCAGCAGCACGGCGCCGCGTCCGACCCGCCGCGGCACCGGCATGCCGGCCTGGCCGGTCGCGCCGGTGATCGTGCCCGGCTGGCTGCTCACCCCGGAGAACCCCGGCTGGTCCACCGTGGGCGCGATCAGCTCGGGAGCGGGCTTGCTCGGCAGCCCGCGCTCGGGGATTCCGCGGTCCGGGGTGCCCAGATCCAGATCGCGCAGGCGGGTCGCCCCGCTGACCTCCAGCCGAAAGGGCGGCAGGCTCTTGCGCGACTGCGCGTAGTCCGGCAGCGCCTCCTGCAGCAGCGCCGCCACCTCGGCCATCGTCGGCCGCTCGGTGGGCTCTTTGCGCAGCATGCTGTCAATCAGGCTGACCAGCCACGGCGCGGCATCGGGCACCAGGGTCTGCAGCGGCGGGGCCGGCTTGAACATGTGCATGGCCGCTACCGCCATCTCCCCGCTGTCCGAGACAAACGGCTGCTGACCGGAGAGCAGGCGAAACATCAGGCAGGCCAGCGAGTAGACATCGCTCTGCCCATCGGTCGGCTTGTGGCCGCCGAACTGCTCGGGCGACATGTAGGCGGCGGTGCCCATGATCTGGCCGGTGCGCGTCTTGACATCCTCGCCCTGCACGTGCGCCGCGCCCAGCTTGGCGATTCCGAAGTCCAGCAGCTTGACCCGCTCGCCACCAGGCCCGGCGGGATCGGGAACAAGCATGACGTTGCCGGGCTTTAGGTCACGGTGGATGGTGCGGCTTTCGTCCTCCGTCGGCAGGACAGGCGCTTGGGGGAGCCTGGAAATCCCCTGGAAGACAAGCTCCGGTCGCGGGCGATCGCGCTACACGCGCGCAGTCGAGCTGCGCCGACATCTGCGCCGGCTCGCGCGGCTGCACCCGCTGCCCTCGCGAGCCGCGGTGCATTCCTTGGCAGCGGTGCCGCTCAACCGCCAAGCTCGGCGCTAAATAGGATGGTCGGCTCTCCCTTGTAGGTCGTGCGCGCGAATTCCTTGTACCCGCACTTCTGGGCCACGCGAATCGAGGCCAGGTTCGCCGGGTCAATCATGCAGACCGTCCGCCCGCCCAGGTGCACGCCGCCCCAGGCGAGGACAGCGCGCACCGCCTCGGTGGCCAAGCCTCTGCCGTGCGCCCACGGGGCGAGCACCCAGCCGGCCTCCGGCGCACCGTTAAACGGCGGCTCGATCTGCCGGCGGAAGTCAGCCAGCCCGACTTCACCGACGAAGCGGCCGGTTCCCTTCTCGCGAACCACCCAGTAGCCAAAGCCGAGCACCGCCCAGTGCCCGACGTAGCGCAACAGCCGCGCCCACACCTCTTCCTCGGTCGAGGGCCGGCCGCTGATATAGCGAGTGACCTGGAGATCGGCCCACAGGGCCAGGCAGTCAGAAAAGTCCTCGCGCCGGTGGCCGCGGAGCTCCAGGCGCGCGGTGTCGATGGCTGGGACCATGGCAGCAGAGCAAGGCGTCTCGGACATGACCATGAGCGGCGTACCTTTAAGGAAGAGTCCTTGCAGGGTACGAGAATTCTCCGCAACTTGAAAGGACGGCCGCCGCGCCTACAGCGTCTTTACCTGTCCGCTGGCATCGATCACCCGATACTTGCCATCGCTCAGCTGGACGGTCTGAGCCACCTTGGGACTGAAGAACGTCGTGCTGGCGTTTACCGCGCTGGCCAGGTCCGGAGTGTTCAAGCGGGCAGCGGTTCCGGTCCCATCGACCGTGCCAGCGCTTCCCGGGACGCCGGCGCGCAGGTACATCGTGCTGTTCAGGTAGTGCCAGGCGACCTGGTTGGTTGCATCGGTCACGATCAGACTGCCGGGAGCGAGCAGCGCAAGCCCCCGCGGACCGAAGGCCGCCACCGAGTAGCCGGCCGCCTGGGCGGCGGTCTGCGCGCCTGCGACCCGCACCAGGGTGGTCACGTTGCCGTTACTGGGGTTTATCTGTCGCACCTCCTGATTGGCCGTGTCCGCGACATACAAGCGATTATTGGTGTCGTCAAACGCCAGACCATAGGGACCATTGAAGCGCGCCGCCGTGCCCGCCGCATCGACGTTGCCCGGGGTATTGAGCTTTCCCGCCAGAATGACCTGCGCCCCGCCGGGGGAAGCGGTGTAATAGATCACATGGGTCGTCCGGTCGGAGCTGAAGATGCGACCATTTTGCGCCACGACCACCTGGCCGTTGCCACCGACCCAGTCCCCCGCGTCACCGCTCATCGGGCCGGTCAGCGGTCCTTGCAGCTCGCCGGCGCACGGCTGCTGGGCGACTGGCAGGGTGCCGGTTCCGCTGACGACGCCGCTCGGCGTGGTCATCTGGAGTCCGATCTGAGTACCGGACATGGTGCCGGTGACCGGGACGCTGGCGCCGCTATCGGTAGCGAGGTTTCCAGTGAGTGAGCCGTCCCCTTTTGCGTAGTCCAGGCTGAGGATGCCGGTGAAGCTGGTGCCGGCCGACGGACCGCTGCGCACCGCCGCCGTAAACGGCATCTGGCAGCTGGTCGGCGCGCGCAGGCCGGCGATGTCCAAGGGGGGCGTCGTGCTCTCGGCGGGGCCGCAGGCAGCAACGGTCAGCGCAGTGGACAGCGAGGCAGCAAAGGTCAAGCGATGGCCATACATGACGGACCTTTCGGGTGAGGATGAAGCGGGCAGGTCGCAGCAGTGACTGCGTCCGCCGCCGCCACAAGTTCCGCTCTGGGCGCCGATTCCGGACTCCAGAACCGGTGCGCAGCGAGCGTCTGGCTCTAATACGGAGCGGCCAGCGATCTGGTTCGCCCCGATCGGCTAAAAAACCGACGCCGCAAGCTGCCGCTCCGACCCACCTGACCGGCCGAGGTAAGACAAGTGTGGCCCGGCGCGCACAGCTCATGCGGAGCCTTGCCATCGCCGCCAGGATGCTGATGTAATGGAGTCATTCTGGCTTGGCACCGATGAAAAATTCCGTCGCACTGCTGCTGTGCCAGGACCGCCGGGGCACCGGCTATCTCGTGCTGCCCGACTGCGTGCTCACCTGCTATCACGTCGTGGAACCGGCGGTTCCGGATGGGTGGATTCGCGTCATCTTCGCGCATGGCGAGTACCTGGCCCAGGTCAGCCTGATGGATATCGAAAATGACTGCGCCGTGCTGCGCCTGAGCCAGCCGGTGCTCGCGGTCCCGCCGCTACCCCTTGGCCGCGAGCCGCCGCGGCGGGGGGGCGCGTGGCAGAGCTACGGCTTCCCGGCCGCGACCCTCTCCTCGGGGCTGCTCATCGACGGTGAGCTGCAGGACGAGGATGGCAGAAACCTGCGCCAGCGCGCGGCGCTGGTCCTGCACTCGCGCAATGTGACAGCCGGCGCGCTTATGCAGGGATTCTCCGGCAGTCCGGTCGTGGCCGACGGCGTAGTCATCGGTCAGCTGCAGCAGATCGTGCCTGATGAGACCCTGGGAGCCCACTTCGGGGTCGTGTTCGCCACGCCGGCGCGCGTGCTGTTTCCGCTGCTCCCCCAGGAGCGCGGCCAGACCGACTGCCCCTACCGCGGCCTGGCGGCGTTCGAGCCGGAGGACGCCGGCGTGTTCTTTGGTCGCGATGCCCTGATCAAGCGGCTTTGGGAGAGCTACCGGGCTGCCTATAGGGACCGGCAGGGACCCCGCATGCTTGCGCTCCTTGGTCCTTCCGGGGCCGGCAAGTCCTCGCTGGCCCGGGCAGGCCTGTTGCCGGCGCTGCAGCGGCAGCCGATTCCCGGCCCGCTGCCGCTGCGGGCGGTGGTGTTAAAGCCGGGCGAGCAGCCGCTCGATGCCCTGACTCGCGCCCTCCTGCAGCAGGCCGCCGCGCCGCCCTCCCCCGCCGCGGTCCCGGACATCCAGGCCCATCGCCAGCTGCGGCAGGCGCTGCGCAGCCCGGATGAGCGCGGTCACTTCGACGGCCTCCGACTTTATGCCGATGCGCTGCCGCACAGCGCGGCGCAGCCGCTGCTCATCCTGGTCGATCAGTTCGAGGAGGTCTACACCCTCTGCCGCGACCCGGCGGATCGCGACGCCCTGGTCAGCCTGCTCCTGGATGCCGCCACCGCACCGGCGGGTCACGTCATGATCGTCCTTACCCTGCGCAGCGACTACCTGGGCGAGCTGCAGCGCTACCATCCCCGGTTGAGCCAGGTGATCGCCGAGCGCACGGTCCTTCTGCCGGCGATGACCCAGGACGAGCTGCGCAGCGCGATCCGCGAACCGGCGGCCCGGGCTGGCCGGCCGCTTGATGAGGGGACGATCGAGCTCCTACTGGCCCAGGCCCAGGGCGGGGCCACCACGCTGCCGCTGCTGGAGTTCGCGCTCACCTGCATCTGGGAAGGACTGCTGCGCGGCAAGGCGGCGGCGGTCACCCTCAAGGAGATCGGCGGCGTCGGCGGCGCCCTGGCGGCCCGCGCGCAGGAGCTGTTTACCGGCCTGACTGCGAGCGAGCAGCGGATCGCCCGGCGCGCGTTCTTGCGCCTGGGCCAGCTAAACGAGAGCGCGCGCGGCATCCGCAAGCGGCAGTCGATCGCCGACCTCTGCGGGCCCAGCGAGACGCCGGCGCAGGTGCTGGCGGTGCTGCGGCGGTTTGCCTGCGATCAGGTGCGGCTGGTCAGCCTGGGCGCCGATCCGCACAGCGGCGTCGCGGTGGCCGAGCTGACCCACGAGGCGCTGCTCGAGCACTGGGCGCTGTGCCGCACCTGGCTCGCCGAGCACCGCCAGGAGCTGCCTTTCCATCAGCGGCTCACCGAGGCGGCGCAGTGGTGGGCCCAGGCCGACCGGCCGAGCGGCCGGCTGTGGCGACCGCCGGATCTCGAGCTGCTGCGCGAGTTCCACGCCCGCCGCGGCGATGACCTGACGCAAGGGGAGCTGGAGTTCTGTCAGGCCTCTGAAGCTCACTACGCCCAGGAGTGCGCCGCCAAGGAAGCCGCGGAGCGGCGCCTGGCGACGATGTACGAGCAGATGCGCCAGCAGGTCCTTGCGACCTATATCGAACAGGGGCGCCAGTCGCTGCTCGGCAACCAAGTCCATCACGCCGCGCTGTGGCTGCACCGCGCCGCCCAGGAGGGCAGCGGTCAGCCGATGCTCCCCTACCTGCTGGCGCAGGCGATGCAGCCCCTCGATGCAGTGCAGGCCGTGCTGTGCGGGCCCACCGATCGGCTCCTCGACCTGTGCTTCCATCCCAGCGGCAAGGAGCTGGCGATCGCCTCCCGCGATGGCTTCCTGCGGCAGTGGGACGTCGCCAGCGGCCGGCTCCGGCGTGAGCTGCGATACGACGCGCCGGTGCGCTCGGTGTCCTATACCGCCGACGGCACGCGGCTCCTGGCCGAGAACATCGAGAACCCGCTGCGGATCTTCTGCAGCGACAGCGGCAAGCTGCTGGCCACGCTGAGCGGCCACCGCGGCCACACATTCCTCACCACCCTCAGTCCGGGCTCTGTCCATGTCGCCGTGGGGACCGAGGATCATGCAGCCTGGGTGTGGCTGCTGAGCACCGGCCAGCGGGTCTGCGAGCTGCGCGGCCACGGCGACCGCCTCCGCTCGCTGGCGTTTTCGCCCGACGGTAGCCTCCTGGCCACGGCCAGCGATGATCAGACCGCGCGCATCTGGGAGCTCGCCACCGGCCGGCTCCGCCACCCGCCCCTCATCCATCCGGAGCTGGTGAGCCGAGCGCTGTTCAGCCCCGACGGCCGCACCCTGGCGACCCTGGGCTCGGATCTGCGGGCGCGAGTCTGGAGCGTGAAGACCGGCGAGCTCCTGCGGGTCCTGCAGGGTCACAGCGGACCGCTGACCAACCTGCGCTTCAACCTGGACGGGAGCCGGCTGCTCACGACCAGCCACGATCATACAGCGCGCCTGTGGCAGCTTAGCACCGGCCAGCCGGTCGCCGAGCTGCGCGGCCACCACAACTCGGTGGTCGATGCCGCCTTCAGCGCCGATGGCCGCCACCTGGTCACCGGCAGCTGGGACGGCACCGCGCGCATCTGGGAGGCCGACAGCGGGCGCCCGCTGTCCGTGCTGCGCGGGCACACCGGTCCGGTGGTGGCGGTCGCCTTCAGTCCCGATGCAGTGCAGGTCGCCACCGCCAGCGATGATCACACCGCGCGCGTGTGGTCGGTGGCCGCGGCCAGTCCGGTCCTTCATAAGTGGCGCTTTGGCGCAACCATCGCCGCGGTGGCGTTCACCCCCGACAGTCGCCAGGTGGTGGCCGCCAGCCTCAACGGAATCGCCAAGGTGTTCGCGCGCGATACCGGGCAGCTGCGCGCGCACCTGGAGGGGCACGGCGCGGCGCTGATGGATCTGGCGGTCAGCCCCGACGGCTCCTGCATCGCGACCGCGAGTCGCGATCGCACCGCGATCCTGTGGCACCTGTCCAGCCGCCGCGCGCTCGCCACCCTGCGCGGGCACCGCAACTGGGTCACCGCGGTCACCTTCAGCCCGGATGGCGCGCACCTGGCGACCGCGAGCCGCGACGGCATCAGCTGTCTCTGGAAGGTGGCGGACGGCCGCCTGGTAGCGACCCTGCGCGGCCATACCGCGATGGTCACCCGCATCGCCTTCGATCCGCGCGGCACCCTCCTTGCGACCGCCAGCTACGACGGCAAGATCCTGCTCTGGGCCGTGCCGAGCGGCGAGCTGCGCGCCATCCTGGCCGGACAGGATCAGGTCATTAACGATCTGAGCTTCCACCCTGCCGGCGGCCTGCTCGCCAGCGCCAGCGACGACGGCACCGCCCGCATCTGGCGGACCGATCAGCCGCTCGGCAGCGCCGCCCTGCAGGTGCTCAGCGGCCACACCGGAGGGCTCACCAGCGTCCGCTTCAGCCCGAGCGGCGAGCTCTGCGCCACCGCGAGCCGCGACGACACAGCGCGGGTCTGGGAAGCGCAGAGCGGCAGGCTGCTGGCCGAGCTCACCGGCCACACCGGCTACGTCGCCAGCGTCGCCTTCAGTCCCGACAGCGCGCGCATCGTCACCGCCAGCCGCGACGGCAGCGCCCGGCTGTGGGAGGCGCGCACCGGCAAGCTGCTGGCCGTGCTCGGCGGCCACGAGGGCCTGGTCAGCTGCGCCGTGTTCAGCCCCGACGGCCTGACCGTGCTCACCGGGAGCACGGATCAGAAAGTCCGCCTGTGGAGCTGCCACCGCGAGTCGCGCAGCGTCGACGAGCTGGGCACCCTGCTGCGGCACCGCCTGGCCTACCGCTGGCAACACGACGTGATCGTTCCCGCCGCCCTGGAGGCGCCAGCGGCCTCGGTCGTCAGCCCGCCCGCGCCGCGCTCGCCGACTCTGCTAGTGGAGGATGGTCAGCGGCTGCTGCTGCTGGCCGCCACCGCCTGGACCAGCGGCGACCTCAGCGCAGCCCGCGCCGGCCTGCTCAGCGCCCGCAGCCACTTCCTCGCCATGCCGGACCCGGCCTCGGCAGCAGTGGCCGTGTGGAGCCAGGCCGCGCTGTGCGAGGCGCAAAAGGAGCAGCAAGCGGCCGCGAGCCTGTACGCCGAGGCGGTGGCGCTGGCCCGTCAGCCCGACGCTGACCCCACCGAGCTCGGCACCACCTTCCTCGAGTGCGCCCGCATCGCCCACGATCACCTGCTGCTGCCGCAGGCCGCCCTGCGCGCGCTGGCGCTGGCGCTGACCTACTCGCTCGACCGGACGCGGGTGCTCATCTATCAGGCCGAGGCCCTCATCGGCGCCGAGCAGGCCGCGGCAGCGCTGGACGCGGTCGAGGGGCTGCTGCGCAGCGGGCAGCCGTATGTAGGCTGGCGCTCGGTCATCACCTGCCTGGCCTGGGTCGCGGCGCGCCTGCTGGGCGATCGCCAGCAGGAACGGGCTTGGGGCCAGCGCGCTCTTACAGAGTTCAAGGCGAGCTTGCAGGTGGGCGACCTCGGCTGGAGCTTCCTGCCACTGCGGCGGACCCTGGCCCGCTCGGCGCGGGCGTCCGAGTACGAGGCGACCCTGGAGCTGCTGGAGGCGCTGGACGGCAGCCGCAGCCCGGAGACCGCGGACCGGCTGGCCCAGCTGCTGCAAAAGAGCCGCTGAGCCAGCAGCGGAGCCAGCTTGAGTCGCCGCCGCCAGGACAAGAGGCGGTTCTCGCCCGGGGCGCAAGCCTGGCCGCCGCCGGCCCGCCGCGCGCGCGACGCCGACGTGTGCTGTCAGTGCGGCTGCGCCGCCGACCGGAAGTCATGGTAGCTGCGGTACAGCGCCATGCCGAGCAGCATCGCCACCACGAACAGCATCGCCGCCCGCGACCCGGTGGCCAGGCCGACAATCGCCGGCCCCGGGCAGAACCCGCCAAGCCCCCAGCCAACGCCGAACAGCGCCGAGCCGAGGACGAGCTTGCGATCCACCGCGTGCGCGGTCGGCAGGTGAAACTTGTGACCCAGGAGCGGCTGGCCGCGGCGCAGAATCAGCGGGTAGCTGAGCGCGGTCACAAGCAGCGCGCCCCCCATCACCAGGCTAAGGCTCGGATCGAACCGCCCCCGCACGTCGGTGAAGTCGAGAAAGTCCTGGACCTTCTGCGGCTGGATCATCTGCGAGATCGTCAGCCCGAGCCCGAACAGGGCCCCCAGGGCGAGCGCGACCAGGCTGCGCGCGGCGCTCATGGCGAGCCTCCGCACAGGTGGCGCGTGACCCACACCGTCAGCGCCCCGGTGCCCATAAACGTCAGCGTCGCGACCAGCGAGCGGAGGGAGCGCCTCGCCAGTCCGCACACCCCATGGCCGCTGGTGCAGCCGCTGCCCAGCCGGGTGCCAAAGCCGACCAGCAGCCCGGCCGCAAGCAGGGTGCGGTCCGCGACCGCGGTGCTCACCTCGGGCAGCTTGCCGGTGACCAGCATCACCCCTAGCGGCGCCGTCAGCATGCCAATCAGGAACAGGGCCCGCCAGGATGTGTCGCCGGCCGAGGGATGCAGCAGCCCGCCGAGGATGCCGCTGATGCCGGCAATCCGGCCTTTTAGCAGCAGCATCAGCGCCGCTGCGCTGCCGATGAGCAGACCGCCGGTCAGCGCGGGGATGGGAGTGAAGTTATGCATGGGGCCAGGCTACCAATCTACCTGCGCGCGGTGCAGGTCAAACAAGGGGAGGTCAGCCGGCGCGCCGCTCTTCGATCCAGCACCCTTGCGCCAGCGGTAGCTCGGCGACCGCGGGGACCCGCTCAGTCCAGGGCAGCGGCGTCGAAGCGGCGCAGCGGCGGCGCCACCCGCTCGGCGCGCTCCTTGATTCCCAGCAGCATCCTTCGATCCATGGCAAACCCGATGGGCTCGACGAAGGTCGGTCCGAGCGTCAGCCGCGAGCCGAGATCGTCGGAGGTGGCGCAGCGGTAGCGGCTGATGAGGCGGCAGCTGTGCGGGCCGCGGGGCTCCAGGAAGAACAGCCAGGTCACCGCCGCCCACGGCTTGCCCGCCGCCTGCAGCTGGGCGTCCGGCTCGGCGTAGGCGACCAGGTAGCGCTCGGGTACCAGCTGAACGATATGCAGCCCCGGCATCTTGGGGTGCAGCCGCAGCATGCCGCCTTCGCGCAGCTGCCACTCCGGATGGATGCGCTCGGCGTTGCGCAGCTCGCAGCCGGCGATGTTTTCCAGCCACTGGTAGCTGTAGAAGCCGCCGCGATCGGCGCCGAGCTGGGCAATCCACGGCCACACCGCGGCGGCGGGGGCGGCGATCTCGATGCCGTGGGTCCAGCTCCACCGCGGCGTCGCCACCAGCTCATCGCCGGGATAGTCGCGCGCCGCGACCTCGGCCGGGAGGCCCCAGTGGCTGCGCAGCGGCCGCAGCAGCGAGCTCAGAAAAGCCGTCGCCATGATCGCCGCGCCACCGACCCCGGACAGCACGTCGCGCCAGTCATCGCGCGGCAGCCGCCCTTCGACGCGCGCCGCCAGGTGCCGCAGCTGCGCCGACTCCATCAGGTGGTGGGCCTGGCGAATCCACGCCGCGTGCAGCCCCTCTAGCGCCGGGAAGGCGGCGCGGGCGCGCACATGCAGTCGGGTCGTGCCGGCATCCAGCGGCTCGAGCACGAAAGACCACGTCACATGCCAGAAGCGCCCCGGCCGCGCCGCGGCGAACGGCAGCTGGCGGTGGTGGTCGACATCATACAGCCCGCCGAGCACCAGGCAGCGCTCGGGCGCAAGGCGCAGCACTTCAAAGCCGTCCTCGCCTTTTGGCGTGGCGGGAATAATGTCGCCGACCGCCAGCGTGGTGAGCTCGGGGTGGACCTCGCGCAGGCTGCGGGTGCCGCCGTTGTCCACAAGGTCAATGCTGTAAAAACCGCCGCGGCCGCACCCGAGCTGCAACAGCCACGGCCAGATCGCCGCCGGCGGCGCGGCGATGGTGATGCCGCGGGTGTCCTGGCCGTTGGCGTCGGACAGCAGCTCATCGCCGGGCAGCGGGCGCTCATTTTCCTGCGCCTGCGGCGTGCCGAGCTGCGCCGCCAGCGCTGACAGGGCGCTGTGGCGGATGAAGCGCGAGCCGATGCCGATGATCCGGAAGTAGCGCTGGAACTTGTGCCACGCCTGTTCATCGGTCGTGTCGACCCGCACCTCGATCTCGATGCGCGAGTCGCGCTCGCCGAGCGGCACCACGCGCAGCGCCCACGCCACCTTGGCGAAGTCGGGCTCGGCGAAGGCGGCGAACTCCTGCGGGCTTTCGGTGTGGACGTAGGGAATCTCGGCCTCCCAGACCTTGCCGATCGCCGCCACCGCCACCTCGCGCGGCGGATCGTCGACCAGCACCGCGAAGCCGGGCCGCTCCGCGGACGAGACCAGGTTGTCGATGCGCAGCGACGGCGCCTCGGCCGGCTGGCCGGTGAGCCGGCCGGGCAGCGTGCGCAGGGCAAACAGCGCCTTGATGAGCCAGGAGCGCGCCAGCTCGCCATGGCGCACGAGCTCCCAGGTCTTTTCGGGCGGGGCGGCAACATCGATGTCATCCACTTCCAGGAGTCGCGGCGTGGGAATGAGCTGATCAAGTGTGGTCATGGCAGTCGTCGTCCCCGGTCGCTGCTCGTCGTCCGCGCAGCGCGCCTGGTCTTGAGGTCTGCATCCCTGCTACGCAAGTCCCATACCGCCGCTCACCGCGTCCGGCCGCGGGGAGAGCCCGCAGAATCTGCGCCCTGGCCGCTTTGTCGCGCAGTTCTTTCCGGGGTCCGCCGGCCTCCGCTGGCGCCGGCGCAAAAAGCACCGGCTTGCTCGCCGCGGCTATTCTTGCGACCGTGTGGAGACTCGATGATCTCTGCGGTTCTGTCCAAGATCCTGGTCAGCCTGTGTCTGATCTTTGTCGGCTGGCTCGGCTCGCGGCGCCTCGCGCGCGGGGCGGCGGCAGGGCAGCTGGCGGCGGTGGTCGCGGTCCTTGGGCGCCTGGTGCTGGAGGTGAGCCTGCCGGCGCTCGCCTTCACCGCGATTGTCCGCACCACCGCGCCCGGTGGGCAGCGCGCCGCCTGGCTGATTCCGCTGTTCGGCTTCGGCCTGTGCACCCTGGCGGCGCTCGTCGGGGCGGCCATCGCCTGGCTCCTCGCGCGGCCGGCGCTCCGCCGCACCCTCACCTTTGTCATCGGGGTGCCAAACTGGATCTACCTGCCGCTGCCGATTGCCGCCGGCCTGTACGGCGAGGTCGGGACCCGCACCGTGCTGCTGTGCAATGTCGGTGCGCTGATCTGGCTGTGGACCTGCGGGGTGTTCATCCTCAGCGGCCGGTCGAGCCTGCGCGCGGCGCTGCGGGCGATCGCCGCGCGGACGGGCCTGTGGGCGACGCTGGGCGGGGTGGCGGTGGGCCTGTGGGTGCCGGCGCTCAAGGACACGGCGGCGCCGGTGAGCCTGCCGGGCCAGCCGCTGTGGTTCTTGTGGACGGTGCTCTTCCAGTCGCTAGAGCTGCTCGGCAGCCTCACCACGCCGCTCGCGCTGCTGGTCACCGGCGCCCAGCTGGCCGAGCTGCGCGAGCGCGCCCGGCCGCGCGGGCGCGAGTTCGCCGCGGCGCTGGTCGGCCGGCTGCTGGTGGCGCCGCTGCTTACCTTTGCTGTCCTGCACCCGGTGGCCGGGCTGCTTGTCCCCGGCGAGCGGGCGACAGTGGCGCTCATCGCGGCGATGCCGGTGGCGGTCAGCTGCACCCTGTTTACCCGCGAGCTCGGCGGCGATGATGGGCTCGCCGCCACCGCGATCCTGTGGAGCACGGCGGCGGCGCTGTTGACGGTGCCGGCGCTGCTCGCGCTGTGGCCGCTGTAGGCGGCGCTCAGGTCGCGGCGGCCTGCTTGGCAGCGCGGCTCGCGGCGCTCGGCTGCAGCGTCACCGCCATCACCTCGGCCAGGCGCCCGAGCTGGGCGCGCAGGCTCTGAAACTGCTCGGGTAAAAGCGCCTGCGGACCATCGCACAGGGCCTCGCCGGGGCGGTCGTGGACATCGACCATGACGGCGTTGGCGCCGGCGGCCAGGCTGGCCAGCGCCATCGGGATCACCTTGTCGCGCTGGCCGGTGCCGTGGCTCGGATCGACCATCACCGGCAGGTGGCTCAGACCCTTGATCACCGGCACCGCGGACAGATCCAGGATGTTGCGGGTGTGCGGATCGAAGGAGCGCACGCCGCGCTCGCACAGCACGATGCGGCTGTTGCCCTGCTCCAGGATGTACTCGGCGGCCATCAGCCACTCATCGATGGTGGCCGACATGCCGCGCTTGAGCAGCACCGGCTTGTCGAGCCGGCCGACCTCCTGCAAGAGGGTGAAGTTCTGCATGTTGCGGGCGCCGATCTGGATCATGTCGGCGTGCTCGTAGACCAGCTCCAGGCTGCGCAGGTCGAGCGCCTCGGTCACGGTGGGCAGGCCGACGGCGCGGGCCGCCTCGCGGAGGATGCGCAGGCCGGGCAGGCCGAGCCCCTGGAAGCTGTAGGGCGAGGAGCGCGGCTTGAAGGCGCCGCCGCGCAGCATGTGGGCCCCGGCGGCCTTGACCTTGTGGGCGATGCGCACCGTCTGCTCCTCGCTCTCGACGGCGCACGGCCCGGCGATGACGACGAAGCGGCCGGGTCCGAACACGACGTCGCCGACCCGCACCTCGCTGTCGCGGCGCTGGAAATCGCGGCTGGCGAGCTTGAACGGCCGCGTCACCGGGATGGCTTCCTTAACACCGGGCAGGGCGAGGAACTCGCTTGGGTTGAGGGCGCGCCGGTTGCCGGTGATGCCCACCGCGACGCTGTGATCGCCGGGCAGGACGTGCGGCGTGAAGCCCAGGCCGCGGATGTGATTGAGCACCGCGGTCAGCTGCTCTTCAGCAAAATCGGATTTCATGACGACCAACATGGGTTACTCCGGAGGCTCGGCGGCGAAGGAGGCCGAGCTGATTAGCAAGGCGCGGCCGATCCCGTCGGCGGCGCCAGGGCGACCTTGATGCTGCCCAGAAGGTCGCGCAAGCGGCCCACGGCCGCCTCGGGGTCGGGGCTGTCGGCGATGCACTGCACCAGCGCGCTGCCGACCACTACCCCGTCGGCATATGGGGCAAGCGCACGCGCGTGCTCTGGGGTGGCGATGCCGAAGCCGACCACCACCGGCTTGTCAATCTGCCCGCGCAGCGCCGCCAGCTCGTCAAGGAGCGTCTCGGACAGCGCCGCCTGCACGCCGGTGACGCCGGTGCGCGACACGTAATAGACAAAGCCGGTGGTGGCGGCGGCGATGCGCGGCAGGCGGCTGCTCGGCGTGGTCGGCGCGGCGAGAAAGACGGTCTCCAGCTCGTTGGCGGCGAGGTGGCGCTGATACTCCGCCGCTTCCTCGGGCGGCATGTCGACCACCAGCACGCCGGTGACGCCGGCGGCGCGGGCCTGGATGGCGAACTTGCCAAGGCCCAGCTGCAGCACCGGGTTCAGATAGGTGAAAAGGACCAGCGGCGTCTGCAG
This sequence comes from Polyangia bacterium, assembly GCA_044222245.1. Classification (GTDB taxonomy): domain Bacteria; phylum Myxococcota_A; class Polyangia; order Palsa-1104; family JAEUJZ01; genus CALFML01. The sequence continues at coordinate 153,400 of JBGANQ010000005.1, read as the reverse complement.
CCCGCTCTCGCGCAGCCGGCGCACGCAGCCGAGCACGCCGCGCAAGGTGGTGCCGGCGCGCAGCGCCCGCTCGCTGGCTCGCTGGTTGACCGGCCCATCGGCCAGCGGATCGGAGAACGGCACCCCGAGCTCGATGATGTCGGCCCCGGCCTGCGCCAGGGCAGTCACAAACTTCTCGGTCGCGCCGAGGCTGGGATCGCCCGCCACGACGTAGGCGACCAGCGCCGTCTCGCCGCGGGCGCGGCAGGCGGCCAGGGTCTGGCTTAGGCTGGGTGGGCGCATCGCTCGGCCTCCATGACAGTCTGCAGATCCTTGTCGCCCCGGCCCGACAGGTTGACGACCAGCACTTTATCGCGGTCGAGCAGCGGCGCCCGGCGCAGCGCGTAGGCCAGCGCGTGCGAGCTCTCCAGCGCCGGCAGGATGCCCTCGGTCTGGGCGAGCACGCGGAAGGCGTGCAGCGCCGCGCCGTCTTCGGCGTGGACGTAGCGCGCCCGCCCCGCCGCGCGCAGGGCGGCGTGCTCGGGACCGACCGCCTGGTAGTCAAGGCCCGCCGAGATGCTGTGGGTGTCCTGGACCTGTCCGTGCTCGTCCTGCAGCAGATACGTGAGGGCGCCGTGAAAGACGCCGGGGGCGCCGCCGGAAAAGCGCGCCGCGTGGCGGCCTGACTCGATGCCGGTGCCGCCGGCCTCGACGCCGGTGAGGGTCACCTGGGGGTCGCCGATGAACGCCGAGAACAGGCCAATGGCGTTGCTGCCGCCGCCGACGCAGGCGATAAGCTCGTCGGGCAGCCGGCCCTCGGCGGCGAGGATCTGGGCCCGCGCCTCGGCGCCGATCACCGCCTGGAAGTCGCGCACCATCTGCGGGTAGGGGTGCGGTCCGAGCGCCGAGCCGAGCAGGTAGTAGGTGGTGCGGATGTTGGTGATCCAGTCGCGCATCGCCTCGTTGATCGCGTCCTTCAGGGTGCCGGTGCCGGCATCGACGGCGCGCACCTCGGCGCCGAGCAGCCGCATGCGCTGGACGTTGACCGCCTGGCGCTGCATGTCGAGCGCCCCCATGTACACCACGCACGACAGCCCGAGCAGCGCGCACGTCGCCGCGGTGGCCACCCCGTGCTGCCCGGCGCCGGTCTCGGCGATCACCCGCTGCTTGCCCATGCGCCGCGCCAGCAGGCCCTGCCCGAGCGTGTTGTTGATCTTGTGGGCGCCGGTGTGCAGCATGTCCTCGCGCTTGAGGTAGATGCGGGCGCCGTCGAGCCGCGCCTCCAGCCGGGCAGCGCGGAACAGCGGCGTCGGGCGGCCGGCGAAGCTAGCGAGCAGCGCCGTCAGCTCACGCTGGGCGTCGGGGTCCTTGCGGAACGCCGCGTAGGCCTCGGTGAGCTCGCACAGGGGGGAGTACAGGGTCTCGGGGACAAAGCGGCCGCCGAACTCTCCGTAGTAGCCGCGGTCGTCGGGAAAATGCCAGGGGTTCATGGTGCACTCCGTGCCGGGATTCACAGGCTCGGCGGCCCGCTTTGGTCGATGCCGGCCGCCGCGTGGAACAGCGCCCGCAGCCGCGCGGGACACTTGCGGCCGGGCTGCGACTCAACGCCGCTACATACATCAAGACCGAAAGGGCGCACGGAGGCAAGCGCCGCGGCCACATTGTCGGGCTGCAGGCCGCCGGACAGCAGCACAGGGCCCAGCCGCTGCAGCGCGCGCGCGGCCTGCCAGTCGGCGCGCTGCCCGGTGCCGCCGTAGTGGCCGGCCACCGCGGCGTCGACGACGTAGCCCAGGCTCGGACGGTGGTGGCCGAGCGCCGCCAGCTCGGCGTCGGTAAGGGGTCCGCGCGGGCGCACCGCGCGCAGGGTGTGCAGCGGCCGGTCGGGCAGCGCGGCGGCGTGGACGGCGGCCAGCGCCGCTGGCGGCTCGTCGCCGTGCAGCTGCACGACCCCCACGCCCGAGTCGCGCACCGCCTGCTGCAGCTCGGTAGCGGCGGCGTTGACGAACACCCCGACGGTCAGCACGTGCGCCGGCAGCCGGCTGACGATCGCCGCGGCGCGGCCGGGCAGGATGTAGCGCGGGCTCTTGGGGTAGAAGATGAAGCCGACCGCCCACGCCCCAAGCTCCACCGCCAGCAGGGCGTCGTCGAGCGCGGTGAGGCCGCAGATCTTGATGCGCGGCAGGCTCACGCGGCGGCCTCGGCGCGCAGGCGGGCGAGCGCCGCGCCCGGGTCGCTCGCCTGCATCAGCGAGGTGCCGACCAGAAAGGCCTGATAGCCCAGGGCGGCGAGCCGCTGCAGGTCGGCGCCGCTGCGCAGGCCGCTCTCGCTGACCAGGGTGACGTGCGGCGGCACCCGGCGGCTCAGCCGCTCGGAGACGGTCAGCGACACCTGCATCGTGCGCAGGTTGCGGTTGTTGACGCCGATGAGCTCGGCCCCCAGGGCGAGCGCGTCGTCAAGCTCGGCCTCGTCGTGCACCTCGACGAGCACGCTCAGCCCCAGGGCGGCGGCCTGCTGCTGCAGCTCGCGACAGCGCAGCGGGCCCAGGGCGGCCAGGATCAGAAGCACCGCGTCGGCGCCGTCATGGGCGGCGCGCACCAGCTGGTACTCGTCGATGACAAAGTCCTTCATGAGCAGCGGCGCCTCGGGGTGAGCGGCGCGGATCGCCTGCAGGGTCTCGGGGGAGCCGCCGAAATGATCGCGCTCGGTCAGCACCGACAGCGCCGCGGCGCCGCTTTGCCGGTAGGCGGCGGCGACGCGCAGCGGGTCGGCGTGCGGGGCGATGGCGCCGGCGGAGGGGCTCTGGCGCTTGACTTCGGCGATGACGCGCGGCGCCGGGCTGCGCAGCAGGTGCTGGCGGAAGTCGCCGGGGCGGCGGCTGATGCCGCGGCGCAGCTCGGCAAGGGGTCGGCGGACCCGCTCCTCTTGCAGGCGCTCGCGCACCCGGTCGAGGATCTGATCGAGGACGGGGATGGAGCTCATGAGTGAATCTCGCGCAGGCGCTGCAAGAGCCCACACGGGCTGCGCAGAAAGCCGGCCTCTTCGGGGTAGATCGTCATCTCGCGCACCTCGCCGTGGTGCAGGTGTACCACATGCGTCGCCCCGGGGTGGTTGCCATCGCTGACCCGATGCAAATAAGGGACAAAAGCACGCATCGGCCACCTTCTCTCTTTTTTCCTAAGCGCCGGCCCGGGCGAGGAAGTTGGCGAGCAGGCGCGGCCCCTCGGGGGTCGCGATCGACTCGGGGTGAAACTGCACGCCTTCGACCGCGAGCTCGCGGTGGCGCAGGCCCATGATGAGGTGGTCGGCGGTGTGCGCGGTGACCTCCAGCGTCTCTGGCAGCGCCCGCCGCTCGACGATCAGCGAGTGATAGCGCATCGCCTGCAGCGGGCTCCTGGTGCCTGCGTACAAGCCGGTCTCCTTGTGAAACACCGCCGAGGTCTTGCCGTGCATGAGCCGCCGCGCCCCGACCACGCTGCCGCCGAACGCCTCGGCGATCGCCTGGTGTCCCAGGCACACGCCGAGGATGGGAGTCTGCCCGGCCAGGGTGCGGATCGCCTCCAGACAGATTCCCGCTTCGCGCGGGGCGCCGGGGCCGGGGGACAGGATGAGCGCCCGCGGGCGCAGCCGAGCCACCTGGGCGACGCTCAGCTGGTCATTGCGGACCACCCGCACGCGCTGTCCGAGCGCGCAGATGATCTGATACAGATTGTACGTAAAAGAGTCGTAGTTATCGATGAGCAGAATCATGAGCTTCTCCGATTACCGACCAGCCGCCGCGCCGCTGCCCAAGCTGCCGAGCAGCTCGGCGCGGGCGACGGCGCGGCGCACTGTGGCGACCTTGTGCAGGACCTCTTCATACTCGCGCTGCGGGCTGGAGTCGGCGACGATTCCGGCGCCGGCCTGGGCGTGGCCGATTCCGTCCCGGACCAGCAGGGAGCGGATGGTGATGCAGGCAGTCAGGTCGCCATCGAAGCCGGCGCGCACCACGGCGCCGCCGTAGCAGGGCCGGCCGCTGCCTTCCAGCTGCGACAGGATCTCGATGGCGCGCACCTTGGGAGCCCCGGACAGAGTGCCGGCCGGGAAGCACGCCCACAGCGCATCGAGCGCCGTGCGGCCGCGCCCGAGGCGGCCTTGCACCGCCGAGACCAGGTGCATGACATGGGAGAACCGCTGCACCTGCATAAGCTCGCGCACCGCCACCGAGCCGGGCTGACAGACGCGGCCCAGATCGTTTCGGCCCAGGTCGACGAGCATCAGGTGCTCGGCGCGCTCCTTGGCGCTGCGCACAAGCTCGCGCTCCCGCTGGGCATCCTGGGCGGCGGTGGCGCCGCGCGGGCGGGTGCCGGCGATGGGGTGGGTCTCGACATGGCGGCCGACCACCTGGACGAGCAGCTCGGGGGAGGCGCCGAGCAGGACCTGGTGCTCGTCCTGCAGGTAGAACTGATATGGGGTCGGGCTCTCATGGCGCAGGGCGCGGTAGATGGCGAGCGGATCGGTGCGCACCGGCAGACGGAAGCGCTCGGAGAGCACGCACTGAAAAATATCGCCGCGGCGGATGTGACCCTTGATGGTCTGCACCGCGGCGGTGAAGCGCTCGGCGCCGAGCTCGGCCGCGGCGCTCGCCTGCACCGACCGCGGCAGCGGCAGCAGCGGCGACACGAGCGCTTGCTCTTCCGGACCGGGGTAGCGCAGCTGCTCGAGCAGCGCCGCCGCCTCCTTTTCCGCCTGCGCCTCGGCATCTGCCGCCTGCTCTAACAGCGCGTTTACGATGATGTAGGCCTGCGCCGTCTGGTGATCGAAGCAGACGATGCTGCGGAACAGCATGAGGAAGATGTCGGGAACATCCAGCGGCGGTGCGGCGATCGCCGGCGCAAGCACTGGCTCCAGGTAGCGCACGGCGCCAAAGCCGACGTAGCCGACGGCGCCGCCGGGGAACGGCGGCAGCTCGGGCGCGGGGGCGGCCCGGTAGCGGCCCAGCCGCTCGCCCAGGGCCCGCAGCGGGTCGCCGGAGACGATGGTGCTGGTGGCCCCTTCGCGGACCGACAAGCGGCCGTCCTGGACCTTGAGCGTTGCAAAAGGCTCGACGCCCAGATAGGAGTACCGGGCGCCGCGCTGGCCCTGCTCGACGCTCTCCAGCAGGCAGGCCTGCCCGGCGCCGCGGCGCAGGCGCAGGAAGGCAGAGACTGGGGTCAAAAAATCGGCGGCGATGCGCAGCGCGACCGGCTTGACGTTGAAAGGACCACCCGACTTGGACACCTGCGCAACCTCCAGATGCCTGTAGTGTGAGGCGGCGGATCATTCGAAAAAAGTAAAAAGAATTCCAGCTCTGTTAACTTCCAGATAACAATCAGTCAGCGTGAACAGCGGCCGGAATCGCCACCCGGCGGAGCGCCCGCAGCGCTAGCGGCAGACGGCGCGGATCGCCCGGGCGAGCTCGCGGAAGACCCGGCTCTCGACCTCCGAGCGCCGCCGCGCCAGGTAGACCGGCTGCTGCCCGAGCTGCAGCAGCTTGCCGTCCTTCTGGCGGGTCTTGTGCATCACCAGCTGGTAGGCCGGCAGCACCTGCTCGTTGTGCAGCCGGACCAGGAAGCGCGGCAGGTAGGCCGCCGCCAGACCCTGCCGGCACAGCTCCAGCGCCGACTCGACGAGCGTGACCTGGTAGACGACCTGCCGCGGGATGGCCTGATCCGGCCAGCCGTCGCGCCCGCGGATGCGGTCGGGCGCACCGCTGAGCGGCGTCACCGGCACCGCGAAGGGAATCTGCTCCAGCGGCAGGCCGGCGAACGCCTCGGCGCGGGTGAACACTCCCATCTCGATGACCGTGACCTCGGAGTGCTCGATCGCGGCCGAAGGCACTGGCACATAGGTGATTCCGTAGTCGATCTCGTGCTCGACCAGGGCGCGCTCCAGGTGGCCGGCGACCAGCTCGTGCACCACCGCGCCGGTGCTGCCGAGGCGGCGGACGAGCTCACTCAAGAAGTATGTTGTGAACACATCGAAGGAGCCGAGCCGCAGCGGGCGCGTCTCTTGATCATTTTCGCGCACCCGCTCGCGGATAAACTCCAGCTCGCGCAGCAGCGACTGCACGCTGCTCGCCAGCAGGCGCCCCTGGTCGGTCACCACCAGGCCGCGGCCGGCGGGCAGCGTCAGCGGGCAGCCGACTTCCTTTTCTAGCACATGCAGCGCCTTGGACAGCGCCGCCGGGGACAGGCGCAGGATCTCGGCAGCGCGCCGCAGGCTGCCGGTCTCGGCGATCACGCAGAAGTAGCGCAGGCGGTCGAGGTTCATCGCCCGGGCCCCAGGCGGGCCAGGTGCTCGGCGAGGATGGCGAGCAGCGAGCCCCGGCTGGACCGCCCCTTCTGGATGATCGCCTGGGCGCTCTTCATCAGCTGCGCGTGCTCCTGCGACGACAGATCCTTGATCGTCCACACCAGCACGGCGACGTCACGACACTGATCGAGCGCCCGGAAGGCATGGAGGAAGGCGATGCCGTCCATGTCCGGCATCAGCAGATCGAGGATCACCACCGTCGGGGTCTCCAGCTCGATGGCGGCCAGAGCCGAGCGGGCGTCCTGGAAGCAGCGCTGGCTAAAGCCAAGCTCCTCCAGCGTGGCGGCCATGAGCCGCAGGGACGCGGCGTCATCATCTATGACCATCACCGACTTGCGGACCGAGGTGGGAGGAATGAAGCGCGCCAGCACCGTAAGCAGGCTCGCCGGCTCGATCGGCTTGGGCAGGACGTCCTGGACCACGAGCCCGGCGATCAGCTTCTCGGAGACGATGGTAATCACGACCACCGGCACATCGGGCCGCTTGCCTTCATGGCGCAGCACCTTGACGACTTCCAGGCCGGTGGTATCCGGCAGCAGGATGTCCAGAGTCACCGCGTCGAAGGCGCGCTCGCGGCAGCTTGCGATCGCATCGGCGCCGGTCGCCACCGCCTCGACCGCATACCCGGCGGCGGCCAGCGTGGAGACGATGAGCTCCTGGTCGCGCGGATCATCCTCGACCACCACCCGGGTGCTCGGGTTGGGGTCGGGGGGGGTAATCCCCCGCCGACCCACGCGCGGTGCCGAAGAGTCGGCCTGCAGCGGCAGCTCGGCAAAGAACGTGCTGCCCACGCCGAGCGTGCTCGTGACCCCCACCGTGCCGCCCTGCGCCTCGACGAGCCGGCGGGTCAGCGCCAGTCCAAGCCCGCTGCCCTGGTGCCGCTTGCCGGCTCCGGAGTCAAGCTGGGTGAACTCGCTGAACAGGCGCAGACAGTCCTCCTCGGAGATGCCGATGCCGGTGTCCTCGACCTCCAGGCGCAGCCAGCCCGAGCCGGCGGGCCACGCGCGGATCATCACCTGGCCCCCGGCGGCGGTGAACTTCAGCGCGTTGGAAGTATAGTTATACAGCACCTGCTTGAGCCGCGCTGCATCCAGCACCACCGCGCCGAGCGCCGGCGAGATTGTGCTCTGCATGTGCACCTGCCGGCTCTCGGCCATCGGCTGCAGGACGGTCGTGACCTCGGCTATCAGCTCGGCCAGGTCCAGTCGCTCGGGGTAAAAATCCAGCTTGCCAGCTTCGACCTTGGCCAGATCGAGGACGTCGTTTATGAGCTGCAACAGGTGCTGGCCGCTCACAAGGACGTGGCCGAGAAACTCCTTCTGCTTGACGGTGAGCGGGCCGCTCTTGCCGTCGTACATGAGCTCGGAGAAGCCGATGATGGCGTTGAGCGGCGTGCGCAGCTCGTGCGACATGCTGGCGAGAAACTCGCTCTTGAGGCGGCTGGCCTCCTCCACCCGGCGGCTCCGCTCGGCGAGCACGATGGCGCGGGCCCGCTCCTGCTCCAGCTCCTTGCGATCGCTAATATCGGTGGCTGTGCCGACGCGCAGGGTCGGACGCCCGGGTCGCGGCGGCAGCAGCGAAGAACTAAACAGCATGGGAATAAGGGTGCCGTCCTTGCGCAGGATTTCCTGCTCGAAGACCAGGTGACCCGCTTGATCAATCACCGCGCGGATCGCATCAACGTTGGCGCGCGCCGCTTGCGGCAGCAGCTCCACCGCCGGGCGGCCGACCAGCTCGGCGACCTCGAAGCCGACCATCCGCGCGTAGGCGTTATTGACGGCGTAGATCCGACCGGTCGCCGCATCCACCGCGCAGATGCCAAACTGCGCCAGCTCCAGCACGTAGTTCCACAGCGCCTGCGACTCTTCGGCTTTCTTCTGCGCGGTGAGATCGCGCAGGAAGCCCTTGAGCACGTATCGCCCCTCGGCCGTCTTGTGGGCGACCATCGCGACTTCCAGGGTCAGCTCGGAGCCGTCGGCGCGCCGGGCCGTCCACTCGACGCGCTGGCCGATGAGCGGTCCGCGGTTTTCCAGGGCGGCGGCAAGCTCCGCCTCGCGCTCGGCGCGGAAGCGCTCGGGAATGATCAGCTCCGTCAGCCGCTGGCCGAGCACCGCCGCCCGCTGGTAGCCGAACGTCCGCTCCGCCGCGGCGTTGAACTCGGTCAGCCGCCCGCCATCGTCTAGCGCCAGGATCGGATCCACCGAGGCATTCAAGATGAGCGCGTGGCGCTGCTGCATCTCTGACAGGAGCTCGCTCTTGGTCTTTATGTACTGCTCGCCCACCGTCGCCATCGCGCGACTGAGCAGCGTCGCCACCGCGACCAGGACCGCCGAGAGGCGACTGGGAGTGGCCGCATACTCTTGTACGAGGTAGGGGATGAGCTCCGCATGAAAGGCGTTCGAGAGCTCATGCCAGGTCGCGATCTGCATCCCCAGCCGGGCATATGCTTTACCCTGCTGCTTCACATGCGCAATGTATGGGGCAAAGTCGCCGTGCGCGACCTTGTACATCCGCTCTCGCGAGCGGCGGCGCTCGGACTGCATCTGCTCTGACGACAGCACGCCGCCAAGGCGCCTGAGCTCGGGGTGGTTCTGGGCAAAGCGCAGCAGGGCTGCATCCAGGGCTTCGCAGTGCTTGTCGTAGACCAGCCAGAAGTCGAGCAGCGCGCCTTGCAGCTGGGCCGGGAACCAGGGCTCACTCTGGCCGGCAGCTGCACCGGATGGATCATCTGGCAAAAGGTCGCTCACAAAGCTCTCCTCGTCGCAGGAGCGGCAAGGGGAGCGGCCGCCCAGGCTGTTGGCGCCAAGGGTACACAGGATCTACACGGTGATTGCCAGAATTATTTTCGCGTATAGGACGGATTGGCGAAAATTCATCGCTCCGACGCGCGGAACTTGACAGACTGCGGCCAGACTGCGACCAGCTTACTGCAGCAGCTGCAGCATCTTTTCGTAGCGCTCCTTCTGAATTCCGGTACCGAGCGCCTTGGCTTTTCCCTTATCGCCGGGCCGGCGACCATCGAAGGCGGGGATGAACTCTTGATCGCGGGTCTGCTTGTAGGCTTCCCAGAGCGCCTTGAAGCCCGGAATGCTGTCGGCCTCAGCATCGATCTTGCGTGTGAGCTCGACCGTCTCCTTTTTCAGCGCTTCGACACTCCCTTTTTCCTCGCGCATCGCGACCATCGCCGCCCGCGCCGCGGCCAGATCTTTTTTCAAGCTGGCCTTGTCGGCGTGGGCGTAGGAACCAACCAAGAGCGCCAGGACCACAAAAAAGCGGGACACGATATTTGCACGCATGGACCCTCCCTTGAGTTAGAGCATCCACAGCACCGACGGGCGCCGCAGGCTACAAAAACTGTATAAAGTACAATTCTTCGAGCCTGCAGGTCAAGGGTCTATCACCAAGTCACAGGTCTAGTGTCCCGTGCCCCGTGCCCCGTGTCCCGTGCCCCGTGTCCCGTGCCCCGTGTCCCGTGTCCCATGTCCCGGCGACCGCAGCTGCGCCTGTGCAAGTCTTCCATCACGGGCCGCCGGGAGCCGCGTCCTACTGGAAAGCCCAGGGCCGGCTTTTCGACGGAGCGTACGGTTCACGGTGGACGATTGACTTGGCGTGCGCCGCCGCCAGCGCCCCGGCGAGCTGCCAGCCGATGGTGATCGTCTGCATCTGCGGGAGGCGACCGCGGCTCTGCTGCAGGCGCTCGGACAGCGTCTCGCCTTCCAGGTACTCCATCACCAGATAGAGGCTGCCGGCGGTGGACTTGCCGACGTCAAAAATCTGCACGACGCCGGGATGGTTGATGGCGTTTACGGCGCGCGCTTCGTTAATGAAGCGGCGCACGACGTCCTCGCGCTCGGCGTACTCGGGAAGCAGCAGCTTGATCGCGACACGGCGGTTGATGCTGGGCTTGAGCGCTTCGTAGACCGCGCCCATACCGCCCTTGCCGATCAGCCGCAATATCTCATAGTCCCCGAGCTTGCTGCCAATCACCGACGGATCTCCAGTTGAGAGAACTCCCCGGCACGATTATAGATCTAACGGCGAATCCCCCGCAACGAGTTCGGGCCGGCAGCGCGCAAGTTGGCTCGGCGACGGACAAGCCGCCGCAGTCGCGGGCTCGCCGCGGCGGCCCGGAGCCGGGTCGGAGTCTTGGGACCAAGCGGGTCCGATGCCGGGAAATGAGGGAAAATGCGCGGCTCCGCGCGGGCCAGCGTACTATGCTGCGCAGGTGAGCAAAGCGTTTACCCGAGACGATGCGGCCGACACCCAGGTCATCGTGCCGGCCCGCGCGCCCCTTCCGCCGGGAGTCAAAAACTATGTGACCCCGCGCGGCCTTGCCCTCCTGCACAAGGAGCTTGCCGAGCGGCACGCCGAGCGGGCGCGCCTTGAACAAGCCAGCGCCGCCGCGGGCAGCACCGCCGAGCGTGCCCTTGGCCTGGCCGTGGCCGGCGCCCGCCTGGCCGAGCTGGAGGCCCGGGTGGCGTCCGCGGTGCTCGTCGAGCCGTCAGCGCAGCCGCGCGATGAGGTGCGCTTTGGCGCCCTGGTGACGGTGCGCAACGAGGCAGGAGTCGAGCGCGCCTATCGCCTCGTTGGCGTGGATGAAGCCGATGGCGCGCACGGACTTGTCGCCTTTGTCTCACCGCTGGCGCAGGCGCTCCTAGGTCGCAAGGTCGGGGAGCTGGCAGTCCTGCGCACCCCGCGCGGCGAAGAGGAGCTGGAGGTGGTCGCGCTGAGCTATGCCTGACCGGCCGCCAAGCGGCAGCCTGTGGGAGAAGCCAACAAAAGTGAGCCCGCGTGACCCCGGGGCGCCCCGCTCGGGCCGCTCCTACGTTTTGCCACAGCCTGCGATGCGGCTAGCGGAAGAGCCCGAGCATGCGCGAAAAAGCCACCCCCGCGGCGGACACCGAAGGCGCGGCAAACAGCACCCAGCCAAAGCAGACGTAGTGAAACGTCAGCAGCCGGTAAAGGCCGCGCTGCAGCGGCCCCGGCGCCGCCAGCGGCGGTCGCACCCGCCGCCACAGCTGGCCGAGCCCCAGGCCGGCGCCGTGCCACAGACCCCACAGGACAAAGTGCCAGGCCGCGCCGTGCCACAGCCCGCACAGCGCCATCACCCCGAGCAGGTTGGCCGCCGCGCGCACCCGGCTTACCCGGCTGCCGCCGAGCGGGATGAACAGGTAGTCGCGGATCCAGCTCGACAGCGAGATGTGCCAGCGCCGCCAGAAGTCCTGCAGGCTGGTCGCCAGGTAGGGCCAGTCGAAGTTCTCGGGCACCCGGTAGCCATAAAGTCGCGCCAGCCCGATCGCCAGGTCCGAGTACCCCGAGAAATCGGCGTAGATCTGCCCCGCATACGCATACATGCCCAGCCACAGCCCAAAGGGAGTCACCTGATCGGGCTGCTGCAGCCGCGAAGCCACCGTCGCCAGGGTGTCGGCGACGAGGATCTTCTTGCTCAGGCCAAGGAGGATGCGCCACAGACCTGCGGCAAAATCCGGCGCCGGTCCGCCCGCCGGTGCCTCCGGCTGGCTGGTGAACTGCTGGTAGCGCTTGATCGGCCCCGCCAGCAGCGTCGGAAAAAACAGGGCGAACAGGACAAATCGCCGCAGCCCGCGCGTCGCCGCCGGGCTGGCCGGCTCGGCGCTGACTCGGCCCTGGTAGACATCGGTCAGGTAGTGGATGAACTCGAAGGTGAAAAACGAGATCCCCAGCGGCACCCGCAGGTCGGCCGCCAGCCGCTGCTCGAGCGCCGCCAGGCTCGCCTCCAGCCCCGCCGCCCCCACCGCCGCCGCGCCGCCGGCGAGCGTGCCGAGCAGCCAGCGGGCGTACTTGTAATAGGCCAGCACGCCGACGCAGCCGCTCAGCGCCGCGACAAACAGCCAGCGCCGCCGCTGCTGCTGCAGCGCCTGCCCGACCCAGTGGACCAGCGCGGCCAGGCCCACGATGAGCAGGGCGTGCGGCCAGTGCGGCGCGGCATAGAAGATCAGGCTGGTCAAAAGCAGCAGCGTCGGCCGCAGCCGCGGCGGCAGCCCCCAGTAGGCCACCAAGCTGCAGACCAGCAGCAGCTGGAACGACAGGCTGGTCAGCTGCATCGGCGGCTACCGGGCCGATCCCGCCAGCGCCCGCAGCCGGGGCGCGAGCTCGCGCGCCAGCCGCTCGGCGAGCGCGCGGTTGCCGGCGGCGGTCAGGTGGTCGAGGTCGAGGAAGTGCTCGGAGCGCAGCGCCGGGTCGCGGTCGTAGGAGACAAACGGCACCCCGGCCCCCGCGAAGGCGGCAGCGACCGCAGTGGTCACCGCTGTGTAGGCAGGACCCTCGGCCAGGGCCCCGAGCAGGGCGTGGTTCTGCGGCACCAGCAGCGCCAGCGACCGCAGCTCGGGGTGCGCCCCCAGCCAGCCCGCCAGCACCCGCGTCCACAGCAGGTTCACCGCCGCCGGCGAGTCGAGCGGCACGAAGTCGTAGCTGCTGGCAAACTGCGCCGCCAAAAGGTGGCGCTCGGTCCAGGGGCGATCGCGCTGCACCTGCTCGTCGAGCCCGGCCGGCGCGGAGGCGGCGCGCCCGGTCCGGCGGTGGTGCAGGTGCTGCAGCCGCTCGCGCAGCACAAGCCGCGGCGGTCCGCCAAAGAGCGCCTCGGCCAGGCGGCGCCGCTGCTGAAGTACATATATATGCTCCGTCGCCAGCTGCAGCAGCCGGTGCTCCAGCCGGCCCAGGGCCGAGTCCATCGGCGACGCCAGCCGCAGCCGCGGGTCAGCGATGCCGGCCGCCGCCCCCGCCTGCGCCAGCTCCGCGGCCAGGCACGGGTACGCCATCGCCGGCTGGAGGTGACGCCGCGAGAAGAAGATCGGGTTCGAGCTGACCACCACCAGCACCCCCTGCGTCCCCCGCCGGCCCGCCCGCAGCGCCCGCTCGACCCGCCGCAGCATCGCGTAGACATCGACCGCCCGCGCCCCGCCCGCCGAAAGCGCCCACACCCGCGGCGGCGCCAGCGCGGGCCCCGCCGAAAGCGCCTCCTGCAGCGCCGGCTGCAGGGCGTCCACCAGGCGCTGCCCACGAGCATTTTCCACCGAGGCCAGCACCGAGTCACCGATCAGGATCACGTCGAGCGGCCCCACGGCGCCATCGCCGTCCCGCGCCGCGATGAGCTGCCCGAGCTCGTCGTCGGCGAAGCAGCCATACGGGTGCTCGGGATCGCGCACGGTCCGCGGGTCAGGCGCGCAGCACAGCCGCAGCAGCACCTCAAAGAGGAGCAGCCACCCGAACGCGAACCCGAAGGGGCGCAGCGATCGCATCGCGCCGTACTCTATCAGGACCTTCAGGCAGGACCTACAGTCAGGCCCTACATTCAGGCCCTACATTCAGGTCCTACATTCAGGCCCGCTCTGGCAGGTCCTTCCAGCAAGCCTACCCGGCCAGCGTCCCTTTCGACCAAAGAGCCCCGCGCGACCCGGCGCCCGGCCGGGCGGTCGCCCTACCCGCTTGCCAGCGCGATTGGCGCTGCGCAAACTCGGCAGTGCCCGGTCGCGATTTCAGCCGCGCGGACCAACGCGCCAGACTTGACATCTATCGCCCGCTACCCCCTTATCGCGGTATGGACCCAAGTGCAGCCCGATTTGTCGTAAGGCCCGCGGACCCTCGCCGCGCGCGCCTTCTCGGAGAGCGACTCGGGCTCCGCTATCTGACCGCGCAGCTGCTCATAAATCGCGGCATCCGCGACGAGCAGGAGGCGCGCAAGTACCTCGATCCGCGGCTGTCCGACCTGCGCCCGCCCGAAGGCCCGCTGCCCATGGCCGGCTTCGCCACCGCGGCCGACCGCCTCAAGCGGGCGGTCATCGATCGCGAGGTCATCGGCATCTTCGGCGACTACGACGTTGACGGCATCACCACCTGCGCGCTGCTCACCGACTTCATGAACCGCGCCGGGGCCAACGTCTCGCCGCGGGTGGCGCGGCGCGGCGACGGCTACGGCTTCGGCAAGGCCGACGCCCACGATCTGGCGGCGGTCGGCTGCTCGCTGATCGTCACCGGCGACTGCGGCACCAGCGATCACGAGACCCTGAGCCTGTGCCGCAGCATGGGGATCGACGTCATTGTCGTCGACCACCACCAGGTGCCCGAGCGGCCGCCCGAGGCGCTGGCGCTGCTTAACCCGCACCAGCCCGGCTGCGCGTTCCCGTTCAAGGGCCTGGCCTCGGTGGGGGTGGCGTTCTACCTGGCAGCGGCCTTGCGCACCCGGCTGCGCACCGCCGGCTGGCCGCACCTGCCCGACTTGCGCGACTTCCTTGATCTGGTGGCGGTGGGCACGATCGCCGATCTGGCGCCGCTCGGCGAGGAGAACCGCGTGCTGGTCCACTCGGGCCTGCGCGAGCTCAAGCGCTGCCAGCGGCCCGGCCTGCGGGCGCTGTGCGAGATCGTCGGCCTGGATGAAGGGGCGAGCACCGCTGCCGATGTCGCCTTCCGGCTGGCCCCGCGGCTCAACGCACCGGGCCGGCTCGGCGACGCCAGCGAGGCGCTGTCGCTGCTCATCGAGACCGATCAGCGCAAGGCGCGCGCCCACGCCGAGGCGTGCAACGAGCTCAACATCAAGCGCCAGGCCGTGCAGGAGGGCGTGCTGCGCGAGGCGCGGGCCCAGGTCGAGGAGCAGCTCTTGCGCGGCAACCCCGAGGTCCTGGTCGTCGGGGGCGACGGCTGGCATGCCGGGGTGGTCGGCATCGTCGCCGCCAAGCTGGTCGATATGTACAACCGGCCGTCGGTGGTCATCGCCTTTGAGGGCGAGGTCGGCCGTGGCTCGGCGCGCACGGCGCAGAAGTACCACATGTACCAGGGGCTGCAGGCGGCCGAGCCGATGCTGCTGCGCTTTGGCGGGCACGCCGCGGCGGCCGGCCTGTCGATCAACGTGCGCAACCTGGAGGCGCTGCGCGACACCCTGTGCGCCGCCTACCGCCAGCAGCTCGGTACGCAGCAGGCGGCGGCCGAGGTCACCGTCGACGCCGCCGTGACCCTGGACGAGGTCGATGAGCGGCTGGCGCAGGAGGTCCTGTTGCTAGAGCCGTTCGGCATCGGCAACCAGGAGCCGCTTTTGCTCGTCCGCGACGTCGAGCTCGTTCGCCACCGCATCGTCGGCAGCGGGCACCTGCAGATCACCCTGCGCAGCGGCTCGACCCTGCGCGACGCCATCGGCTTTGGCCTGGGCAACCGCGCCTCGGAGCTGCTCACCGGGGCCAAGCTCCAGGTGGCGTTCGTGCCGCAGATCGACACCCACCGCGGCATCAAGAAGGTCCGGCTGCGCATGCGCGACCTCGCAGTGCCGGGGGTGCCGGCGGCGCAGCCGCTGAAGGTCGCGGCCAACCAGTCGCGGGGTTAGCGCGGGCGGGCGACGCTGTAATCAGTGCAGCGTGCAGGCTGTTCGGGGCACCGCTGCGCGGCGGCGCGGAGGATGTCTGAGCCGGGCTCGGCTCCGCTGCGCGCCGCCTGCTCGGCCCTTCCCGGCTCCGCTCTGGGCACTAATTTGGGGGAACCTGTACTAAGTTCGCGGCAGAGGTTCCGATGACCAGCTCTCCGCGATTTCTGCTGCCGCTTGTTTTTGTCCTTGGCTGCGCCCATGCGCCGGCAGCTGTCGCGCTGCCCGCGCCGCCCGGCCCCCGCGCAGAGTCGGACTCGGCCGCCGTGCAGGCGGTGCGGGCCCTGCTGGAGTCGCAGGTCGCGGCGTGGAATCGCGGGGATCTGGAGGGCTACATGGCCGGCTACTGGCGCTCGCCAGAGCTGACGTTCTTCGCCGGCGGCGCGGTCACTACGGGCTGGGATCAGACGCTGGCCCGCTACCGCCGGCGCTACCAGGGCGAGGGCCGCGCCATGGGCACGCTGACCTTTGAGGGCCTGCAGATTGAGCTGCTCGGCGATGGGGCGGCGCTCGCCCGCGGGCGCTGGGTGCTGCGCTTCCCGCCGCCGCCGGCATCTTCACCTGCCGGAGCCCCCGCCCCCGACAAGCAGGCGGCCGGGCTGTTTACCGTGATAGTACGCCGCCGACCCGAAGGCTGGCGGGTCGTCCACGATCACTCGTGCGCCGACTGACCGCCCAGCGCGCGGCTAGCGCGACTGGAAGACGCTGAGCACGCCGACGTAGGCGTAGCCGACAAAGAACAGCAGCAGGAACGGCATCGACAGGTAGTGGCCGTTCTTCATCGCCATCACCATCGCCACCGCGAAGTACAGGGCGCAGCCGACCTCCAAGGCCGGCACGATGGTCTTGGCGGCGCGGTACTTCTTGGTCCGCCAGCGCTCCAGCCGCTCGCGCACGCCGTGCTTGGGGGTGCGCACGAACTCGCCCGACTCGCTGGCGAACAGCGCCTCGAGCACAGCTCGCGTCTGGTTGATGCACAGCCCGATGCCGAGCGACATCATGAGCGGCAGGCGCTTGAGAGTGCGCATCCAGCCCTGGCGGTCGATCTCGCGCTGGCTGGTGATGTAGAAGGCGGCGACCGACAGCGTCGTGCCGAAGAACAGCGGCAGGTCGATGAGCAGCACCTCGCGCCAGCCGTGGTGCGTCCGCACAAGGAGGTTGGGCAGGAGCAGCATCGACAGCAGCAGCAGCAGCGGGTAGGCGAAGTTGTTGGTCAGGTGGAAGAACGCCTCGGTCTTGACCGACCAGGGCACGTTGGAGCGCATGATCGTCGGCAGCAGCTTCTTGGCGACCTGGATCGAGCCCTTGGCCCAGCGGAACTGCTGGCTCTTGAAGCTGTTCATCTCGACCGGCAGCTCGGCCGGCGAGACGACGTCGGGCAGGTAGATGAACTGCCAGCCGCGCAGCTGCGCCCGGTACGACAGATCCATGTCTTCGGTCAGGGTGTCGTGCTGCCAGCCGCCGGCGTCGATGATCGCCGAGCGGCGCCAGATGCCACCGGTGCCGTTGAAGTTGAAGAACCGGCCCGAGCGGTGCCGCGCGGTGTGCTCGATGACGAAGTGCCCATCGAGCATCAGCGCCTGCACCTCGGTGAGCGTCGAGTAGTCGCGGTTTAAGTGCTCCCACCGCACCTGCACCATGGCGACCTTGGGATCGGAGAAGAAGTGGATCGTGCGCTCCAGGACATCCGGCTCGGGCAGGAAGTCGGCGTCGAACACCAGGATGAACTCGCCCTTGGCGGTGCGCAGCCCGTTGGCGAGCGCCCCGGCCTTAAAGCCCGTGCGGTCGGTGCGGTGGACGTAGACGATGTTGTGACCCTGCGCCGCAAGCTCCGCCACCTTGCGCTTGCAGATCTCCTGCGTCTCGTCGGTGCTGTCGTCCAGGACTTGGATCTCGAAGCGGTCGCGCGGGTAGCGGATGCGGCACACCGAGTCGAGCAGCCGCTGCGCCACATACATCTCGTTGAACAGCGGCAGCTGGACCGTCACCTTGGGCAGCTGCGCCAGCCGCCCCATCGGCTCGGGGCGCCGACCGCGGTACCGATAGTACAGGTACACAAGCGACGAGCGGTGGAAGCCATAGACCGCCAGCGCCACGAAGACGATGAGGTAGGCAACGATCAGGATCTTGTCGTAGGCCGAGAGCCAGCCCGTGAAAAATGTTTGGAGCAGCGACATGGTTCTCCGCGAGGTCGTGACCAGCACAGGCCGGTCAAGCTCCTCGTTCTGCTCCTATAGATGCATTAGGCCTGGGGGCCAATTGTCATCAGAATGTAATTTTTCGTATTTTGGTGTCGCCTGCGGGCTGACATAAACACCCTTTGATCTTGCCGACTTAGGGCCGACTTGGGCCCGACTTGGGGCCGACTTGGGCCCGACTTGGGCCCGACTTGGGCCCGACTTGGGCCCGACTTAGGCCCGACTTAGGCCGCCGGGGAGGACCGGACGGAGGGCGGAACAGAGGACCGGACGGAGGGCAGTTAGCGGGGGGGCTCGGGCGGCAGGACCTCGACCGGGCGCGGCCTGGCGAGCGCCGTGGAGGAGCTGCCCGGCTCGTCGGAGTCGTCGGTCGCAGCCTCGCCCTGGTCGACCTGGCCGCGCTTTCGCTGCACCGCCCAGGCGATGAGGATGCTCAGGTTGTACAGCACGGTCAGCGAGCCGGTCATGGCCAGCTGCCCGACCACCAGATCGCCGGGCGTAAGCACCGCGCCGGCGACCGCGAACAGCAGGATGGCGTAGCGGTTAAACCGCCACAGCTGCGCCGCCGAGACCACGCCCATGATCGCCAGCACCGACAGCACCAGCGGCAGCTCGAACACCACGCCGAACACCAGCAGCAGCATCAGCGTCAGGCCGAAGTACTCGTCCATGCTGATCATCGGCTTGATGGTCAGCGCGTCCTGGATCTGGATGTTGCCGCCGAGCTCCTTGGTGAGCTGCGCCGTCGCGTCGTTGGCCGCGGTCAGGAAGAACTCATAGCCCTTGGGCAGCACGCCGTAGTAGCAGAACAGCCCGCCGCCGACGAACAGGGCGACGGCGACGACGATGAACGGCAGCGCCCAGCGCTTCTCGTGGCGGTACAGCCCCGGCGCGATGAACGCCCAGAGCTGATAGAAGATGAGCGGCGAGGCGACAAAGATCGACGCCACCAGGGCCGTCTTGAGCAGCACCATGAAGGCTTCGATCGGGCTTGTGAAGATGAGCTGCCCGACCACTCCCTCGCTCTTGGCCTTGAGGAAGGCGTCCATCAGCGGCCGCGCCAGCCAGCGGAACAGCACGCCGCGGAACAGGTAGCAGCCGATGGCGGCGACAAAGATCGAGATGGCGCTGTTGCGCAGGCGGTCGCGCAGCTCGCCCAGGTGGTCGAGGAACGGCATCCGCCGCTCGTCTTCAGGCTCGTGGCCAGCCTCGGGGGGTGGCTCGTCGGGGGGCAGCCGTCGCGGCGGCGGCATGCCCATTGGGTCTTTGGCGGCGCTCACGAGGCCCCTTTATCGGGGGCCGCAGCCTGCCCGGCGCGCTGGAAGTGATCGGCCCCGCTGTTGGCGCTGACCACCGGCTCGGCGGGCGGCGCGATGAGCGAAGGGGGAGCGGTGGGCGCCGCCGCGACCGCAACCGGCGCGGGGGCCGGCGCCGGCTCGCTGGCACCGGGGCTGGCCGGAGCAGACTCACCGGCGGCAGGGGCGCTGGTCGTAAACACCGGCGCGCCGACCGGACCGTGCCCGGCCGGGACAAAGTTCGGATCGATGGGGGCGACGGGGAAGTTCGGGTCGCCGGCGGCGGTGAGCAGCGCCGGCGGGATGATCGGTCGGTGGTGCGCCGGCTCGTCGCGCAGGGCCGCCCGCAGATCCTCAAACGGGCGCCGGACCTCGTCTTCGATATCAATCTGGTCGCGCAGCTCACGGGTTGCCTTGCGGAAGCCGCGAATCGCCTTGCCCAGGCTCGACGCCACCTCTGGGATGCGCTGCGGCCCGAGGACCACCAGCGCCAGCACCAGGATGACAATTAACTCCATCGGCCCTAGTCCAAACATAAATGCAGTCTACGCGCCGCGCGCAGCGAGTACAAGCCAAGCTCCCCGCCGCGGCCGGCGCTGTCGGTCGACGGCCCGACGCCGCCGCCGCGGACGCAGCCCAAGCGCGCCCCGCGGCCGACCGCGACCGGCAGCCGCCGGCTACTCGGGCAGCGGCGCCCGGAAGGCCAGCGGGTTGCCGTAGGCGAAGCGCGGCTCGGGGTCGACGAGGTAAGTCAGGTCGCGCGCCGAGAGGGCCTGCATCAGCTCGCGCAGGCGCACCGCCACCGGCACGGTGGTGATAAGGTGCCGCCCGAGCAGCCAGCGCGAGAAGGTCGCGGCCAGGGCGGCCGAGCGAAACAGGTAGACCGTGCGCCGCCGCGTGTCCCCCGCCGGCACCGCCCGCTCGGCGCTCGGTGCCAGGATGTACACCACGGGGTCCTGGGCCCCGAAGATCTCGCTGAAATCGGTCAGTCGCGGCGGTGCCGTCATCGTGGGGTAGACGCCGGGCGCCCTAGGTCGCTGACTCGGCGGCGTAGATGCGCGCCAGCTCGACATAGTGGGCGGCAGAGTTGGCCAGCCACTGCAGCTCGGCCTCGGTGAGCGGCCGCTTGATGCGCGCCGGCGCGCCCATGACCAGGTGGCCCGGCGGCACCTTGGTCCCCGGCGTCAGCAGCGCCCCGGCGCCGACGATGCAGCGCTCGCCCACCTCGACCTGGTCGAGGATCGTCGAGCCCATGCCGATGATGCACAGGTCGCCGATCGTGCACCCATGCAGCGTCACCGAGTGACCGACAGTGATCCGGTCGCCAAGCAGCGTCGGGAAGCGATCATGGGTGACGTGGACGACGGTGTTGTCCTGAATCGAGGTCTCGCTGCCGATGCGGATGTGGAACACGTCGCCGCGGATGACCGCCCCGAACCACACGCTGGACCGGGCGCCGATGTGCACATCGCCGATCAGGGTCGCGTTGTCCGCGACGAAGACGCTGGGGTCGATCACCGGCTGCCGACCGCGAAATGAACGAATCACCACTTTGCCTCCGTAGTTCCGTAGTCCTTAGCACAGATTGCCCAGGGCCCGGGCCCGCCCGGAGCCGGGGACATGCGGCCCCAGCGGGGGCGTAGTTTCCATCAATCAACTTTTTCACCCGAGGGTCAAGCAGGTTGGGCGGCGCCGGCTGTGCGACAATGGGAAAAATGAGCGCCGGGCCGCAGGACAAAGATCCGCCACCGCCACCGCTGACCGGCAAGGAAGCGGCGGCGCTCGACAAGCTGGTGCAGCGGCACCTGGGCGGGGGCCCGCTGGAGGCGCAGGCGCAGCGGCTCGCCCAGCGGCTGGCCGAGGTGGACGCCGCCGCCGAGCAGTATGAGCTGTGGGTGCAGAGCGGGACGCGGGTGTACCAGCGGCTCGGCGAGCTCGCCCGCCCCGGCTCGGGGGGCGCTGACGTGCGGGCGGCGCTGCTGTACGTCTATCTGGGTCAGCTGGCGCGGGCGCGGGCGCTGCTGCCTCCCGGCTGCGCGGTGGAGCGCGCCTACCTCCGGCTGTGGGAAGCCGAGGCCGAGACGGCGCGGGCCGCGGCTGGGGCCGGGAATCGAGCTGCAGCCGTGCGACCAGAAGCCGCGGGCCCGAGCGAGGCCCCCGGGCGCGCAGCGGCGCTTTTCGCCCTGGCCGGTCAGGAGCTCGCGCAGGCCCGGCTGCCGGTGCAGGCGGCGCTGGCCTACCAGGCCGCAGCACGTCTGGACGCGGCGCAGGCGTGCTGGCAGAGCGTGCTGGCCGACAGTCGGCTTTCGCCCTACCACCAGGCGCTGGTGCGGGTGAACCTGAGCCTGGCCCTGCACCGCGGCCAGTCAGCGCGCCTGGCGCACCGCCAGGCCGCCGTGGCGCAGCAGCTGCTCGAGGAGAGCGCCGATGATGCCGAGGCGCGCGGCGAGCGCGAGCGGGCGCTCGACTGCTACCGGGTGCTGCTGCAGCTCGGGCAGGCCCTGGGTCGGTTTGAGAACCTGGCCGAGGGCTACCTCAACTGCATCCGCATCCTCAAGGACGAGCAGCTGCGCCTGCACGCCCTGCGCTACTACGAGGACTTCGCCCGTGTCGGCAGCGAGCTCGGCGAGCACCACACGGTCGCCCAGGTCTGCCGCGAGGCCGCCGACTACCTGGACCGCCGCGGGCTCGATCCAGCCCTGCGCCGCCGTTACCAGCGGCGCGCCGCCACCGCGGCG
Organism: Polyangia bacterium; assembly: GCA_044222245.1. Taxonomy (GTDB): domain Bacteria; phylum Myxococcota_A; class Polyangia; order Palsa-1104; family JAEUJZ01; genus CALFML01. The sequence continues at coordinate 131,475 of JBGANQ010000005.1, read as the reverse complement.
GTAGCGGCGGCGGCGCAGCTGCAGTCGCGCGGCGGTGCGGTGACGCTGTGCGAGCACGCCTACCTCCTGGCCATCGAGTCGTGGAACGCGCTCGACGACTTTGCCGAGGTCGGGGCGTGCTTTGCCGCGCTGGCCGCCCTGCCACTGCCGGCCGAGCGTCAGCAGCGCTACCAGCGCCTGGTCGCCGCCTACCCCCGCCCGCCGCAGCCCGCCGTCGCCGGCGCCGACGCCAGCGACGCCCTGCCCGCGTTCCTGCGCCAGCAGCAGGCCTACCCGCCGATCTGGCGCCTGGACCTGCTGGAGTGGGAGGCCGCCGGCGATCCGGCCGCGGTCTGCCTGGCGCTCCTCGGCGACACCCAGCGCGCCACAGTGACCCGGCGGCACGCGCTGCGCGTCCTTTTGCTCTGCCATGCCGCACCTGCGATCCCGACGCCGGGCCGCGACCCGGCGGCGTCTCCGCTGGACCGGGAAGCGCTGCAGCAGCACCGGCTGGCCATCGTCCACTGTCTGGCCAACCTGCGCGCCTACGAGGCGCTGCGCCCGCTGGAGCGCCTCTACCTGGAGTCGGCCCGCCCCGACTCACCGAGCGCGGCCACCGAGTCCGCAGAGGTGCGCACCGCCATCCTCGCCGCCCCGCCCAAGCTCCTTTACAAGCGGGCCTTCTACCTGGTCGCTCGCGGCCTCGATGATCCGCACCCCGCGGGGCGCCGCCAGGCCCTGGAGTCCCTGGCCCGCCTCCACTTCCCCGATGCCATCGCCCCGCTGTGTCGGCTCTTCCGCGACAGCCGCGATCCCGCGGTGCGCAGCGCCGTGCTGCAGAGCCTGGGCCGCGCCCACGATCTGCGCGCCGGCGAGTTCCTGCTGGAGGTCCTGCGCCACGAGCCCGAGCCGCTGCGCGGCGAAGCCCAGCGCCTCCTTCTGCGCTTTGAGAACAAAGAGCTCATTCCCCTGCTGCAGCGCAGCCTGGAGCTCGACAGCGGTCCCGCGCGTCCGCTGCTGCAGGCGGTCCTCGCCCAGCTGACGGGCGAGCCCGCGCTGCCGGCCTACTAAGCGAACCACCTCCAAGCTGGGTAATTTTGGGTAAAAATTTGCCTAAGTCGGCAGGCGAAGTAGTTATAATGACTCGAATTTTTCCCAAATAGCCCTGACTAACCCCTGACTACGAGGTACGCAATGACCATACATAAGCTGCTCGGACTCGCTCTATTTGGCACCATGGCCGTTGGCTGCGGCAGCAACAACACCCCCGCCAATGACCTGGGCACCGCCGATCTGGCGGTCAAGTCGGACCTGGCGACCGGCGCCGCCGACCTGTCCACCCCGCCCGACCTGACCCCCGCCACCGTGACCGTCAACGTCGGAATGGGCGGCAACGCCTTTGTCCCGCAGACGGCCACCATCAATGTCGGCGATACCGTCAAGTGGGTCTGGGTCGGCAACAACCACAACGTGGTCAGCGGGACCGTGGCAGCCGGGGTCGGCACCCCGGATAACAAGTTCTGCAACCAGATGAACCAGAACTGCGCCGCCGCGCCAGTGATGAACACCGGGAATACCTACTCCTTTACCTTCACGACCAAGGGAGCCTACCCCTACTTCTGCCGGCCGCACGCCGGCGCCGGCATGACCGGGACGATCACGGTTCAGTAGTCAGGACCGCCTGCAGAGCCGCGCGCCGAGCGCTCAGCGGACCTGCTGCTTCACTTGGTCCTTCCCGCCGGATTTTTCATCGCTCTGGGAGCGGCCCGCGGCGACGCCGGGTCGCCCGGGCTGCTAGAGTGTGGCCCCCATGGCTCTGTTCCCGCGAGTTCTCCTCTCCGCCTTCCCGCTGCTTGCCGGCTGCATGACCGACCTTGCGGCCCCGGAACCGGCCGCCCCTGCCGCCGATGGCGTGCGCGGCGGCGGCGCCAACATCACCCACCTGGCCGGGGCCCTGTTCCTGCACGAGTTTCCCGCCAGCGGGCACGGGACCCTCAACGTGGTCGAAAAGCCGATCTCCCTGGCCGAGCTCGACGGCCGCGAGCCCTTCAGCCTGCGCTATGAGCCGGCCGCCCGGCAGGGGTCGTGCTGGCTGTTTCTGCCGCCGTCCTGCGCCCCAGCGTGCGCCCCGAGCGAGCTGTGCACCGGGCCCAACCAGTGCACGCCGATCACGCCCTTGCTAAACCTCGACATCGGCGAGCTGCAGGTGACCGGCAGCGCCACGGCGCCGCTTATCCGCCTGTGGTTCATCGCGCCCGAGTCAAGCTACGGTGTCGACCCGGCTCCCGGGGCCGCCAAGCTCTACGCCGGCGGCGAGCGGCTGGAGATCACCGGCGGCCGGGGCCCCTATGCGCTGCACGGCAGCTGGCCGGCGCCCGCCCCGGTAGTGGTCTACGAGCCCGCCGAGCAGCAGCCGCTACACCTGCCCACTGCCGGACCCTTCACCTTGCGCTGGGAGCCTGCGGGCTCATCCCTGATGGTGGTTCAGCTCATCACCTCCGGCCGCGACGGCGCCTGGGGCAACATCCGCTGCCTGGTGCCCGACAGCGGCAGCTTTACCGTCCCCGGCGAGCTCATCGCGGCCCTGCCGCCGCCGCCGCGCTCGGTGCGCTACGAGCTGGAGCGCGACGAAGAGCTCCTGCTGCCGCTGCCCCTGGGGCCGGGCGTCGGCATGCTCGTCCACGCCGGCTTCACCGCCTGGCAGAACGGGACCGACCCGAAGTAGGCAGCCGTCCTCCGGGCGGGTCCGCGCTCGCGAAGAATACCGAAGAATACAGCTGTCTCCGGTGGGCCGCGACGCCGCGTACATGTACCCGGACCCACTGGCAGCGTCATGCAGCGGTGGGAAGAGCGGGGCGGGCACGAACCAGCGGGGATTTCCGACGACAAATCGGTCGCGAAAATCGGCCCAGAAAATCGTCCCAGAAAATCTGGCCTGACCGCCGATGGGCCTGGGTCTTCTCTCGCCGCGGGAACTAGGATAAGGTCAGGGTCTTAGCGGTGAGCTGGGCCATCGGGGGGAGACCCCGCGATCCGCTTGCCATACTCCACATGCTCCAGAGGTCCTTCATGCGTTCACGATCTTCGCCGCAGCTGCTTGCCCCGACTGGTCTTTCCGGACCGCTGCTGCTCGGCATCATCCGGATGCTGAGCGCCGCTGTGGTGCTGCTCGGCAGCGTCGCGGGGGCCCAGGCGGCGGCGCTCCAGGACGTCAACTGCAACGGCATCGCCCGCGCCACCGAGACCGATGGCGATCCGCGACGCACCGGCCTTATGTGCGTGGACTACGTGGTAAACGGCGGCAGCTGCGTGCCAATGAGCGAGTTCCCGCCGACCCGGCCGTGCGATGACTACGTCGCTCCCGGCGTGGGCAAGAACGCCACCTGCAGCTCGATGCTCGCCCCCGACAAGGACGGCGATCTGCTGGGCGACTCGTGCGACAACTGCCCGAACATCGCCAACCCGATGCAGGAAGACGCCGACAAGGACGGCGTCGGCGATGTCTGCGACAACTGCCCGGCCATCGCCAACCCCGACCAGAAGGACACCGACGGCGACGGCATCGGCGACGCCTGCGACAACTGCCCCGGCATCGCCAACCCCGACCAGAAGGACACCGACGGCGACGGTCGCGGTGATGCCTGCGACAACTGCGTCATGGTCAAAAACCCCGACCAGAAGGACACCGACGGCGACGGTCGCGGTGATGCCTGCGACAACTGCGCGGCGGTGGCCAACCCCGACCAGAAGGACACCGACGGCGACGGCGTCGGCGACGCCTGCGACAACTGCCGCTCGGTCAAAAACCCCGACCAGAAGGACACCGACGGCGACGGTATCGGCGACGCCTGCGACAACTGCGTCATGACCAAGAACCCCGACCAGAAGGACACAGATGGCGACGGGGTGGGCGACGCCTGCGATAACTGCCGCTCGGTGATAAACCCCGACCAGAAAGACACCGACGGCGACGGGGTGGGCGATGCCTGCGATAACTGCATCAACACGCCCAACCCCGATCAGAAAGACACCGACGGTGATGGAAGAGGCGATGCCTGCGATAAGTGCTCATCGGTGGCCGACCCCGACCAGAAAGACACCGACGGCGATGGCGTCGGCGATGCCTGCGACAACTGCATAAGCACGCCCAACCCCGATCAAAAAGATACCGACGGGGATGGGATAGGCGACGCCTGCGACAACTGCAAGATGGTGAAGAACCCCGACCAGAAAGACACCGACGGCGATGGCGTCGGGGACGTCTGCGACAACTGCGTAAACACCCGCAACCCCGATCAGAAGGACACCGACGGCGATGGCCGCGGCGATGCCTGTGACAACTGTCCGCTCAAGGCCAACCCGGATCAGAAGGACAGCGATGGCGACGGCAAGGGCGATGCCTGCGATAGCTGCTCGGCGCTGTCCAGCCCCGACCAGACCGACACCGACGGCGATGGCATCGGCGACGCATGTGACAACTGCCCGGCGATTGCCAACCCCGATCAGGCAGATCGAGATCACGACGGCGTCGGCGACGCCTGCGATACCTGTCTGACCCTGTTCAACCCGGATCAGAAGGACAGCGACGGCGACCGCCGCGGCGACGCCTGCGACAACTGCCCGCTGGCGCCAAACCCCGACCAGAAGGACAGCGATGGCGACGGCAAGGGCGACGCCTGCGACACCTGCGTCAACGTCGTCAACCCCGACCAGAAGGATCGCGATCTCGATGGCGTCGGCGACGCCTGCGACAACTGCCCGAGCGTGGCCAACCCCGATCAGGCAGACAGCCGCCACGACGGCCTCGGCGACGCCTGCCGCCCCGGCGTCCAGGGCAGCCCGGGCTGCTCGTCCACCGGGGAGCGCGGCGACCGCACCAACCCGCTGGCCAACGGGATGGCGCTGCTCAGCGCCGCCGCCATGCTCGCGCTGCTGGGCCGCCGCCGTCGCCTGACCGGCCGCGCCTGAGACCCCTGCCGCCCCCGCCCGAGGAGCCGCGCCCGGCGCTCGGCGGGGGCCTTGAAACGACCCTTCCCTCCCCCGCTCCCCTGACTGACCTCCGCAGGCCGCTGCATCCGCTCCAGCGCCGCAAGCAGCTCCAAGGCGGCGGGCGGCCGTCCAAGCAGCGCCTCGCCCAGGCTTCGGCGCACGAAAGGGTCGGAGGCGCGGCCGCCCAGGCTCCGGCCAGGAGCGACTCAGCGATGGAAGCTCGGCGCACGCCGCGGTGGGAGGCGAGGAAGGCGCGGCCGCCCGGGCTCCGCCGAGAGCGACTCAGCGATGGAAGCTTTGCGCGCCGCGGTGGGAGGCGTGGGAGGCGCAGACCTCCAGGCTCCCGCCAAGAGAGATTCAGCGACGGAAAAAACGTCTCCGCTGAGCCTGCCGCGAACTCCGGGCGAGGACTTTGGGCGCTGCCCGCGGCGGCTCGATGCAGCGGGCGGCCGGCGGACCGCCCGGGCGCGCGGCTCAGCGCGAGACCAGGATGACCTTGGGGCCCTGAGTGTCCAGGGGCGCCTCCTCGATGTCGAGCGTGGTCGCCAGGACCGAGCCGATGCCCTCGGGCGGCTCGTCCTTGGCCTCGCGGCCCTTGGGCTCGCGGGCCTCCCGGCTGTCTTTGCTGTCTTTGGCCGCCTGGGCCGCGGGGCGGCGACCGGGGCGCGGCGGCGCGGGCTCTGCCGGTCGGGCCGGGCGCGCCGCCGGCGGGGCGAAGCGCCGCTGGACCTCGTCGAGGAGGGCCGGCGGGATGAGGCAGCTGAACAGCTGGCCGGGGGTCAGGGCGCGCGCCAGCTCGTCGACCGAGTTGAACTGCGCGATCGGGCGGTGGGCGTAGAACGTCGAGACCTCGGGTCGGATGCCCACCGTGCACAGCAGCGCCCCGGACGGCGCGTGCTGCTGCGACTGGGTGAGGATCTTGATCGTGTCGCTGTTGTGCAGGACCGCCCCGCCCTCGATGTTGACGACGACGACGCCGGCCAGGGCGCAGGTGGTGATGACGCCACCGAGCGCGCCGAGCCACCGCACCGGCGACTGCAGCCCGACCGCCGCACACAGCGCCAGCGGCGGCAGCACCAGCCCCAGGCCGCGCGGCAGCGCCGCGTCATCGCCAAACCACGTCATCGCCACCGCCACCAGCACCCACACCAGCAGCGACCGCGAGGCCCGCCGCAGCGAACCGAGCAGCAGGCCGAAGCCGGTGGCCACGATCACCACCGGCCCGATATGGCGCGAGAACCAGGTGTCGCCCTGGTGCCAGATGGCCTTGAAGGTCCGCAGCGGCACCCCGGGGTTGGGCCAGCGCAGCCACATGCCGATTTCGGTGGGGTGGCGCAGCGTCGCCAGCAGGGTGAGCAGCAGCGCGCCGCCGAGCATCAGCCACACCCGCCGCTTGCGCAAAAGGTAGCGGTGCGAGATGAGGATATCGAGCAGCCCGAAGGCAATCGCGATGACCCCGGCGCGCGGATCGACCAGCGCCGACAGGCCGATGCCGAGCGTCGCGAACAGCATGGGCAGCCGGCGCAGCGGCAGCGGCTCGGGAGCATCGCTGTCGCGGTGCATGGGCAGGATGTGGCGGTCGAACTTGTGGCCGTGCAGGCTGTGGCTGACCAGCGCCACCGCCGAGGTCGAGGCGAACGCGACCAGCATGTCGGGCAGCACCCGGTGCGACAGCTCGTAGGTCAGCGGCAGCGCCAAAAGCACCAGGCCCGCCAGCCCGCCGGCGTGGCGACCGACGCCGACATCGATGGAAATCGCCAGCAGGCACATCGCCGAGCCGAGCGCCGCCAGCACCGGCAACAGCCGCAGCGTCGCCTCGTTGACGCCGAGCAGCCGCACCGTGAGCATCATCTGCCACAGCCCGAGCGGCGAGCCCTGCGGCGGCGGCAGCGTCCGCGCCGCTTGATCCAGCCCGAGCTCCCCCTTGGCCAGCGCCTGCAGCGCCAGCGCAAACTGCGCGTCGGCGCCCTGCCACAGGCTGCCCGCCCCCAGGTCGAGCAAGTAGATGATGATGGGCAGGATGAGGGCGAGCGCCCAGCCCATCGCCAGACCGCGCGGCGCCTGCAGCGCGTCGACGACCTGCTGCACCGAGCCGATCGGGTCTTTGAGGATGTCGACGGTGGCGTTGACGCCTTTGCCGATGCCCTCGATGCCCTTCTCGATGCCCTCCTCGATCTTCTCGGGGATCTTGGCTGGCAGCTCGGCCAGCGCCGCCAGGTGCCGCAGCCGGCTGCGCCGCCGCGACTTCTTGGGCTCGGTCGGCCGCCGCGGCGTGCCGCTCAGCAGCAGCGAGGGCGACGAGCTGTGGGTGAGCGGGGCCGGCGGGCGCTCGCGGGGGGCCGCCGCCGTCTCGCTCGGCGGGCGCGGCTCGGGGGCGATGCTCGGGCTGGTCTGGCCGGGCGAGCTCTTGGGGCCCTGGGGCGAAGGCAGCGGGGCGTAGTTCCCCGACGGTGAGCGCCCACCGCTCAGCCGCTTGGCGCGTCCCGAGCGGGCCGGCCGCCCCGACTTGCCCGGCTGGCTCGCCGGAGCTGCAGGCCCCGGCCGGTCGCTCGGCTGCCCCGCCGGCAGCGCCGGACCTGGCGGCTCCGGTGGCCGCGGCGGACCCGCTGGCTCCGGCTGCGCTGAAGGCGGTGTCGGAGGTCCTCCGGAAGGAGGGCCTTTGCCGTCCGCACCGCTGCCATTGCCGCTACTTTGCACTCTCGCCTAGTGATAAGGCATTGCCTCGCTCCTGTCGAGCGGAGCGCGCGCTGCACGACGGGTCCCTGCCGCCGGGGCCGCCCGGGCCGCCGCGCCGCCACGGCCGGATGCAGCCTCGCGCAGCACCGCTGCGGAGGCGCGGGGATTGAGCAGCGCCGCGGCGGCTACTTGCCCGGCTCTTTTTCTTCGGGGTAGCCGGCCGAGAGATCCTCGAGCGTGAACTTGCGGCTCTGCTCGGTCGAGAGCTCATCTTCCTCGTCGGTGAAGCCCTCCAGCGAGTCGCGGTCGTCGAGGACCTGAGCGGCGGCCGGTCCCTGGGCGGCCTCGATCTTGCCCGCCACCGTCGTCGCCTGCCGGCGCAGCTGCAGGTTCATCCAGGCGACAAAGCGCACCGGGTGGTAGTGCCAGACGACGAAGTCCTTGGGCAGAAGGACCTTCTCGGCCACCTCCTCGGTGTACCAGAGGGTGGGCAGGATCTGATCGCGGAACACCCGCTGCCGCGCCGCCGGCTTGAGGATGCGGAAGTCCTTGCTGTTGAGCAGCTGCGCCTCGTAGTCGTCGGCCGCCCCCCACTCGGACTGGTAGCGCACCGCGAGCTTGCGCAGCTCGGCCCGCGCCTCGTCGTGCTGGAAGAACTCGCGCAGCTCCTTCTCGTTGAGGATGCCGTCGCCGCGGCCCTTGGGCTTGTCGATCGCCGCGACCACCTCGTTGACGTTGCAGAAGTGGCCCGAGCTCTTGGCATCGATCGACTTGAAGAAGCCCGGCTCCAGCTTGGCGCCGATGTCGTCGGGGGACATCACCTCGACGTGGATCTGGCCCTCGAAGTTGCCCGGCGGGCCGGCGTGGCCGACGTGGCCGATGACCTCGCCGCCGGCGACATCGACGTCGGGGAAGGCGACCTGGCCGGAGGTGACCTGCGACCAGAACGGCTTCTTGTCGGCCTCCTGGTACCACGGCGTGCGCTGGCCCTTGGGGTCCTCGCGGTCGAGGTGGTAGTAGAGGATGTAGAAGATGGTCTCGATGCCGGCGAGGCGAAAGTAGTGCCGCATCAGCACGAAGTTCGTCGAGCCGATCGGCGCGTCGTCGCCCTGGCGCATGGCGACGATGCGGCCGGGGAACGGGGTGAACACCGGCGTCCCCTCGGGCAGGCTCAGGTGGATGCCGCCGTGCCACAGCCGGGTGCGCCCGAACGGCCCGACGGGGTAGTAGCCGCCCATCGAGTCGGCCTCGTTGGCGTTGATAAGGACCTGGCCCTGCTGCTCGGCGAAGGCGGGGTTCTCGGCGATCTCGGGGGCCTTGGGGCACTCGTTGCTCTTGTCGAGGCAGACAAACCACGTCGCGCTGGCCCGGATCTGCTGGGTGAACCACTTGAAGTTGAAGCTGCCGGGGTCCCACTTGTTGTTGGTGACGTGGTAGTGGCCGATGTAGCCGGCGAAGGCGCGCGGGTCGGCCATCCAGGTGGTGAGCGGCGCGCCGTTCCACTCGGGAAACACCTGCGGCAGGTTGGGCAGAAGGCGCGCCAGGGCCTTGCCCAGGGCCACCATCGCGCCGTACTGCCCCGGGGTGTAGGCCCACATGCGGTAGCGCGAGTTGTGGACGACCACCTCATCGATGTTGCGGTCGAAGCCGAACTTGCGGCGGTAGAAGTCGGGGCCGTCGAGGTCGACGACGCCGCGGTTGCACAGCTCGACGCCGACGCTGATCTCGTTGACGCCGGTGGCGTGGAAGGCGCCGTCGGCCAGGTCGAGCGTCTGGTAGATCGTGCCGTCGTTGTCGATGAGGAAGTGGACCGACAGGCCGCGCTCGTCGTGCAGGACGTGGAAGCAGTCGGCCGAGGTGGCGCAGCCGTCGTGGTGGACGACGAACTGGCGGATGATCTCCTGCAGGCGGCGCAGGTCGCGGCTGCCGCCCATCAGGCGCCGCTCGCGGTAGCGCAGGGGCGAGCGGCCCAGGCCCTTGGCCGGCGCGAACGGCAGCGCGCCCGGCGGGGCGCCGTCCTTGCCCTTGAGGCAGCGCTGCCAGTAGGCGCTGAAGGCGGGGTTGTCGGTGTAGTTCACCACCTTCCAGCCGATGTTGTACAGGCGGTTGCAGACCACGATGTTGCCCGAGGCCTGCACGTTCTGCGGCGGATGCTTGGTCGTCATGCTGCCCCCGCCCGCGCGCGCTCCGCGCGGGGCTCCGCCTTCAGCTTAGCGAATCTCGCGCCGCCTTTCAGGCAGCGACTTTTTTCCGGCTCGGTCATGCTCGGTCGGCGCTCAGTCATCTAACCGAAACTTCAGCTGAGTTCCATCGCCCAGGCGCACCAGATCGCCGTCGGCAAGCCGCGCCGTGCCGCTCACCCGGCGGTCGTTGATGAACGACCCGGCGGGGCTGCCGAAGTCGACTAGCGCGTAGCCGGCGCCGTCGCGACGCAGCTCGCAGTGGGTGGGGGCGACGCTCGGATCGCTGCTGACGGTGAAGCAGCCCGGGCCGCTCACCGCCGAGCCCAGGCGCAGGCTCGCCTCGACCTTGATCCGCTGGCCGCCGAGCGCGCCGATGCCGATGAGCGTCGCGGTGGACACCCGACCGCCAGCCCGCTCGGCGTAGCCCACCGCGACCACGCCGGGCGGCTGCGCGCCGGCCGGATAGCCGCCGGCGTAGCCCGCGGGGGGCAGGGTGCCGGGTGGGTATCCGGCTCCCGGCGGCAGCGTCCCCGGCGGATATCCGGCCCCAGGCGGCAGCGTTCCCGGTGGATATCCGGCCCCCGGTGGCAGCGTTCCCGGTGGATATCCGGCCCCAGGCGGCAGCGTCCCCGGCGGATATCCGGCGACCGGGGTCAGCCCGAGCTTGCGGCTGCGTCGGTTGAGCAGCCACAGCGCTCCCTGCGCCAGCCCCCACAGCCCAAGCAGCCCGCCCAGGATCCCGAGCACCCACTGCCACCAGCGGCTCGGCGGCGGCGGCGGCAACCCGCCCGCCAGGGTGAGCGGCGTCGACCGCAGCTCGCCGCACTGCAGGGTGAACACCGCCCCCGCAAGCGTCTCGGCGGTGAGCTTTTTGGCGGGGAACTGCAGCACGCCGGTCTTGTTGAGCTCCTCGGCGAGGTTCTGGAACTGCTCTTTGAGGCCGTCGTCCTTCTGCGCCCAGCGGAAGGTGCCGGCGCTGCGCTTGGCGAGCTCGCCCAGGTTGAGCAGCGGGCCGCGATCGTCGCGCGGCGAGAACGCCACCGGGAACAGCGGCACGTTGCTCTGCTTGAGCAGATCGCCGACGCGCTTGAAGCTCTTGCGGTCCATGAGCGCGTTGAGCCCGTCGGACAGAACGACGATCACGCGGCGCGGCGGCGGGTGCGGCTGGCCGTTTTTGTCCTTGGCGGGGCCCGGCGGCAGCTTGTTCAGCGACACCAGGCCGGCGGTCAGCGCATCGAGCAGCTTCACCTCGCCCTGATCATCGGGGTTGATGTCGTCCAGCTGCTGGCTGACCGCGGGCGCCGGCAGGAAGGTCGGCGACGGCTCGATCTCGGTGCCGAACTGGATGAGCTTTACCTTGGCGCGCGGCACCGACTCCAGAAACTCTTGCAGCGCCTCTTTGATCTTGTCGAATGCGGGGGCATAAAGGGCCGAGATCTCGACCGCCAGGATCATGTAAAGGTCCTGGCCGCTGCGCTCGAAAGGCTCTAGCCGCTCGGCGCGGCCGGTGCTCTTGTTGCCGACCAGCAGACGGAAGCTCTTGGCCGCCTGGTCGCTTGCCCCCAGGCCCTCCAGCTCGACCAGGCCGCCGGTCGCCTTGATGACGCCGCCGCGGTCGAGCGCCGACAGGTCGATGTGCTCCAGCCGGCAGCGGGGCTTGCTCGCCTGCGCCCCGGCAGGCGACCACAGCACCGCCAACACCGCGAGCAGAGCCGCCGGTCCTGGCCGCATGGCACGGGCAGAGGTCATCCCCTTGCATCGTAGCCGATGCGCTGCCCTTGGGGAACCGGCTGTCGCGCTGCGGGGTTGGGTCGCCGGCCCAGGCCGCGAAAAAAGAAAAGGCCCGGTAGGTCTTACCGGGCCTTACTCTTGACTACGTATGTGCGGGAGGAGGGAGTTGAACCCTCACGAGTTTTACCTCACAGGATCCTGAATCCTGCGCGTCTGCCAATTCCGCCACTCTCGCTTGCTGACCTGTTTTCTAAAAGAACTTCGCCAGGTGCCAGTCTTTTGGACCAGGCAGGCCCTTGTTAGGTACTTCAGGGCCCTACCCGCTGTCAACGATATTTCAGCGGCGCGGCAAAATTTTTGCGACCGGGTGAACCTTTGGGCGTCTCCAGGGTTAATTAGGGACTTTTGCTCGGACCTTGCAGGTTGCCGTGGCGGCGGATGAGATCGGCAACTTCGCGCACGGCTCCGCTGCCGCCGGGACTTTGGGTGATGTAATGCACAGCGGCGCGCACTTCGGATACTGCATCGGGCACCGTGGCGGCAAAGCCGACGGCGCCGAGCAGCGGCAGGTCGGCGACCTCATCGCCGATAAACGCCGCCTCCGGCGCGGTCAGCCCGAGCTCGCCGAGCAGGGCATGGAAGCGCTCGAGCTTGGCGGTCAGGCCAAAGTAGGCATGCTCGATGCGCAGCGAGGCCGCCCGCGCCCGCCCCGAGATGAGGCCCCCCTCGGACAGGATCGCCACCTGGCCGCCCGCCTGCTGCAGGAGCTTTATGCCCACGCCGTCGCGCACCGAGAAGCGCTGCGTCCACCGCGCCTCGGGAGCGAGCGACTGCCAGTCCGCCCCGCCGGCAAAGTACAGGTGCCCATCGCTGAGCACGCCGTCCACGTCCAGGCACAGCAGGCGAATCCGGCGCAGCCGCCCGAGCAGCTCGCCACCAAGCTGCGCGTCGGCCCCCTGGTCCGCTCCATTCCCTACTACACCCCTATTACCAGCCATGGCGACTCCCATGGCAAGTTCCTACCACGAGGGGGCCCACTTTCTGAAAAGGAACCGGGAATAGAGCCGCAGACCTTTTTGTTTGAGGCCATCACGGCGCGCGCCTGGGCCCAATGTCAAGAACCAAGGGCCAAAGAAGCCCGGTTGTGCTAGATAGGCGCGAGCGCCGGGCACAGCCTGCCCGTCTCCGTCCCGCTGGATACCCATGAACCTGTCCAATGACAACCCGTCTTCTGCCGGGGCTGCGCCGCCGGTCATCGACATCCGCGAGCTCAGCAAGGTCTACGCCACCGGCGATGTCGAGGTCCACGCCCTGCGCAGCGTCGGTCTGACCATCCGTCGCGGCGAGATGGTCGCCATCATGGGCCAGAGCGGCTCGGGCAAGTCGACCCTGATGAACATCATCGGCACGCTCGACCGGCCGACCTCGGGGAGCTACCGGCTCGACGGGGTCAAGGTCGAAGACCTGTCCGAGACCGAGCTCGCCCGGCTGCGCAACCAGAAGATCGGCTTTGTGTTCCAGTCCTTCAACCTGCTGGCCCGCCACACCGCGGTGGCCAACGTCGAGGTGCCGCTCATCTACGCCCGCATCGGCAAGGCGGAGCGGCGGCGGCGGGCGATGGCGGCGCTAGAGCGGGTGGGCCTGGGCGATCGCATGGATCACCACCCCAACCAGCTCTCGGGCGGCCAGCAGCAGCGGGTCGCCATCGCCCGCGCCATCGTCACTGCCCCGGTGCTGCTGCTCGCCGACGAGCCGACCGGGGCCCTGGACACTGAGATGACCTCCCAGATCATGGACCTATTCTGTGAACTCCACCGCTCGGGCATGACCGTCGTGCTGGTCACCCACGAGCCCGATGTCGCCGGCTACGCCCAGCGAGTCGTCCGCTTCCGCGACGGCCGCATCGTCGCCGATGAGCAGCAGCAGCCCGAGCGCGGCGCGGCCGGAGCGAAGCCATGACGCAGCGACGCCGGGCGCGGCGCTCGGGCCTCTGGGGCCTGGGTCTTGTGAGCGCCCTCCTTCTTGCCGGTTCGGGTCGCGCCGACGCCCAGACGGCGACCGCGACCGCGACCGCGCGCAGCCTGAGCCTGGCCGAGGCCATCGACCTGGCGCTGCGCACCGATCCCCAGGTAAGCTCCGCCCAGGCCACTGCCGAGCGGGGCGAGCTCGGGGTGCTGCGGGCGCAGCTCGATCGCTTCTCGCTCAAGGTCGACACCTTTGTCACCGAGCAGTATCGCGTCAGCAACCTGGGCGGCTCGCCGAGCACCGCGGCGTGCGGCACGGCGCTGCCCACCGGACCGCTGCTCGGCGGCAACCTGTACGCGCCGCTGCAGCTATTGTCGGTGTCGGGCGGCGCCCTGGGCAGCCCCACCGAGGCCGAGTGCGCCGCCGCCAACGGCCAGTACGTGCCGCCGAGCACGGTGCAGAGCGCGGCGCTCGGCCAGTTCAACGTCTCGGCGGACCTGCGGGTGCCGCTGTTCAGCGGCTTCCGGGTGACCGCCAACGTCGAGCGCGCCAAGCTGCAGCGCGACGCCGCGGCGGCCGGGGTGCGGCAAGGTCAGCGCGCTGTGGCAGTGGACATGCTGCGCGCCTACTGGAGCGCCCGCCGCATCGAGCTGCAGCAGCTGGTCTCCGAGCAGGCGATCCTGCGCTTTGACGACGCGGTGAAGATCGTGAACGCGCGGGTGCGCAACGGCCTTGCCGCCGGCGTCGATCTGAACCGCATCGAGTCGCGGCGCCTCACCGAGATCGCGCGGCGCGCCGACCTCGCCGGCTCGGCCGCCGAGGCGCGGGCGCAGCTGGCGGTGGCGCTGGGCCTGCACGGCCTGCCGATCATCCTCACCGAGCCGCCGCACCTGCCGGCGCCGCCCGACCCCAGCGCTTCTACCGTCGAGCAGATCCTCAGCGAGGCCCAGCACGAGCGCCCCGAGCTGCGCGTCGCCAAGCTGAACACGGCGAGCCAGCTGCAGAACATCCGCATGGCGCTGTCTACCTACTACCCGCAGTTTGGCATCTCGGGGCTGCTCCAGTTCAGCAACAACGCCTTCAACCCGCTCATCGGCGCCCGCGACGCCAACAGCAGCTCCAACCCCTTCTCCAACATCACCGGCTCGGTGTTCCTCGGGGCGACGCTGAGCCTGAACCTGTTTGACACCCTCAACACCTACACCCAGGTGCGCGACGCCCGCATTGAGTACAAGCGCCTGGCGGCCGAGGAGCAGCGCATCGGCCGGGTGATCGAGACCGACGTGCGCGTCCTGCACGCCCGACTGCTGCACCTTTACAGCATGCGCGAGCCGCTTCTAAAAAGCCGCGACATCGCCGCCGACAACCTCGCCATCCTGGAGAAGCGCTACCGCATCGGCGACGCCATGGTCTTAGACCTCATCGACGGCGCGGTCGAGCTGCTCAACATCGAGATCAGCCTGACCAACCAAGAGGCGACGATCGCCCAGACCTGGGGTGAGCTGTTCCTGGCCTCCGGGCGGCTGCCGCCCCACAAGGCCAGTGCCGGCTTTACCGGCGACGACAAGGGGACGTTATGAAGAAATCACGGAGCTACACGATCCTCGCCATCGTGGTCGTGCTGGCGGGGCTGGGCGGGCTTTTCACCTGGGGGCTGCGCCAGCGCGCCAGCAAGCAGGCGGCGGTGGACCCGACGCTGGTCGCCAAGGTGAGCCGCGGCGATCTGGAGATCGCGGTCACCGAGCTTGGCAAGATCGAGCCGCGCGAGAAGGTCGCGGTGCGCTCCAAGGTCGCCGGCCAGGTCGAGAAAGTCCTGGTCGAGGAGGGCATGCAGGTAAAGTCCGGCCAGCTTTTGTTGTGGCTGGAGCCCATCGAGTTCGAGCGCGGCATCGTGCGCGCCCAGCAGGAGGTCGACAAGGCCGATGCGGCGGTCGAGTTTGCGCGCGTGGTGCTGGATCGGCGGCGGCGCGGCTTTACCGATCGCGCAGTGGCGCAGCAGGACGTGGATCTGGCCGACAACGACTACAAGACCAAGCGCATCCAGCTCGCCCAGGCCAAGGAGCAGCTGGCGGTGGCGCGCGATCAGCTGCGCTACTCGCGCATCGTCTCGCCGCTCGACGGCACCGTGATCCAGCGGACGATTCGCGTCGGCGAGACCGTGGTGCCGGGGACGATGTCGACCTTCGATGACAAGTCGCTGCTCATGGTCGCCGACATGTCGACGCTCCTCGCCAAGGCGGATCTGAACCAGATCGACGTCGCCAAGGTCCAGCTCGGGCAGTCGGTGACGCTGACCCTGGATGCGCTGCCCGGCAAGACCTACAAGGCCAAGATCACCAAGATCGCCCCCGCCTCGATCCTGCCCAAGGGCAAGGACGTCGAGGTGTTCCCGGTCGAGGCGACGCTCGACCCGCTGAGCCTGGTCGACATCAAGCCGGGCATGACGGCGGACGTGAAGATCCACGTCGACACCAAGAAGAACGTGCTCAAGCTGCCGATCGAGGCGGTGGTCAAGGAGAAGGGCCAGACGTTCGTGAACAAGCTCACCGGCAACCCGCCGGGCAAGGGGCCGCCGACGCAGCGGGTGGACATTGTGGCCGGGGCGCGCAACGATCGGGAGCAGGAAGTCATAAGCGGCCTGGACGAAGGGGCGCAGGTGCTGATAAAGCCCCCTTCGGCCGAGGCCAACGAGTTCAAGTAGGCGCAGGGAGCGCGCCCTCCTCATGTGGTTAGAATACCTCCGGATCGCCTGGTCGGTGCTGCGCGGGAACCTGTTCCGCTCGGCGCTGACCATCGCCTCGATTGTCATCGGCGCGTTTTCGATCGTGCTCATGACCTCGCTGGCCGAGTCGGGGCTGAGCACGCTGTCGCGCAGCTTCGAGGAGCTCGGCGGCTCGCGCCTCATCTCGGTGTGGCGCAAGAGCCCGGAGTCGATGGAGAACAAGCAGGCCTCGTACTCGCGGGGCCTGACGCGCCTGGATCCGCCGGCGATCAAGAACATCCCGCACCTTGTGACGACGATCTCGTTCGTCTCTCTGCGCCACAAGCCGCTAGAGGCCGACAACGGCAAGCGCCTGCCCGGCGACGTGGTCGCCTCGGACGCTGAGTTCCTGAGCTTCTTCAAGTACAAGCTGGCCGAGGGGCGGGCGCTAGACGATCACGACCTGCGCGAGCACGCCCGGGTGTGCGTCATCGGCAGCGACCTCGCCGACGCGATCTGGGGAGCGGGCGAGAACGTCCTTGGGCGCATCGTCACCTTCTCGGGGCTGCACTGCCGCATCGTCGGCCGGCTGCAGAAGCTCGACCGCTGGGGCATCGGCTTTGGCTGGGAGTGGAACCAGGTGCTGGTGGCGCCGATCGATACGGTCGCCGACCACGAGTCGGTGGTCATCGAGACCGGGCGCCGCTTGTTCATGCTCACCGACGGGCCGCAGAATAACGAAATCGTCAAGCGGATCCTCAACGCGGTGCTGCTGGAGCGTCACCACGGGGTCGATGACTTCTCGATCTTCGACTTCGCCAAGCGCCTGGCGAGCTTCTACCAGGTGTTCCTCATCATGAAGGTCATCGTCGGGCTGCTCGCCGGGATCTCGCTTTTGGTGGGCGGCGTCGGGATCATGAACATCATGCTGGTGTCGGTGTCCGAGCGGGTGCGCGAGATCGGCATCCGCAAGGCGCTCGGCGCCACGCCGGCCGACATCGGTCGCCAGTTCGTCGTCGAGGCGATGCTGCTGTCGGGCTTCGGCGGGGGCCTGGGGGCGGCGCTCGGCATGGGCGGCACGGTGCTCGGCGGCATCCTCATCCACCACTTCAAGCCGAGCTGGCAGACCCATATCTCCGAGCCGGCGGTGACGGTGGCGGTGGTGTCGGCGGTGCTCATTGGGCTCTTGTTTGGCTACTGGCCGGCCAAGAGCGCCAGCCGGCTCGATCCGGTCACCGCGATCCGGACCAACAACTAAGGGGGAAGCGCCGTGTCCGTCCTCACTGCTTTCTGGGATCAGCTGGCGAGCGTGCTGCACTCGTTCCGTCAGCACAAGGCGCGCGCGTTTCTGACCCTGCTTGGGATGATCATCGGCGCCGGGTCGGTGGTGCTGCTCTCGGGGCTGCTCAAGGGCGGCGAAGAGGCGCTGACCCTGGCCAACCAGTTCATCGACGAAAACGACGTCATCGAGGTCGAGACCGGCGACCCGCCGCCGCGCCAGCGCGACCGCACCCAGCGGCCCCTGGATCACGCCGATCAGCAGAGCCTGGACCAGAGCCCCGCCGCCGGCGGACCCGCCGAGGGCGAGCTGATGGACTGGAACAAGTACGCCTACTTCGGCAGCGACAAAAAGCGCGTCATGGTGCTGGGCGCCTCGGACCGCGCGCTCGACATGTACCGGGTCAAGCTGCAGCAGGGCCGCTTCATCGATCCCACCGATCTTCTGCGCCGCAGTCGGGTGTGCGTGGTCGGCTTCGAGGTCTGGCAGGAGCTGCTCGGGGCGCCCGCGGATCTGACCGGCAAGTCGGTGCGCATCAACAACGTGCGCTGGGAGGTGGTGGGGGTGCTCGCCCACAAGGCGCCGCTCGTCGCCGGACCCGGCACCTGGATGTGGGATCGGCGCATCGTCGTGCCCGAGACAACGTTTCAGGGGGTCATCCGCCACTCGCGCAAGGTCGACACCATCTACATCCGGGTGCTGCCGACGCTCGGCGAGATCACCCAGCAGGTGACGCGGGCGCGGGCGGCGATCAAGGCGGCGCTGCTGCAGCGCCACTACGGGGTCGAGAACTTCCGCGTCGACAGCGACAAGGACGGCAAGCAGCAGGCGGACGTGATCTTTTTGGTCATCAACGTCCTTATGCTGTGCACCGCCGCGCTGTCGCTGTTTGTCGGCGGCATCAACATCATGAACATCATGCTGGTCACCGTCACCGAGCGCACGCGCGAGATCGGCATCCGCCGGGCGCTGGGGGCGACGCGCGGCGACATCCTGCGCCAGTTCCTGCTCGAGGCGGGGCTCATCGCGGGCCTGGGCGGCCTGCTCGGCGTGCTCGGCGGGGTGACGACGGTGTTCGTGGCGACGCGGATCCTCAAGTCGGTGCTAGGCAACTGGACGGCGTTTTATCAGACCTGGGCGATTGTCCTTGGGCTGCTTTCGAGCTCACTTACCGGGATCGTCTTCGGGCTGTATCCGGCCTGGCGCGCCGCCCGCCTTGATCCGGTCGAGGCGCTGCGCTACGAGTAGGCGGCACCGGGCGGCTGCTCGGGCCCACAGGAGCTGCGATGTCTGGAGACTTTGTCCCGATGACCCCCGAGCTGCAGCGGTACATCACCAGCCGCTCGACGGCCAGCGACCCGCTTCTGACCCAGCTCGCGGAAGAGACGGCGCGCCTTGGCGGCGTCAGCGTCATGCAGATCGCCAGCCTGCAGGGCACCTTCATGAGCTTGCTGGCGCGGTCGATCGGCGCCCGCAGCGCGGTCGAGGTCGGGACCTTCACCGGCTACAGCGCGATCTGCGTCGCCCGCGCCCTGCCCGAGGACGGGCGCCTTTTGTGCTGCGACGTCAGCGATGAGTGGACCGCCGTCGCCCGCCGCTACTTCGAAAAGGCCGGGGTCAGCCACAAGATCGAGCTGCGCATAGGTCCGGCGCTCGACACCCTGCGCGCGCTGCCGGCGTGGCCGATGTTCGACCTGGGCTTCATCGATGCCGACAAGAAGAACCAGGGCAACTACTTCGAGGAGATCCTGTGCCGCCTGCGCCCCGGGGGGCTCATCCTCATCGACAACGTCCTGCGCGACGGCCGGGTGCTCGATGAGTCGCAGCATGACCCGGACCTTGACGCGGTGCGGGCGCTCAACGACCGGCTGCCGGGTGATCCGCGGGTCGAGGTGGCGATGCTGCCGATCGCCGATGGGCTATCTCTGGTGCGCAAGCGCGGCCCGGCCGGCGGCTGAGCCACCTTTGGAGCCGCGTTGCCTTGCCGAGCGCGCGGCCTGGTGGCTGAGTCTGCGCTCGAGCCGCGGCACCCTGCCGAGCGCGCGCGGCCTGCGTGGTGCAGTGGCTACCGCAGGTGACGGGGCTACTGCAGGTGGAGGTGGCTCTGCGGCGCCGCGTAGACGGCGTAGGCGATCCGATCGAGCGGGCTGCGCGGGGCAAGCTCGCAGCGGGCCCGGCGCGCGGCCTCGCCCAGCGTGCAGCCAGCGGCGGCGTGGCGGTAGAACGACTCGGCAAAGGCGCCGGCGCCGCGGTCGCTGATCGTCCACGACGGGGCGATCAGGGCGCCGACGCCGGCCCGCAGGAACTGCGAGGCCCAGCCGCCGTGCGCCCACAGCCCGGGCTGCTCGATGCCGGCCTCGCAGGCGTTGAGAAAGACCATCCCGGCGTCGAGCGGACCGGCGACCCCCGGCTCGCTGAGGCGGATGTCGGTGGCGTGCAGGTAGCCGCCATCAAGCTGCAGCGACTCGGCGAAGCTCTTGCCGGCCTCGCTGCCGCCGTGCCCGGCGAAGTGGAAGATGCGGCAGGCGGGGTCGCCGAGCAGGCACTTCTGCACGGCCGGCAGCGCCCGCAGCTCGATCGGCGGCTGACCGGTGATCTCCTGGAGGATCTGCCGCTCGGGCTCAAGCGCCAGCCCCGAGCTGGTCGAGGCGACCAGCACCGCCGCCTTGCCGCCGACGCGCTCGCGAGCGCTGCCGGTGCGCAGCCAGCGGGTCACCGCGAAGCGCTCGCCGAGGAAGATCCCGCCGGCGGGGTCCGCGGACGCGCCCAGCCACAGCGCCTCCCACGGCAGCCAGGCGTCGTCGCTCTCGATATGCAGGGCGGTGCCGGCGGGCCAGCGGCTGTCCGCCAGCTGGCTGCGCAGCTCTAGCGGCAGCGCCTGCTGCGCCAGGTTGCTGCCGATGCTGCGCAGCCGCAGCTCGCGCGACTCCAGCGGCAGCGGCGACGCCTCTTCCGGCAGCTCGCGGCACAGGGCGGCGAGCAGCTCGGGGGCGGCCGCGGGCAGCCGGATCTCGCACTCCAGCGGCCTGCCGCTCCAGCCTGGGCCGCCCAAGATCACCTGAAATCCGCGCGCCCCGGAGATGCCCGGCCGCTCGTGCAGCTGCAGCAGCAGGCCGCGAAATGCGCTGCCGATGACCAGGCTGGGGCCGCTCAGCGCTGCCGCCGCATCGACCGTCGCCGCTGCAGCGACCGCTGTCGCCGCAGCGACCGCTGCCGCCGCGGCTGCAGGCGCCGCCCGCCCCGGACCCGCCGGGCTCTGCGCGGCCGCCTGCACCGTCACTTTGCGCTGGCAGCGAGTCCGCTCGATCCCGCCCTGGCGAAACGCCACGGTCACCGTGTGCACGCCCGGCCGCTCGGCAAAGACCGCGAAGCCCAGGGTCGCCGCCTGGCCGTCGGCGCCGATGCGCAGGACGCCTTCGCCGGGGCTGCGCGCGACCAGACTCCCGTCCGCGGGCAGCTCCAGGATGACCTCCAGGTCGACGGGGCGGTCGCTGCTGCGGGGCAGCACAGCTCGCGTCGCACCGTCGCAGCTCACCTGCGGGCGGGCCGAGACCTCGACCGTAAAGGTAGTCAGCGGGCGGACCTCCGGCGGCACCCGCAGCGTCGGATAGGTAGTGATCGGCACCGGGGCCGGCCGCCGCTCGACCAGCCACTTGAGGAGGCCGCCGACCTGGCCCAGGCTCTTGCTCGCCAGCTCGCTCGGCGGACCCATGAACGGTCCCTTGACCGAGGGCGGGTTCAGCTCGGGGCCCGCGCCCTGCTGCTGGCTGTAGGCGCGCAGGACCGCCTGCACCCGGGCGGGCAGCTCACGCGGGGGGGCCGTGGGGGCCTGCAGCCACGCCTGCAGCTGGCGCACCGCTCGCTCGAGGCCGGCCCAGTCCTTCTGGGACAGTAGCTGCTCGAAGGTGGGCAGCCAGCGCTCGAGCTGCTCGCGCAGCGGCGCCCAGTCGTGCGGGTCCAGGTCCTCACACTGCTCCACCAGGAATATTTCCAGCGCTCTGGCCAGCTCGGCGAGCTGGGCCGTGGGGGCGTTCATCGTCGGCATGAGATCTCCACCAAGACAGGGGTCGGGCTACTCCATGGGCAGGATGAGCTGCTGGCGCAGCGCCGCCACCGGCAGCCGCTTGAAGAACCACACGCCGGCCGCCGCCTGGCTGCCGTAAAGCGCCTGCTGGTCGGCGTACTGATCGACGACCAGGCGCCCCAGGGCTCGCGCCTCGGCAAACGGCTTGGTGCCGAGCACCGACGGATCTACATAGTCCCAGCAATCGCCCTCCGCCGTGGGCTGCCACCCGAGCACCGCGTGCCCCGGCACCAGCACCAGCGCCGAGCGCAGCGACGCCGCCTCCAGCAGGCTGGCCATGAGCACCGTCCCATCGAGGCAGTTGGCGGCGTGCCGCTTGAGGGACTCGCGCGGCAGCCGCACCCGCTGCAGGGTAAACTCCGGTGCCGTGCTCACCGCCGTCGCCGAGTTCACGTACGCCATGCCGACCTGCTGCAGCGCCTTATAGATCGCCTCCACCTGCGCCTCAACCCCCGGCTCATCGACCTGGTAGCTCATGAGCTCTCTGCCCGGCAGGTGCTCGACGGCGCTGCGCAGCACGGTGTGCACCGCCGGACAGTTGGGCGTCACCCAGGCCCCCAGGTAGCTGGAGAAATCCTGGACGCCGCCGGTCATGGGGTCCTTTACCTCCAGGTAGGCGCTGCTCCGCGGCAAGAGCCACAGCGGAAAGGTGCGGTGCAGCTCGGTCTGACCGGCCAGATCGTCGACCTGCAGGTGCAGGGCGGCGCGGCAGACATCCTTTACCTTGGCCGTCTTCTGGGTGAAAAACGCCGGCAGGTGCGGCAGCTCGCACTTCATTTGAGCGGGCACCTCGACGGTGTCGATCGAATGGGCGGAGAACCCCTCGACAAACGAGGTAAAGCGCAGCCGCGCCGTGGTGCGGCGGAGGTTGTGGGCGCTGAAGGTGAGCAGCGGGTGCTCGCTGGCCGCCAGCAGGTGGACAAACCCAGTCGGCACCTGCGCCATGCGCAGCGCCACCTCGACCTTCAGGCCGGTGGTGTCGGCCCCGCGCATCACCCCGGCGGGATCGCCGCGTCGCACCACGGGGGCGGCAGGCTCCGCTGTCCCAAGCTCGGTGTCCACGAGCGCTGGCTGCGGCGCGCCCGGACGCGGCAGCGCCGCCAGCTGCCGCTCGGCCGCCAGCAGCTCGCCGAGCAGCGACGCCCGGCGAGCGACGTCAGCGCAGCCAAAGGCCTTTTGCCGCAGGGACTGCACCTTCTGCCACAGCAGGCGCGAGTCGGAATCAGGAGCGCTTGTCGACATATTAGGACTTACGCAGTGGTAGCGCAGAACCTGACTGACAGGCAAAAGTTTGCGCCGCTTGGCCGCGGCTGCTTTTTGACTTTCGGACCGCGCGCGCGCGATAGTCCCGCTGATCGGATAGGCACTTTGCTCTATCCCTATAGGCAGACTCAACAACGGAACTCCTTCACGCGCTGTCCGCTCGGGACCAGCGCGGGGCAGGTCATGCGCAAGACATACTCCAGGCTCCCCTTGGGTCTTTTAGACCCGCTGCGCGTCGCGCTCGCGGTGCTGCTCAGCGCCGGCGGAGTCGCGGGCGCCGAGCAGCTCTGCGATGATCCGGCGAACCTGCCGGCGCCGCTTTACCTTACGGTCGGCGACACCCAGGTCAACCTGATGAAGGAGCTTGGGCAGAAGCTGCGCGAGAAGGAGTCGCGCACCCTTATCTGGCGCGCCACCGGGTCGTGCACCAACCTCGACACGATCTACAGCGGCAGCAAGCTGAGCGGCAACTTCTCCTACATCCCGGCCGGCTACGATCCGGTGGCGACCCCGACCCCGCCCACCTGCAGCGTGCCGCCGCCCGGGGTGACCGCCGACGTCGCCAACTCGATCGTCTTTCTCGACGGCTGCGCCGCGACCCGGCCCGACACCATCGCCGACTTCCTCGGGCCGGTGCAGTCCTTTGTCTTTGTCGCCCCGCGCGGCAGCGCCCAGACCGCCATCACCGCCGAGGAGGCCTACTTCGTGCTGGGCTTTGGCATGGCCGGCCAGGTGGCGCCGTGGCTTTACGACAACCAGCTGCTCATCCGGCCGCCGACCAAGGGGACGATCATCAGCATGGGGGCCTCGATCGGCGTGCCGGCGGGAAAGTGGAAGGGAGTGCCGGTGAACCTGTCGCAGGATCTGGCGAGCATGCTGGCCACCGCGCCGCTGCCCGACCGCGCGCTCGGCATCCTCGGCTCCGAGGTCTATGACGGCTACCGCAGCCAGCTCAAGGCGCTCGCCTTCCGCGCCTTCGGGCAGTATCACGCCTACTTTCCCGACTCCGGCCAGAGCGCCTTTGACAAGCAGAACGTGCGCGATGGCCACTATCACCTGTGGTCGTACACCCACTGGCTGCTGGCGGTGGACAAGGACGGCAAGCCGCGCAACCCGGCGGCGCAGCGGGTCGTCGATCTGCTGGTCGGCAGTCCCGTGCAGCCGGCGCCCGCCTTCGAGCCGATCGACGCAGTCGTCAAGGTCGGCCTGATTCCGCAGTGCGCGATGCGGGTCCAGCGCAGCCGGGAGGGCGGCGACTTCTCCCGCTACACGCCCCCTGTGCCGTGCGGCTGCTACTTCGACAAGCTCACCAGCCCCAAGGGCAGCAGCTGCCCAAGCTGCGTCGATTCCTCAACCTGCGGCGGCGGGGTCTGCCGCCGCGGCTTCTGCGAGGCCAGCTGAGCATGCGCCCCCTCACCCTCTGTCTATTGTGCGTGCTGGCGGCTACCGCCGGCTGCAAGGGAGCCCCGGAGCAGGCCGATGGCGGAGCGCCTCCCGACTCTGCTGCGCCCGCCGACCTCGGCTGCTTCGTCAATCCGGTCACTCACCTGCAGATCATCAATGCCTGCACGAGCGCGCAGCAGGTCGATAAAAAGCCGATCCTGCCGCTGCTCCGACCCGATGGCACGCTGCCTCCCCTGCCCTGACTGCCGGCGACGCCGCGAGCCCCGGCCGTGGGCGCTCGGCTGCATGGCGCTGCTGCTGCTGGCGCGGCTCCGCCCGGGCGCGGCGCAGCCTGAAGGCGACCCGGCGCGGCTCCACCCGGGCGCGGCGCAGCCCGAAGGGGGCCCGGTGCAGATCCGCCCGGACGCGGCGCAGCCTGAAGGCGACCCGGCGCGGCTCCGCCCGGGCGCGGCGCAGCCTGAAGGCGGGCCGCTGGCGGAGCGAGTGCAGCAGCTGGAGGCCGAGACGCGGCGGCTGGCGGCGCAGCTGACCGCCCGCGCGGCCCCCGAGCCCGCAGCGGGACCGGCGGGAGTCACCGTGCGCGTGCGCGGCTTCGTGCACGCCGACGCCGCGCTGTATCGCCAGGAGTCCGAGGACCAGCTGAACGAAGCGACCGGCCAGCCGCTCAACGAGACGCGCTTTGTCATCCGCCGCGCCCGCCTGCGCATCGAAGCCGACTACCGCTACCTCGGCGGCGCCTTCGAGCTCGATGGCAACACGGTGCAGGGGCCGCTGGCGCGCATCCTCGGCGCCGAGGTCTTTGTGCAGTGGCCCCCTGCGGCCGCGACTCCCTATGTCAGGCTGACCCTGGGTCTGTTCAAGATTCCCTTTGGCTATGAAGTGCCGCAGGCTGACACGCAGCGGCTGTTTCTGGAGCGCAGCAGCATCGTCCGCGCGCTGTTCCCCGGCGAGTACGACCTGGGAGTGCGGGTGCACGGCGGCTGGCGCTTTCTCCGCTACGCAGCCGCGGCGATGAACGGCCAGCCCCTGGGCGAGCGAGCGTTTGCCGCCCGCGATCCGAACCAGAGTAAGGACTTCCTCGGCCGGCTGGGAGTGGCGGTCGCGGTGGCGGCGCCGCTGCACCTGCAGGCGGGAGTGTCCGGACTTTACGGCACCGGCTTCCACCCCGGGACGCCGGCGACCAAGGACGTGCTCACCTGGCGCGATGACAACGGCGATGGGCAGGTGCAGCTGAGCGAGCTCCAGGCCCTGCGCGGGACGGCGGCCACTGCCTCGCAGAACTTCGCCCGCAGCGCGGTCGGAGTGGACGCCCAGGTGGCGCTGCAGGTACCCCGGCTGGGCGAGCTTGCGATCTATGGCGAGGTGATCTGGGCGCAGAACCTCGACCGCGCGCTCGTGCCCGCGGATCCGGTGGCGGCGGGGCGCGAGCTGCGCGAGCTCGGCTACTACCTGGGCTTGACCCAGGAGCTGACTCCCTACGCGAGCTTCGGTCTGCGCTACGATCACTACCAGCCAGACGCCGATGCGAGCCAGCAGCTCGGCGTCGGGCGGGTGCCGGTGGACAGCAGCTTCTCGACGCTGGCGGTGGCGGCGGCGGTGCAGCAGCGCGGCCTTGGCCGGCTGACCCTGGAGTACGATCACAACCGCAACGCGCTCGGCCGCGGGGCCGGCGGCGCGCCCACCACGCTGGGCCGCGAGGCGGTGATGCTGCGCGGGCAGGTCGTGTTCTGATGCCGCGCCACCCGAGCTGGCTGCTTTTCTGCGGGCTGCTGCTCGGCTGCGACGCGGCGACGGCAGAGTCGGGGGTGACGGCGCTGTTGCAGGTGGCGGCGGCGCAGTTCGCGCCTGGGACGCTGCCGGCGCCGCAGGACGGGCCGGCGGTCACTGGGCTTTTTACCTTGCAGAGCGCGGTCTATGCGGGCCAGGTCGGCACCCCGCTTAGCGGCTCGCTGGCGGCCGGGGCGACGGCGGTGGCGCTGGCCCTGGCCGGGGATCGCGGCTTCTGGATTGTGCCGGCCGGCCCGCCCGCGATCACTGCGCCCGAGCAGCCTACCTTTGCCGTGGAGCTGAGCTTTGCCGCGGCGCTGCCGCCGGGTCGACGGGCGCTGCAGGCGCAGGCGCGCACGGCGGAGGGGCTTGCGGGACCCATCGCCGAGCTCACGCTGGAGGTGCTGGCGGCGCCGGCTCCGGCGGGAGAGCTGGTGGTCGCGCTGCGCTGGGACCGACAGGTCGATCTGGATCTTCATGTCGAGCAGCCCGGAGGAGTCGAGATCTGGAGCGGCATGAAGACCGGCTACCGCCCGCCCCCCGGCCAGCCTGCAGACTCGGCGGCGCAGGCGCGCGCCGGGCGGCTCGACTTTGACTCCAACGCGCAGTGCGTGCTCGATGGGCGGCAGCAGGAAGATGTCCTGTGGCAGGGCGCGCCACCGCGCGGTCACTATCGGGTGCGCGTGGACACCGCGTCGCTGTGCCAGCAGGAGTCGGCCGTATGGATGCTGCAGCTTTATCGCCAAGGCGTCCTGCAGCAGCAGGCGAGCGGTCAGAGCACCGAGTCCGCGACGCGCGGCGGCCATGGCCTTGGGGCCGGCGTGCTGGCGCTGGAGTTCGACGTGCAGTGAAGGCAGCGCTCGCAGGACACCGCCTCCCGCGGCTCCTCGCCAGGGTCCGGGTCGGTCTCGCGGCGGGCCTCCTGGGGGCCGCCACCGATGCGCGCGCGGCCGATCCCGCCGCGACTGCTGCGGCGCCGCCCGCGCACCGCGAGTATCAGACCGTGGTGCGCGCTCGCCGCGCGCCGGAGGTGCCGGGAGCCACCCGCGTGGACGCCGATGAGGGCCGCCGGCTTGCGGGCACCGCCGATGACAGCCTGCGCGCGGTGGAGGCCGCCCCAGGAGTCGCGCGGGCCGCGCTCGGCAGCGGTCAGCTGGTGCTGTGGGGGGCGGCGCCGCAGGACACCCGCGTGCTGCTCGACGAGCTTGAGCTGCCGGCGCTGTATCACCTGGGGGGCCTGCGCACGGTGGTGCCGACGGCGCTGGTCAAGGAGGTCGCGCTGCTGCCGGGTGCCTATGGCGCCGAGCTCGGGCGGGCCCTGGGAGGCGTCGTGCGGGTGACCACCCAGCCGCCCGGCGAGGGCATCCATGGCACCCTCGCCGTCGATCCGCTGGACGCGGCGGCCAGCCTGTCGCTGCAGCTCGGCGCGCGGCTGCGGCTGCTCATCGCCGGCCGCTATAGCTACCTGGACCGCCTGCTGCAGCAGGTGGCGGGCGACCGGGTCGGCGACGCCTTCCCGCTGCCGCGGTACTACGACTATCAGCTGCTCGCCACCTTGGCCCTGCGCAGCGGCGAGCAGCTCACCGCGACGCTGCTGGCCGCCGGCGATGAGCTGCGCCGCACCCACGCGACCGCCGACGCCGCCCTGGCGCAGAGTGAGACCTGGCAGCGGACCTTCTATCGCGCCAGCCTCCGCTACCAGCGGCGCGCGGCCGCCGGCGAGGAGCTGTCACTGACGCCGTGGTTTGGCTTTGACGCCGAGCAGTATGTCGCCGCCTTCGGCCTCGTGCCGAGCCAGCTCGCCAGCCAGACTTATAGGTACGGGCTGCGCGCCCACTACCAGCAGACTCTGTCGCGCCGGGTAAGCCTGGCGATGGGCCTGGACGCCCAGGGCGCGCTGGCGATGCTGTCGCGCCAAGGCACCCTGACGCGGCCGGCGCGCGCCGGCGACCGCGCGGTGTTCGGCCAGCCGCCGGGCAGCGAGGTGAACGCGGACTCCTATTCCACCCACCTGGGCGATCTGTCGCCATATGGCGCCCTCACCCTGCGGCGCGGACCGCTGACGGTGACTGCCGGGCTGCGCCTGGGCGCGCATATTCTGGAGGTGAGCCGCCTCACCCCGCGGGTCGGCGCCACCCTCCCCATCGGCGGCCGCCGCTTCGCCTGGGTCGCCGAGCCGCGGCTCCTGGTCAGCGTCCAGCCGACGGCGCCGCTGACTCTATCGGCAGCCGCCGGACTTTATCACCAGCCGCCGGCGGCCGAGGATCTGAGCGCGGTGTTTGGCAACCCGCAGCTCGGGCTCGCGCGCGCAGTGCATGTCACCGCGGGCGCCACCGTCCAGGTCGGGTCGGCGCTGCAGCTGGAGCTGTGCGGCTTCTACCGGCACCTCGATAGTCTGGCCGCTCGCAGCCCGCTGCCGACGCCGCCGCTTTCGGCGGTGCTCACCGCGGACGGCAGCGGCCAGAGCTACGGCGGTCAGCTGCTGGTGCGGCTGCGGCGCTGGCGGAGTCTGTCCGGCTGGGTGGCTTATACGCTCAGCCGCAGCGAGCGGACAGATACTCAGGGCGGAGCGCCGTACCTGTTCGACCTGGATCAGACGCATATTCTGACCGCGGTGGGAAGCTACGAGCTGCGCGGCTTTGGCTTTGGCCTGCGGCTGCGCTACAGCTCGGGATTCCCGCGGACGCCGGTGCGCGACGCGTTCTACGATGCGCGCGATGATGTCTACCAGCCGGTGTTCGGCGCGCTCAACTCGATCCGGCTGCCCGATTTTGTACAGCTCGATCTGCGCGTGGACCGGACCTTCGCGCTGCGCCGGCTGGCAGTGGTGATCTATCTGGAGGTCCAGAACCTGACGTACCAGAAGAACGCCGAGGAGATCGTCTACCGCTTCGACTACGCCAGTCACGACTACATTACCGGTCTGCCGATCCTCGCGATCCTCGGCGCGCGGCTGTCATTGTGATGCGCGGCGGACTCCTTTTTGCTGCGCTCGGGCTGGCGCTGACCGCGGCCGCAGGCTGCCTGCCCGAGCCGGGCGAGCCGCCCTCCCTGATCCTGGCGCCGCGGGTCCTGGCTTTGCGCAGCGAGCCGGCCGAGGCGCTGCCCGGACAGGCGGTGACACTGCGGCTGCTGCGCGCCGCGCCGGTGGCGGCGCCGCCGGCCGCGGACCTGGAGTGGGCGTTTTGCACCACGGCCAAGCCGCCAGTGGACGATAACGTCATAAGCGAGGCCTGCCTGGGCGATGCCGCGCAGGTCGTCGCCGCGGGACTGGCGGCCGCCTTGCCGGTTCTCGCCGCGCTGCCGGCGGACGGCTGCGCGCAGTTTGGCCCCGAGCTGCCGCCCGCCCGGGTAGGCGATCCGCCCGCCCGCCCGCGCGAGCCGGACAGCACCGGCGGCTACTACCAGCCGGTGCGCGCGCGGCTTTCCCACCAGGCGACTATCGGCCTTGTGCGAATCCAGTGCGGGCTCGCCGGTGCCAGCGCCGAGCTGGCCGCGGCCTACAGGCAGCGCTATCAGCCAAACAGAAACCCGCAGCTGCTGCAGCTGGAGCTCAGCGACCTGGCGGATGGAATGCCGCTGCGCGCCGACGCCCTGCCCCGCGGCCATGTGGTGCAGCTGCGTCTTACTGTGACCGCCGAGTCAGCCGAGCACTTTGTCGTCCTACAGCCCGAGACGCAGACCCTGGTCGAGCAGACCGAGTCGCTGCAGGCGGCGTGGTTTGCCACCGCCGGCAGCTTCGCGCTCGCCCACACCGCCGCGCTACCGGGGCAGGCCGAGCTGCGCAGCCGCTGGTCCCTGCCCGACCAGCCCGGCCCAGCGGCGCTGTGGGTGGTACTCCGCGACAGCCGCGGCGGTGTGGACTGGCTGGAGCTGGCGGTGGCCATCTACTGAGTCCCGCCGACTCGCAGTGCTGCGGCCGGTGGCCTGGGTGTAAGTCTGCAGGTTCGAGCGCCGCGCCCACAGTGTCCCCGCGCGCGGCACAACGTTGAACGTAGAAGCTACAGTGCGAGGTAGAAGGAAACCGCGCGCGGCGAATTTCGCAGCGAGGTCCGGCGCGTAGACAGAGTTTTTCATCCTATACTACAATGACGCGACGGCTAGCCGGCAGCGCGGTGGCGACCGCCGTATATACCCGGCCGCATCCTGCACGCACGCAGGACCTCGCACCCGCGCTCACCCGACCAGGTCGGCGATCTGACACCATGGCCGATACATCGAACCCGCCAGCGCCAGCATCGCCGAAAAGTCCTTTAGCCACCGAGCTCTGCCCCCGCTGCGGCGCGGCTCGCAGCAGCGGGGAGGCGCACGCCTGCGCAGCCGGAGCCGCCAGACCCGAGCTTAGCGCCACCCTCACCCCGGACAGCCAGCCGCCGGTCGACTCGCTCGGCGCCACCGCCGCCCCCGTACCGGCCAAGGCGCCGGCGCCGGCCGCTGATGATCTGCTGGGGACTCTCATCAACGACCGCTTCGAAGTACAGAAGCTCCTTGGGCGCGGCGGCATGGGAGCGGTGTACCAGGCCCGCCATCGCGCCCTAGAGACCAAGGTCGCGATCAAGGTCCTTTTGCGCCCGCGCGGCGCCCAGGCTGATAACGATGATCACGAGCGGTTCCTCTGGGAGGCCAAGCTCGCCTCCAAGGTCCGCCATCCCAACACGGTATATATCTCGGACTTCGGCCAGCTCGCCGATGGGCGGAACTATCTGGCGATGGAGTTCCTCAAGGGTCGCCCGCTCTCGGACGAGGTGGACAAGGGACCGCTGCCGCTTTTGCGCGCGCTGCGCATCGCGGTCCAGATTGCCCGCGGCCTGCGGGCCGTACACGACTGCGGCATCGCCCACCGCGATATCAAGCCCGCCAACGTACTCCTAGTAGAGCAGGATGGGAATCCGGACTTCGTCAAGATCGTCGACTTCGGCATCGCCAAGGTGCTCAAGCGCAGCGGCCCCGCCCTCTCGCCGCTGGAGGCGGCCCGGGCCTCGGCGCCGCAGGTGGAGAACCTGGAGCGCAGCGGGGACAACAGCGCCGATGCCAAGAGCCTGACCCTACCGGGAACGGTGATGGGAACTCCCGCCTATATGTCACCCGAGCAGATAAAGGGTGAGCATGTGGACGCGCGGACTGATCAGTATGCGTTTGGCTGCATGCTGTATCAGATGCTGACCGGGAAGATTCCCTACGTCGGCAAGACCGCGATCGAGGTGATGCTGAAGCACAGCGACCCGCAGACGACGCCGGTGCCGCCGCGCCAGCTGGTTCCCCCGGTAGCGATAAGCGACACCCTGGAGGAGACGCTGCTGCGGCTTCTGGCCAAGGATCCGGAGGAGCGCTTTGCCGCGATGGCCGCGGTCGAGCAGGCCCTGGAGCGGGAGCTCGACCTGCTCCTCATTGTGCGTGGGGATAAGCGGGTCTTGACGGCCGACCATGTGGCGGTTCTCGACGGCAAGCTGCGCGGCTCGGGCCTCCTTTTCGGCCGTCGGCGGGTGCCGCTCGGGGTGCTCTTGCTGGGCGCGCTCGTCCTGGCGGCCGCGGTGGCAGCGGGAGTCTACTTTGCCACGCGGCGGGGCGAGCCTCCGCGCCTGCAGCCGGGCGAGCTGCGGCGGCTGCGCGCCCAGGCAGTGGCGGAGCTGCATGCAGCGCTGCAGCCGGCGAGCCCCGGGCCGCTCCGCCTGCAGGCCGCGCTGGCGCTCGGGCAGAGCCATGATGCGACGCTCAGCGGCGAGCTCGTGCCGCTGCTTGGCGAGACCGACCTTGAGCTGCGCATCCAGGCCGCCGAGTCGCTCGGGCAGCTTGCCGAGCCGAGCACCGGCGCGGCGCTGCTCGCCGCCTTCCAGGCCTCGCCGCCGCCGCTGCTCAAGGTGGCGCTGGCCGGCGCGCTGCGGCAGCTGCACGAGCCGAGCGGGCAGCAGCACCTCAGCGAGGCGCTAAGCTCCGCCGACCCGGTGGTGCAGTTCAGCGCCGCGCTGCTCTTGTGTGCAGACGGCGCGATGCCGCAGGCCACCCACCTGCTTCGCCGCTACCTGCAGCGCGCCCAGCCGCCCGAGGAGGTGCAGCAGAAGATCCTCGCCTGCCTGGCCCAGAGCGGCGATGCCGAGGCGCGGCAGCGCCTGATCGAGCGCGCCCGCGGCATCGGTCCCGAGCGCCTGACGGCGGCGGCGCGGCTGCTGCAGCTCGGCGAAGAGACCGGGCGCTGGACGCTGCGCCGCACGGCGCGCCAGGGCGGCCCAGAGGCGCTGATTGCGGCGCGCTGGCTATCGGGCACGGCGGCGCGCTGGCTATCGGGCAGCGATGAGCAGAACAGCGTCGCGCTGCTCGCCCGGGTGGTCGGCGATCCAAGCGCCACCGCGACGGCGCGCCAGCTCGCGGCCGAGGGACTCGCAGACTCTGGGGAGACCTTCCAGGTGCGGCGCCTGGCCCCGCTGCTGGCGGCGCCGTCCGAGCCGCCGCTGCGCATCGCCGCGGCCGGCGCGATCGTCCGCCTGGCGGCGCAGGATCCGGGGGCGCTCAGCGAGAACAGCCTGCACTGGGCGCAAGGGGCGCTCGCCGATAGCAGCTGGCTGCTGCGGCAGCAGGCGGTGGCGGTGCTCGGCGATACCCCGGCGGCGGCGGCGATGCCGCTTTTGGCCGGGCTCACCCGCGACGCCGATCTGCGGATCCGGCGCAGCGCGCTGCGGGCGCTGGCCCGGCGAAGCGAGCCGGCGGCGCTGCTGGCGCTGCGCCAGAGCCTGACCGATGGCGATGCCAGCATCCGTCACGAAGCCGTGCGAGCCTTCGGCAGCCTGCTCGGCTCGCCGCTGCAGCGGGACAACGTCAGCGGCCAGGCGGCGGCCCAGGGGTGGCTGCGCGAGCGCCTGGCCCAGGCCCCGCCCGCCGAGCAGGAGCTCATCGGCGAGATCCTGGCCCAGCGCGGCGACCCGGTCTCCCGCGCCCAGCTGCTCACCCTTGCCACTGCGGCCGATCCCGAGCGGCGGCGGCGGTATGTCCGCAGCCGGCTCGTCGAGACCGCCGCGCTGGTCCGCGCGCTGGAAGATCCAGTGGCCGCGGTGCGCCTGGCCGCCGCCCAGCAGCTCGCCCGCCGCGGTGACGCCCGGGCCGCGGTCGTCCTGCGCGGCGCAGCGCAGCTTGGTGGGGTCAGTGGTCTTGTCGCCTATGGGCTGCTGCTGCGACTGGGCGTGGCGACGCCGGGTCCTTCGGATCTCAACCAGCTGCTCAGCAGCGGTGAGCTCGAGCAGCGGCTGGCCGCGGTGAGTGCCCTGGCGGCGCTGCCGGCCGACGTCGCGCTGCCGCTGCTCAGCCGCGCCGCCCATGATCCGGATCCACAAGTGCGTAGCCGCGCCGCCGAGGTGGCCGGCCACTTCGCCGCGGCGGACGGAGCGGCCCTCGCGGCGCCGATCTGGCGGCGGCTGCTAACCGACTCCGACGCGGCGGTGCGAGCGCGCGCGCAGTCGCTGCTCGCCCGCCCCGGCGCCGCGACCGAGCCCGAGCCCGAGCTACAGGCCACCGCTGAGTCGGCGCCCAAGTCCGCCCCGGCGCTCGCGCCCCCCGCGGCGCCCGCGGAAGCAGCCGATGTCAGCAGCGATGCCGACCCTGGGGTGGACGCGGCGGAGCCCGGCGCCACGCTTATCCTCGATGCCGAGCCGGGTCTCCTTTATCAGGTCGACCACCGCGGCTGGCAGCTCACCGGCCCGCAGCCAGTCCGCCTCCCGGTCGGCCCGCATCACCTGAGCTCCCTGAGCAGCCAGCTCGACTTCATCATCCTCAGCGAGCAGAGCCTGACCCTGCCCCTGCCCGCCTCGCCCGTCGAGCGGCTGGCCAAGGCGGCCGCGGAGTCCTACGGCCGGCAGGACTACCGCAAGGCGCAGCGGCAGCTCGATCAGGCCATCTCGCTGTGCGCCCAGGATCACAAAAACGCCGTTCCCTGCACGATTCTGTCTGTAGACCTCATCTACCGGCTGGGTCAGGTCCGCGAGCAGCAGCTGGAGCTGCCCGAAGCGATGAACGAGTACCAGCGGGTCACCACGCTGCTGCACAAGGTCAAGGGCAAGGCCGAGCTGCGCGCTCGGGTCGCCGAGGCCATGGCGCGCCTGCGCCCGCGCGTCTGCAAGGTAGTGCTGCGGCAGCAGGTGCACGCCCGCTGCATCGAGGACATCGTCTGGGTCGCCCCAGGGCCGCGGACCCTGAAGGTGGGCGGCCGGCTGGAACAGATCCAGGCGAGCACCACCACGGACATCCTGGTCGGGACATGCAAATAGGAGCGCGCAGGTGGGCGGGGCTCGGGGTCTTGTGCTGCGTGCTGGGGGCGCTGGGCAGCCGCGATGCTGCCGCCCGACCAGCGGCGGCGGGGCAGCATGCGGCGCTCGTGCACAGAGGCGAGGCGGCACTCCGCAGCGGCCAGCTCGCCGCCGCCGAGCAGGCCTTTACCGCCGCCTACCTGCAGGCTCCGCACGCCGATCTCCTGTTCCAGCTCGGCCAGCTGGCCGCGGCGCAGCAGCAGCTGCTGACCGCCCAGGATCTGCTGCGGCGCTACCTGAACGATCCCACCGCGACTCCCGATGCTGACAAGACGGCCGCGGCGCGCAAGGTGCTGGCCGAGCTGCGCCCGCCGAGCGGCAAGGTGCGCATCCAGGGCGACCCGGGCGGCTTCGTGCTGCTCGACGGCCGGGTCCTGGGGCGGCTGCCGCTGGTGCAGCCACTGCTCGCCGCGCCGGGGCCGCACACGGTGGGGATCAAGTATCCGGGCAAGCTGCTCGATGCGCCCATCGAGGTGGCCGCTGGCCGAATGGTGGACATCCAGTGCACGCGGGCGACCGGAGCGATCTTTCTTGCCACCCTGCCCTCCCTGCTGGTGGTGCTCGCAGTAGAGCCGGCGTCGTCCATGACCACCGAGCTGCTGCTCGATGCCATCGAGCGCGCGGCGCAGGGGCAGCAGCTCACAGTGCTCAAGCCCGAGGCGCTCATTCCGCTCGCCCCTGAGCTCAAGGAGCTGCCGGCCGCGCAGGCGCCGGCCGAGCTGAAGCGCTGCCTGGCGCAGCCGAGCTGCCTGCAGCGCCTGCTGCGCCTGGCGAAGCTTGAGCATGTGCTGCGGGTGAGCGTGCAAAAGACGGCGGCGCCGCCTGCCGACAGGCCACCGCCGCCCGCTGCTGAGCCGCCGGTCGGTGGTGCGGACAGCGCGCCGGCCCGCTGGGACTTCGCGCTAGAGCTCCTGCGCGCCGAGCACCTGGGAGCGGCCAGCACGCGCACGCAGAGCTGCACACCGTGCAGGGAGCAGCCGGCGATTGCGGCGCTGCAAGAGGCGACCATCCGGACTCTGGCCGCCGGGCTCGCGCGGCCGCGCGGCACCCTGGCGATCAGCTCCGAGCCGCCAGGCGCCGAGGTCCGGGTCGGCGCACAGGTGCTGGGACAGACTCCGCTCTCCGTGGGCGCGTGGGCGGACGAGTACGGCCTGGAGCTGCGCCAGCCAGGACGACAGCCAGTGCGCCGCACCGTGCGCATCGAGCCCGGCCAGATCGCGACTCTCACCGTCACCCTGCCGCCGATTCCGCCAGCGCCGCCGCCAGCGCCGCCGCCAGCTCTGCCTCCGGTGGCTACGCTGCCTGCGCCACCGCTGCGCGGGCGCGCCCCGCGACCGCGCTGGCGGATCGTCGCGGGCGGCACGACGCTGTTCTTCGGCCTCACGCTCACCGCGGTGGGGGGCCTGGTCTTTGCCATCAACCAGAGCAACCTCTGTCCGCCCGCAGCGCCGCCGGCCCTGCCGCCGCCCGGCTGCGAAGCCAGTACGCTCGCGACCCAGTACAACCTCGGCGTCAGCCTGATGCCCGTGGGAGCGGCGCTGGCCCTCACCGGCATCGGGCTGCTCGCCGTGCCCGGGCCGCGACCGGCGGTGGCGACGCCGAGCCTGCGCGCCGAGTAGCCGGGCCGCGCGCTGCGCGCTCTGTGGGAAGGTCTGGTTTTCAAGCCAATCCCTGGCTGTCATGCCGTCGGGCTATGTCTTGACGGGACGAGCGCAACCGGCTACGACGCGGTGTTAGCTCTGCAGTTAACCCAGGGAAAATGGAGGTTAGCGATGACCCATCGGTTCTCGGCTCGATTCATGGCTCAGTTCTCCGCGAAGGTGGCCCCGGTCCTAGTCAGCGTGTGCTCGGCCTGCGTGATCAGCGGCTGCGGCAGCGATGACATCTCGCAGCTGACCGAGCCGCTTACCGAGACCAAGGCGGGGCAGATCAACCAGAGCGATATCAACTCGTTCCAGACCGGCATCAAGCTTAGCAACTGCAGCTTCGTCGTCGGTGGTGGCAACGGGACATTCACTCCCTCGTCCGAGCTGTCGCAGGTGCTGTACGGCGATCCCAACGGCGCCACCCACAAGCTGACCTTCCCGGTGCCGAACATCACCTCGCCGAGCGCGACGGTCGACATCACCAGCCTGGAAGCCGAGATGGCCGCTACCGGAATCACCCTGAGCGGCGCCAACGCCAACGTCAAGGTCAGCTTCCATGGCCTTCTGCACGTCAGCGTCACCGTGCCGGTGTTTGGCAAGCTGCCGGCGGACATCCAGATCAAGTCCTCCAGCCTCACCGTGGCGCTTAGCTACGACAAGGCGACCGAGCGCGCCAAGGCGAGCAGCGTCACCAGCAAGTTCGACATCAAGACCCAGAAGTGCGGCGGCACCGGCTGGTGCAACGGCCTGGTCGACGGTCTGCTCAAGACCAACCTCGCCACCTGGGTCGAGGCGCCGCTGCGCGATGCGGTGACCAAGGGCCTGGACAGCGCCTCGGCCACCGACGGCGTGTACGAGCTGGTCGGCGCCATGTACAACATCAAGGATCACCAGGCCACGCCGTGGACGGTCGACGCCCACAGCCTCGGCCTGGCCGCCTCGGCGTTCAGCTTCAACGCCACCCGCACCGTCCCGTAGTCATCCCCACGCCGGCTCGGGCGCCGGGCCCAAGGTCCGGCGCCGCGCCGCGCCGTTTGTCGCTCACCTCCACCAATCAGTCTGGTCAAAGCCGGCGGCAGCCGCTACGCTGCCTCGCGCATGAGGGAACTCGCCCGCTACCCAGAGCCGCAGCTGGCTGCTCGCCTCGGCGACGTGCTGCTCGCCGAAGGCATCGATACCACCATCAACACTGCCCGCGATGGCCAGACCGTGGTCTGGGTGCGGGA
Organism: Polyangia bacterium; assembly: GCA_044222245.1. Lineage (GTDB taxonomy): Bacteria > Myxococcota_A > Polyangia > Palsa-1104 > JAEUJZ01 > CALFML01. Next base: position 94,291 of record JBGANQ010000005.1, on the reverse strand, counting down.
TGATCTCCACCTGGAGCGCGCCCGCACCCTCCTCGCCGAGTTCCAGAGTCAGCCCGACGCGCCCCGCTTTATCGAGGCCAGCCGCATCGCCAAGGAGCGGCGCAGCCAGCAGAGGAAGGCCGAGGCGAACCGACCGCCGCTCATCCGCGCCCGCGACCGCTTCCTGCGCCCCTCTAGCGGGGTTAGCGGCATCTCGCCGCTCGCCGCCGCGCTCATCCTGATGAGCGTGGTGGTCGCCGTCATCACCCAGCTCGGCGAGCGCGCCGACATGGTCCGCCTGTTCAGCTACGCCAGCTGCCGCAGCGACGGTGATTATCTGATCTGCGACAGCCTGGGGGGATTTCTCGCCGGGCAGTTCTATCGTATCCTGACCCCGATCTTCATCCACTACGGCGCCGCGCACCTGCTGTTCAACATGTGGTGGCTCAAGGACCTGGGAACGATGATCGAGCGGCGGCAGTCGGCGTGGTTCCTCGCCCTGCTGGTGGCGGCGATCGGCACCTGCTCGAACACTGCGCAGTACTGGGTCAGCGGCCCGAGCTTCGGCGGCATGTCCGGGGTGGTCTATGGCCTGTTTGGCTACATCTGGATGCGCGGGCGCTTTGATCCGGCCTCCGGGTACGCGATGTCCCAGCGCGACATCATCTGGATGATGCTGTGGCTGGTCGCCTGTTACACCGGGATGGTCGGTCCGATCGCCAACACCGCGCATACGGTGGGCCTGGCCGTGGGAGCGCTGTGGGGCTTTCTCGCCTCGGGCTACCTGGGACGGCGGCTGCGGCGGCCCTGACCGCGGCTTTCCCCGGGCGGGCGACGGGCCGGAAACAGCGGAGCGCAGCGGCCGACGGGGCGCTCAGTTCACCGCGACATAAAACCGGCCACTATCACGCCCGAGACAAGACCGGAGATATCGTTCCGCCCGGGGGGCGAGCTGCTCGCCGCTTGCCGACTTCGGCGCGGAAGGATTTCCTCGGCTGCCTGCCGGACCTTGCCGCCCCACGAGCCGCCGCCCGGGCAGCCGCAGTGCGAAGCGCGGGCGAGCTCGCCTCCAGGATGGTATGCTAGGTGGGTCCTGGGCGAAAGCCGAGAGCCGGGAGTGCTCTGCTTGTGGATGAAATCAACGCTGAACGCGGGAGTGTATTGATGCGACTTCTGGTGGACACTGCTGCTCGCGGAATCCTGGCAATGGCGCTGGCCGGTCCCCTGCTCTTTTGCGGCTGTGATGCGTCCAAGGCCGAGCTCCAAGCGACCAGGAACCAGCTCACCGCCGTGACGCTGGAGCGCGACGGTCTGAAGGTCCAGCTCGCGGCCGCGCAGGCCAGCCTGGAGAGCACCAAGGGGGAGCGGGACGCCGCACTCGCCAAGCTGGCGGCGGCCGCCGAGGCAGGCGCCAAGCCCGACGCGGCCGCCAGTGCCGCGCCGGTCGCCGCCAAGTCCGTCCCCACCGCGCCCGGTCTGGCACGGGGCAAGAAGCCGCCGCCGCCCGGAGCCAAGAACTCGGTGCTGTCCAACGCTCTTCTTGAAAAGGGCCCGGCGGTGCAGCAGTGCGCGGTCGAGCATGGCATGGAAAAAGGGGCCAAGAAGGTCGTCGTCTCGGTGCGGGTGACGATCAACAGCAAGGGCGAGGTCATCGACCGCCGGGTCACCGCCAACGTAACGGACGGAGACGACAGCAAGGTCAAGGAGTGCGTGGAGGCCGTGGTGCGCTCGGCCAAGTTCCCACCGGTGCCGACGCCGCTCGCCACCGATGAGCGGAGCTGGACCATCGCAGCGGAGTGACCGCGGGGCTGACGCGCGACCCACCCAGGTCCAGCTCACCGCTGATAATGCAGCAGAGATTCTGGATCGCCAATGACATAGACCTCGTCACGGGCCGGAGAAAAGACCCCACTGTATTGAACGCCGGAGGTCTGCATGCTGAGCTTCCAGCGGGTTCCGTCGAAATGGTGGATGGTGCCGACGGTGCTGACGGTCCAGATATCACTTGGGCTGGTCCCGTGGATTCCCGTGTAGATCGTAGTGGGTCCAATAGGCAGCCCGGCGCTCTGCAGGCTACCGTTTACCCGGTGGTAGCTTACATTGCCGGCCCCGAGCTCCAGTAGTCAGAGGCGCTGGTCCCCCAGATGGCCCCACGGAAATTGTTCGTGTCGACTGCCGGATCGCGCGTCCACGTATTGCCCCCATTATACTGATATAGCCCACTTCCAGTAATCCAGATTTGACTGCTGTCTGCCCCCCCCCCCAGATGCCAGCAGATGCCAGCAGATGCCAGCAGACTCCCAGGTAGCCCGGGCTAGACATGGCCTGGGCGACGGCGCGCAGCGCGGCCTCGACCTGCTGCATGGTGGCCGGCCGCTCCTGGGGCTGCTTACTTGTCATGCTCTGCACCAGCTTGCGCAGGGTCTCGGGATATTCCCCGACCCGACCGAGCTCCGGCATCGGCTTTTGCATATGCGCATACATGTACTGCAGCGGGGACTCCGCCGCGAAGGGGAGCTCGCCGGTCAGGCACTCATACAGGATGATGCCCAGGGCGTAGATATCAGATCGCCCGTCAAGGTTCTTGTCCGCCATCCACTGCTCTGGCGACATGTCAAGTGGAGTCCCCAGAAGCGCTCCGGTCTGCGTCCGGCCTGTCTCATTGGCCAGCTTGGCGATTCCGAAGTCTAGCACCTTGACCACATCATCAGACCTTGCGGTCGCTCCTGGTACGTTGAGGACGATGATGTTGTCTGGCTTAAGATCGCGATGAATAATGCCGCGCGTATGCGCCGCCCCCACTGCGCTGGCTACTTGGGCCAGCGTGTGCGCGACCCGCCGCAGGGGGAGCGAGCCATGCTTGATAAGCGTCGACAGCGGCTGTCCGTCCAGGAACTCCATCGCGATAAGGCAGGTCCCTTGCGCCGTGGTCCCTGCATCGAAGATCTTGACGATATTGGGGTGAGCAATGTGGCTCGCCGCGTTGGCCTGGCTGGTGAAGCGACGCTGGACCTCCGGGCCACTAGCATGAGTCGAGTGCAGCACCTTAACCGCTGCCCGGTGCCCAGCGAGCGCGAGGTGGTGAGCCTCATAGACGACGCCAAAGCCGCCGCGAGCCAGCGCCTTGACGACACGCCACTTTCCCAGCACCTGGCCGACTAGCTCTGGTTCGGCTGCCGCCGCTGGCGTAGACATGTACGAATTTCTAGTAATTAAAAAGACTGCTTGTCGCACTGCGAAACACCGGCACCTTACTTGGGCTCGCGATATGCATGGAGGGTGAGGTGCGATGCTGGGAGTCAAGGTGATCTACGCGCAGGACGGCGCGCCTGCACGCTAGCGCCGAAATCGTTCCGCAATCATTGCCACGGGGTGCTGGAAGAGATTTTCAGAGATGAGACTTAGCTGGCGGGACATTCAACCGGCCAACATCATGCTGGAGAAAGTGACCCGGCCCACTGGGCAGGTCCTGTACCGGCCGGTCATCATGGACTTTGGCCTGGCGCGCGAGCAGAACGAAGGAAAAGGGCTGACCGCGACCGGCACCATGATGGGCACCCCGGCCTACATGCCGCCCGAGCAGGCCCAGGGTGAGACCGAGCTTATCGATCGCCGCTCGGACGTGTACAGCCTGGGCGCGACCCTGTATGAGCTGCTGGCGGGGACGCCGCCGTTTGACGGGACGTCGATGGTCGACATCCTGTTCAAGGTCCTAAACCACCAGCCGCCGGCGCTGCGCTCGGTTCTGGGCAGCGCGCCCGAGCCGCTGGAGACCATCGTCAGCAAGTGCTTGAATAAGGAGCCGGGCCGCCGCTACCCGAGCGCGCAGGCGCTGGCCGAGGATCTGGATCGATTCCTGCGCGGCGAGCCGATTCAGGGCAAGCGAATGAGCGCGGTGCACCAGCTCAGCTGGCGGGCCCGGCGGAACAAGCCGGTGACGGTGCTGCTGCTGCTGCTGGCGGCGATGTGCATCGGCATCCTCGCCGGCGTGTATCGCGCGCGGCAGCAGGACGCCGAGAATCAGAAGGTCGCGCAGACGCTGGGCCAGGAGGTCGAGCGCATCCAGTGGCTGATGCGCAGCGCCTATTTCTCGCCGCTGCACGACATCACGCGGCAGAAGGAGGAGCTGCGCGCGCGCTTGTTTGAGATCGAACAGCAGCGCCGCAAGGCGCGCGTCGCCCTGGCCGGCCACTATCACTATGTGCTTGGCCGCGGTTATCTGGTGCTGCACGACCTGGGACCGGCCAAGGAGCACCTCAAAAAGGCCGAGGCGGCGGGCTTTGTCGACGAAGAGTTCAACTTCGCGCAGGCCCAGCTGCTGGACGCCCAGTATCGCATCGCCGTGGAGAAGGCGCGCTTTGTGACCCACCAGAATCACAAGGCAAAAGACGAGGCCAGCAAGGAAAGCGACCTGCCCAAGCGCAAGGAGCAGAAAGAAGATCTGGAGGCCGCCGCAGCCGACTACCTGGATCGGAAAAAGAAGCTCGAAGAGGAGTTCTTCCAGCAGATAAAGCCGTATCTGCAGAAGAGCAAGCAGTCGCTGATGATCCCGCAGGCCTACCTGCGGGCCCTCATCGACTACTATCATCGCAGCTATGAAGACGCCCTCCACAGCGTCCGCGTCGCGCAGCAGGCGACGCCGTGGTTCTATGAGGCGATCCAGCTCGAGGGCGACATTCACACCGCCCTGGCGATTGACTATGTCGCGCAAAATGATCAGCAGCGCGCCGAGTCCTGTTTTCGCGCCGCCATCGCCAGCTACCAGCGGGCGGCCGACTTCGGACGCAGCGATCCGCAGCTTTATGAGTCGCTCGCCAATGCCGTGAACTCGCTGATGTCGCTGCACGCCTCGCAGCTGAAGTCTCCCGAGCCGAGCCTCGAGCTGGCGCTGGCCGCCGCCGACCACGCGCAAGCTGCCTCCCCCACCGAGACCGCCGCCGCCTTCCAGCGCGCGCAGTCCTATCTGACGGTCGCCAAGTATCTGCAGGCCACCAGCCCGGCCAAAGTTGAGGCGCGGCGCAAGATGATCGACGCCGCGATTGCCAATGGCAATCAGGCGTCGCTGGCGCATCCGGAGGAGTCCGAGCCGTATCGGGTGACCGGCGAGGCGTACCTCCTCAAGGCAGGCCTGCTGTCGCAGGCGAGCGATCCGGCCGGCTTCGAGTCAATCATGGACCAGGCAGAGGTCCTTATCAACAAGGCCATCTCCAAGGATAGTCAGAACCTGTCTTTGTATGCGAGTCTGCTCAACCTGTACCGGACCAAGGCGAACCTCGCCCTGGCCGCCGGCGCCGATCCCACCCCGATCATCGAAGAGGGGATTACCGCCAGCGCGCCCCCGGAGTCAAAGAACAGCCAGAACGAGTACCTGGTGCAGCATCTGCTCATCAATCTGACTCTGGCGCGCTACAACCTGGATCACGGCAGAAACTCGGAAAAGATCGTCTCTGACGAGCTGGCGCAGGTGCGGTTCTATCAAAAGAGCAAAGACTATCGCGTGCAGACCATCCTCGGGTCGCTGTACTGCGTGCAGGCGCTGTACTGCCTGGACGCCAAGTGTGATGTCGACAAGCTGCTCGGCGAGGCGCAGCGCTACGCGGCCGAGTCCAAGGCGAGCTCGCCGCAGCCCTGGCACCGCGCGTACATCGTGTCGCTATGGACCTACGCGATCAAGGCCCTGTCCTATGCGCAGCGCAAGCAGGACCCCAAAGAGGTCATTGCCGCCGGACTCACCGCAGCCGCGGACTGTCTTGCGCACTCGCACGAGGACCCCACCTGCTATACGCACCAGGCGACGCTGCGGCTGGTCGAGGCGCAGTGGCGGCTAGTCCACGGCAAGAGTCCCGAGGAGGCGCTCAAACGAGCCGGCGAGGCGGCGGGCCGCGCCCTGGACCGCGCCCTGGACAACCAGCGCTACGAGGCGCTGCTGGTCATGGCCCGCGTGCACTACACCGCCGCGCTGGCGCAGACCCAGGCGAGTCGGCCGCTGCCCGGCAAGGTCGCCGATTCGGTGGACGCGGGGCTGGAGGCGATCGGCAGGGGGCTGGACAGCCGCCGCGACCGGCCGCTGGCGGTGGCGCTCAAGGGCTGCCTGTGGCTGCTGCGCGGCAAGCTTGCCCGGACCGCCGCCGAGCGGTCCGCGGCCCTTGGCCAGGCGGACGAGCTGCTCATGCAGGCGCTGGCAAAAAATCCCCTGCTGGAGAGCGTCTACGCCAGCGAAGTGGCGGCGATCGGCGCGCTGCGCCAGAGTGCCCCAGCCGGCCACGCCGGGGCGACCGGCCCGCACCGCAGCCCGCGAGCAGCCGCGCGCTGACAGCTCTATTCGGCCGCCTTGCCGTCTTTGTCGTCTTTGCTGTCCTTGCCGTCCTTGCCGTCCTTGGACTCGGGCGGGGCCAGTCCATCGGCGGCCTTGCGGGCGGCGGTGGGATTGCCGGTCAGGATGATCGCGCTGCAGGTCCCGACCAGCTCGGTGCGCAGGCGGCTGAGCGCCCGCGAGACGCAGGCCTCCTTGCTCTTGCCGCTGCTCGCCAGCACCTTGGTCTGCTTGGCGCCGCCATCGGCGAAGGTAAACTGCACCGAGAACGCCGCTCCCTCGGGCGCGCAGGCGTCCAGGGCGCGCTTCTGCTTGGCCAGCGTGCCGACCACCGCAAGGCCGGCGAACAGGCCGCCGCTGTCCAGTGAGCAGGACAGGTTGCGCACCTCCTGCCCATCGGCCGACAGGCTGCCAAGGCTGATGTTGAACTTGGCCGCAGCAGCGCTGCTCCACAAAAGAACAGCGGTCAGGCCGCCAGCGAAAAGCGCGCGCGATCGGGACATGAGATCTTCCTTCCGAAAAGGACTGTGAGCAGGGCTCGCCAGTAGGACTGGCGCAGGATTGGCGTACGATTGGCGTACGATTGGCGCAGGATCATAGGATAGGACGCGCGGGGCGAAAGCGGAACCGCGTAGCAGATCCGCCAGGCTGATCGTATACTTATCTTCGCTCGACGCTCGCCGCGCCACCCAGTCCCTGCTGGGAGCAGCGGTAATTTGTAGTTTTCCCTCCGGCGCGAAAAATCAAGTGAGCTTCCGCCGCACGGCCCTTGCTATCCTGGTGGAAGCAGCGAGCGAGCACGCGAGGAGCGCGCATGCAGCAGGTCACACAGGTCATCCGGGATCGGCTCACGCAGTACGTCGAGGCGGGGTGTCAGCGTGTGGTGGACTCGGGCAACCCGGTTTATTCGCACCTGCCGCGGGAGATCTTGCACGCGGCGGTGCGCAGGGTGTTTAACGCCGTGGTCGACGACCTGGAAAATGGCGGCCAGCCGAGCGCGGTGCCGCTGCTGATGGGACGCATCGGTGCCCAGCGCCTGCAGGAAGGGGCGCGCATCAGCGACATCCTGGGCGGCATGGCGCACGGCTTCGATGTGATAAGCGAAGATCTAGAGGTCTGGTTCCGCGATGACCCCGCGGTCTTCGCCAAGTGGACGCGGGCGCTGTCCCGGCTGAGCTACGCGGGCGCCGCGGCGCTCGCCGATACGTACATGGCGGCGCGAGAGTCCGTGGTGCGCGCCCAGGCGGAGGAGATCTTCCGCTTGAGCGCGCCGCTCTTGCCGCTGTATCCGGGCATCCTCGTGCTGCCCCTGGTGGGGACGCTGGACGACGAGCGGGCGACTCAGGTGACCATGACCATGCTGTCGGCGATCGTCGCGCACGCCTCCAAGGTGGTGCTGATCGATGTCACTGGCATGCCCAGGCTGGATGAGCGCGTGGTCAAGCACCTGCTCACCGCGGGCAAGGCGGTGCGGCTCATCGGCGCCCGGCCGGTGGTGGTCGGGCTGAGCCCGGCGGTGGCCAAGGCGGTGGTGGCGATGGGAATCGAGCTCACGGACGTACGCATGCTCGGCGACCTCGGCGACGGTCTGAAGTACGCCCTGAGCCTGCTCGGCAAGGCGATTGTGAGCGAAGACGGGCGGCGCCGCCAGGCCCCGCCGCCGGCCGCGCCGCCGCCAAGTCGCGAAAAATAAAGGCCGCGGCGGCGCGGCAAAAAAGTGCGGCGGTCGCTCGGCGAAAAGCGGCGCAGCGGTGATAGAGTCTGGTCATGAGCCCGCCCATCTTCGTCCTCGGCGGTTATCAGACCGACTTCAGCCGCCACCTGGCCCGCGAGGGGCATGACCTCGCGGAGCTAGTGCGCGAGACGGTGGAGGCGACCCTGGAGGCCGCCGCCGTGCCGCCCGGCGAGGTGGGCTGCATCCACGTCGGCAACGCGTTCGGCGAGCTGTTTACCGGCCAGGCGCAGCTTGGCGCCATGCCGGCCACCGTGCACCCGCAGCTGTGGGGCGTGCCGGCGTCGCGCCACGAGGCGGCGTGCGCCTCGGGCGGGGTCGCGATCCTTTCGGCGATGGCCGACCTGGAGGCCGGTCGCTACGACTGCGCGCTGGTGCGCGGCGCCGAGCAGCAGCGCAACGTCCCCGGCGACGTCGCGGCGCAGCACCTGGGCGCCGCCGCCTGGGTCGGCCACGAGGGTCAGGGCTGCCGCTATATGTGGCCGCACATGTTCGCCCGGCTCGGCGATGAGTACGAGCGCCGCTACGGCCTGTCGCGCCAGCACCTGTCGCGCCTGGCGGAGAAGAACTTTGCCAATGCGCGGCGCAACCCCAAGGCGCAGACCCGCGCCTGGCGCTTTGGCCCCGAGGCCTTTGGCGAAAGTGAGCAGGCAAACCCGGTGATCGAGGGCCGCATCCGGCGGCAGGACTGCGCGCAGCTTACCGACGGCGCCGCCGGGCTGGTGCTCGCCTCGGCGGGGTTTGCCGCGACCTGGGCGCAGCGCCACGGGCGCGCCCTTTTCAAGCTGCCGCGCGTGCTCGGCTGGGGTCACCGCACCGCCGGCCTGCCGCTGGCCGAGAAGCTGCGCCGCAGCGCGGGCGAGCCGTACATCCTGCCGCACGTCCGTCAGGCGATCGGCGACGCCTTCGCCCGCGCCGGGCTGGCCGGACCCGAGGCTCTGCACGGCATCGAGACCCACGACTGCTTCACCGTCACCGAGTACATGGCCATCGATCACTTCGGCCTCACGCCCCCCGGGCAGAGCTGGCGGGCGATCGAGGACGGCCGCCTGGAGCTCGGCGGCGCCCTGCCGCTCAACCCGAGCGGCGGCCTGATCGGCGCCGGCCACCCGGTAGGTGCCACCGGCGTGCGCATGGTCCTGGACGCCGCCCTCCAGGTCGCGGGGCAGGCCGGCCCGACCCAGGTCGCCGGTGCCCGCACCTTCGCCACCCTCAACCTGGGCGGCAGCGCGACCACCGTGGTGAGCTTCGTGCTCGGCACCTAGGGGCCGACTCGCCTGCCCCGCGACATAACCCTGCAAGAGGACCCGATGAACATCAAAGTCGTCCGTGAGTACGCGAGCACCCTGCCGCCGAGCGATGACCACCCCTACCGCACCGGGGCCTGGCGCCCGCAGCGGGTCGAGTACGACGCGACCGACCTGGAGGTCATCGGCGAGCTGCCCACCGACCTGGAGGGCGTCTACCTGCGCAACACCGAGAACCCGCTGCACCCGGCCTTTGAGCGCTATCACCCCTTTGACGGCGACGGCATGGTGCACGCGATTCACTTTTCAAAGGGCAAGGCGAGCTACCGCAACCGCTTTGTAAAGACCGCCGGCTTCATCGCCGAGCAGCAGGCCGGGCGCACGCTGTGGGCGGGCATCCTGGAGCGCCCCGAGCTGTCGGTGCACGACGGCTGGGGGGCGCGCACGCGGATGAAGGACGCCTCCAGCACCGATGTCGTGGTGCACCGCGGGATGGCGCTCACGACGTTTTACCAGTGCGGCGACGCCTACCAGCTCGATCCGGTGACCCTGGAGGAGCGCGGCAAGGCGACCTGGAACGGGCAGTTTCCGGCGGACTGGGGCATCTCGGCGCACCCGAAAGTGGACGAGCTGACCGGCGAGCTCCTGTTCTTCAGCTACTCCAAGCAGGCGCCGTACATGAGCTACGGCGTCGTCGATCCCAGCGGCCAGGTGGTACACAAGGTGGCGATCCCGCTGCCCGGACCGCGCCTGCCGCACGATATGGCGTTCACCGAGCACTACGCCATCCTCAACGACTGCCCGGTGTTCTGGGATCCGGCGCTGCTCGCCCGCAACATCCACCGCGCGCGCTTTTACCGCGAGCTGCCGACCCGCTTTGCGATCATCCCGCGGCGCGGCAGCAGCGAGGAGATCCGCTGGTTCGAGGCGAGCCCCACCTACGTCCTTCACTGGACCAACGCCTACGAGGAAGGCGACGAGATCGTGCTGGAGGGCTTCCACCAGGGCTGCCCGCTGCCCGAGCACCGCCCCGGCGATGGGCCGTGGTCGGCGATGATGCGCGGCGTCGATCTGTGGGAGCTCAAGGCGCGCGCCCACCGCTGGCGCTTCAACCTGCGCACCGGCAAGACGCACGAAGAGTTCCTGGACGACCAGTACAGCGAGTTCCCCACCATCAACGGCCGCTACGGCGGGCGCCGCCACCGCTACACCTACGCGGTGACCAGCGAGCCGGGCTGGTTCCTGTTCAACGGACTTATCCGGTACGACCACCAAAGCGGCACCCAGCAGCGCTACAGCTTCCCCAAGGGCGTGTACGCCAGCGAGTCGCCGATGGCCCCCCGCGTCGGCGCCACCGCCGAAGATGACGGGTATCTAGTGACCTTCGTCTCCGACCTGCCAAACGATCGCTCCGAGTGCCAGGTGTTCGACGCCCGCGACGTCGGCCGCGGTCCGATCGCGCGCCTGCGCCTGCCCGAGCGCATCTGCAGCGGCACCCACGCCTGCTGGGCTCCCGGCTCGGCCCTCGCGGCGCGGGCGTAGTCGCCGGTCTAGCCACCCGGCTGTCGACGGCCGGGGACGATTGCAGTTATATTGTCAGGTTATGACCACCGTCCAGTTTGTCCCCCGCCGCGAGATCTGGTTCGTCTCGGCCTTTGTCAACTCGGCCGCGGTGGACCCCTATGCGCGGGCGCGCGAGCTGGCGGCGCACCTGCAGGCCGAGCTGCGGTCCCTCAAGGCAGAGCACCTGCCGCGGCTGGCCGACCGCCCCGAGCTGCAGGTGCGCGCACTGGCGATGGCGCACAGCGTGACCCTGCGCGGCAGCTGGAACCCCTACGTCGATGGATTTCCCTATCACGATGAGAACACCGGGCTGCACTTCAACAAGCTCGGCTACTTCGAGTTCGAGGTCGAGTACTTCGCCGACCATCCCGAGCGGCGCGGCGAGATCGAGCCGGTCCTGGTCCAGCAGCCGCCGGGGATCGCCGCCGAGCGGCTGCGGCGGCTGGCGGCGCAGAAGTCCAGCAATACGCTGCGCCTTGACCTTGTAAGTCCGATCTTCGTGTACGTGATAAGTGAAGAGGTGCGCCCGGCGCCGCCGCCGTGGACGCAGGAGCAGATTCAGGCCCACAAGCGGGCCATCGGCGTGTGGACCGAGGTCTACTCCGGCGCCTGGCCCGACTACAACGACGAGCTGTACGACCGCCGGGTGGCCGGCAACCTGTCCAATCGCCTGTCCGAGCTGCACCTCATCCGCAAAAACTCCGGTCTTTTGTACCTGGCGCCGGACAACATGCAGCAGTTCTTCGACCGCTACATGCGGCCCTTCGTCGTCGCTCCCACCGCGCAGCTGCGGGCGATGCACTTTGCCCTGTTCTCGATCAACGAGTCGCTGGACATCCTGCTCATGCGCCAGGCGCGCGAGGATTTCCGCGACCGCACGGTGATCGAGCAGAAGCTGCGCGACCTGCGGCAGATCCGCAGCGCCCTGCAGATGAAGATGAGCGGCATCTACAATGAGCTCGACAGCAACAAGCGCCAGCACTACTCGTCGGTGCTGCGCCACCTCTTGAGCGAGTTCAGTCTAGAGCGCGGCGGCATCTTTTTGCGCATCAGCGAAAAGTTCGAGATCTTGCACGAAGGTCTGCAGCAGCTGTACCAGCGCCGACAGGCCGAGGATCAGGCGCGCACCGAGCGGCGCCTGGGCACCCTGGGCACCTTGTTCAGCCTCGGGGTGCTGTCGGATTTTGCCGCGCTCCTGCTCGGCACCGCCAACAGCGTCAAGAGCCACGAGCTGTTCGCCAGCCTCGTCAACGGCACCTTCTCGCTGATCCTGCTGGTGGTCCTGCTGCTGGCGATCGCCGGGCGGATTCGCCTGCGGCTGGAGAAGACGCGGGTGCAGCCGGTGCTCGCCGCCGACGCCATCATCGTCGATGCGCAGTCGCGGGTGCTCGTCATCACCCGCCGCAATCCGCCCTTTCGCGGCCAGCGCGCCTTCCCCGGCACCCTGGTGCAGAGCGGCGAGTCGCCGACCGTGGCCCTGGTGCGCGAGGTCAAGGATGAGACCAACCTCGACATCGTCGTCGAGCGGCAGGTCGGCCGCTACGACTCGGAGGGACGCGATCCGCGCGGCCACATCATCTCGGCGGCCTACCTGTGCCGGCTGCGCGGCGAGTCGCAGGTGCTGCGCTGCCGCGAGGACGCCGGCGAGGCCCACTTCGTCCCGCTCGCCGAGCTGCGCGGCGAGGACCTGGCCTTTGACCACGAGGACATGCTGGTCGATGCCGAGCGCTTCCTGGGTCCGAGCGCTGGCTAGCGAGCGCGCGCCGCGCTGCCCCACCCGCGCCGCGGGCGGGCCAGGAGCTTAAAAAGATTGGCAGGTCCTGCGCGCTCGCTGCGCTGGCGCCGGCTCGGGTACGATCAGGGCGCGCGTAGTGTTTGCGGGCCGCGCCCCCGAGCGCCCGCCCCATGGCTTAGCAGGAGGCAGGATGATGAAGATGCGAAATATGGTCCTTTTGTTCCTGATGGCGAGCCCCTTGTCCGGAGCAGTCATCAGCTGCACGGGCACCCAGATAGACGGCAACAACCCCGGCGATCCCGACGCCGGGACCACCGGCAACCAGGACTTCGGCTTCCCCGGCTGCACCAACCTGCAGTGCCAGGTCGCCAACTATTGCGGCACCAAGGACGGCACCGCGCTCAGCGGCGTCGTCAACATCCCGGCGGGCAACCTGCCGCTGTACGGGGCCAAGGTCTACGTGCCCAACACGGCGCTCAGCCCCCTGGTCGCCGGCGCCTCCTGCGATCGCTGCGACAACCTGACCTCGGGCAACCCGGTGACCTCGGCGACGACCGACAACCAGGGCCGCTTCACCCTGGCCAACGTGCCCGCGGGAGATAATATCCCGCTGGTGATCCAGGCCGGCAAGTGGCGGCGCCAGGTGACGATCCCGCACATCGATGCCTGCTCGGCCACCAGCGTCGATCCGACGACCACCCGCCTGCCGCGGACCCAGGCCGAGGGCAACATCCCCCTCATCGCCCTGACCACCGGGGGCCTGGACGCCCTGGAGTGCCTGCTGCGCAAGCTGGGAATCGCCGACAGCGAGTTCACCCTGCCCACTGGCACCGGGCGCGTCCACCTGTACGCCGGCACCGGCGGCTCGGACCGCTACCAGGCCAACCTGGCCGGCGGCGCCAGCTTCCAAAATGCGACGACCCTGTGGGGCTCGCTGGACTCGCTCAAGCGGTACGACGTGGTGACCCTGTCGTGCGAGGGGCAGCAGTACCCGAACACCAAGTCGACGGCCGCGCGCCAGGCGATGCTCGACTACATCAACCTCGGCGGGCGGGTGTTCGCCTCGCACTACCACAACATCTGGATCACCGGCGGCCCGGCCCCGCTGCCCACGGTGCTGACCTACAACGACCGCCCCGACATCGGCAACACCACCGCCGACGTCATCACCACCTTCGACCGCGGCGCGGCGCTGGCCGACTGGCTGGTCAACGTCGGCGCTTCGTCGACGCGCGGCAAGCTGCCGCTCAGCGCGGCGCAGAACACCGTGCAGGCGGTAAACTCCAAGATCGCCCAGGCCTGGCTCACCGTGCCGTCCCAGAACAACGTGCAGTACCTGTCGTTTGACACGCCGATCGGAACCGCCGCGGCGCAGCAGTGCGGGCGCATGGTGCTGTCCGACATCCACGTCGCCTCGGGCGATGTCTCGGGACCGACCAAGCCGTTCCCGAGCGGCTGCACGACGACGAGCCTGTCGCCGCAGGAAAAGGCGCTCATCTTCATCCTGTTTGACCTGTCAAACTGCCTGGTCCCGGTCCTCGGCTAGCGCCCCGCTGTGGTGCCGCTGCTCACCACGGCAGCGGCGCCGCTTCCGAGGGCAGCGCGCCCGCGAAATCCGCACCCAACGAGCTGATCCCGCTCGGGCGACCTTGACGCGCCGCCAGATAGTGATGAATATCCGCGCGTGATCGACGCCAAAGCTCTCGCCGCCATCCCCGAGCCGGTGCTCGCGGTGGCCCCCGCCCTCGCCCACGGCATCGCTGACTCTGTGGCCTATCTGGACTCGGACGCCGCGCTGCGCAGCATCGCCATCGACCCGTACTGGCCCAAGTGGGACTCGCCGTGGTGGCACATGCTCCTGCTCTATGAACTGGGCGAGGCGCACCAGATTCCCGAGCGCGCCGCCCTGGCCATGGTGGCGGCGCTCAACGCGCTGCCGCTGCGCGTGTTTCCCATCCATCCGGGTGACGCGCCGCCGGGGACTGACCCATACCGCGACTTCGCCTGCCACTGCGCGCTCGGCTGTATGGTGCCGGTGCTGGCCGCGTGCGGCGTCGAGGTCGCGCGGGCTCTGCCGTGGGTGTCGTCGTGGCTTGTGCGCTATCAGATGGCTGACGGCGGGCTGAACTGCGATGAGCGAGCCTACCTGTGCACGGGCGAGTGCCCGAGCTCGATGGTCGGCACAATCGCGCCTCTGGAGGCGATGCTCGAGCTCGCCCACACCGCCGCCGAGCACTCGTTTGTCGTCCGCGCCGGAGAGTTCCTCATCGAGCGCGCCCTCCTGCACGGCTCACCGACCGTGCACAACGCCAGCGAGCGGGAAGCAGCGCTCGGCTGGCCGAAGCTGTGCTTCCCGCGCTTCTACTTTTATGACGTGCTGCGCGGCCTGGCAGCGCTGGTCCGCTGGGCCCAGCGGACCGGCCGACCGCCGCCGCACCAGGCGGTGGCCGCCGCGGTCGAGCTGCTAGTGGCGCGCGGCCCCAACGGCATCTTACACATCGAGCGCAACGCCCTGGCCGGTCGGAACACGCTCCTGCCAACGCCTGACCGCTCTCCCTCGCCGCGCGCCCCTGCCGTAAGCTTCGCGCTGCTCGATGCAGCCAGCGGGCTCGGCGAGCCCTGTCTTGCCCTCACCCGCCAGTGGACCGCTGCCCGCAAGGGCCTGCTCCAGCTGCTCGCCGCTGGCCGCCTGGTCTGACTGAGCGCTGGCGCACAGGCTCAAGGGGAGCCGTTCAGGCGAGAGGGAACACGGCGGTCCCCGGTCGCCTGACGGGTCTAGTGCTTCTCGGTCTCGCCCTTGATCTTCTTGGCGGCCTTGTCTGCCAGATCGTGGGCCGCGTGCTCGGCCTTAGTCGCCGCCTCTTTGGCGGCATGGCCGACCTTCTGCGCCAGCTCGGCGACGCGATGGCCGGCGCCTTCGGCGACCTCGGCGACCCGATGCCCAGCCTGATGCGCCGCTTCCGAGACGCGGTGAGCGACGCTCTGCGCTGCACTCTGGGTGGTGCTGCCCGCCGCCGCCGCCGCATCGCCGACCTTGTCGCCGACCGAGTCGACCAGACAGGCGCCCTTTTTGCCCAGATCTTCGACCTTCTGGCCAACCTGGTTGTTGATTTCCTTGGCCTTGTCGGCAGTGGCGTCGATCTTGTCGTTGATGTCTTGGGTATTCATCGATCTTCTCCTTGCTCGGCCAAGGCGCCTGCGGCAGTAGCTTAGCTGCCGGAAGCCGGGGCCTTGGTGTCTGGCTTGTTGCCCGCGAGCCGGCGGTACAGAGACCGCCGGTCGAGTCCCAGGAGGCGCGCCGCCTGAGACTTGTTGCCCCCCACGACGCCGAGCACATGCTGGATGTAGCGCTGCTCGATTTCCTGAAGGGTCACAAGCTCGGCCAGGTTGTCACTGCCCAGCACGAGCTGATTGTTCTTATGTTCGCGAATCTTGTCCGGCAGATCATCCAGGCCAATCTCGGACATCCGGGTCAGGGCGACGGCGCGCTCGATGCAGTTCTCCAGCTCGCGGACGTTGCCCGGCCACTGGTAGTCAATCAGCTTCTGCGCCGCCGGACTGGCGATGCCGACCACCTGCTTGCCTTCCGCGGTCGCGTACTTCTTCAAAAAGTGCTGGGCCAGCATCAAGATGTCCTCGCGGCGGGCGCGTAGCGGCGGCAGCCGGACGTGGACGACGTTGATCCGGTAGTACAGATCCGAGCGGAAGCGGCCAGCCTCGACCTCGGACTCCAGGTCGCGGTTGGTGGCGGTGATGAGCCGGGTCTCGATCGAGACCTCGGAGTCGCCGCCGACCGGACGAATCTTGCGCTCCTGCAGGGCGCGCAAGAGCTTGGGCTGCATCTCCAGCGGCAGCTCGCCGATTTCATCCAGGAACAGGGTGCCGCCGTTGGCCTGCAGGAACAGTCCCTGCCGCGCTGTCTTGGCATCGGTGAAGGCGCCGCGGACATGGCCGAAAAGCTCACTCTCTAGGAGTGCAGCGGGCATAGCGGCGCAGTTGATGGCGATAAACGGAGCGCTCTTGCGGCTGCTGCGCGAGTGGATGGCGCGCGCCGCCAGCTCCTTGCCGGTGCCGCTCTCGCCGGTGATGAGCACCGAGGCCTCGCTGTCGCCGACGCGGTCGATGAGGTCAAAGACGCGGCGGATGGCGGGACTGTCGCCGATGATGTCCCCCAGCCGCTGGTGCTGCTCGACCGCGGCGCGCAGCCGGCGCACCTCGCTCTTGAGCTGGCGATGGTTGGTCGCGCGCTGCAGCGTAAGGACTAAGGAGTCCACCGCAATCGGCTTGGTAATGAAGTCATAGGCGCCGGCGCGGATGGCGGCGACCGCAGTCTCGAGGTTGCTGTGACTGGTCACGACCACGACCGGAACGTCCGGTCGGTGCTCGGCAACATAGGTACACAGCTCGATTCCGGTCATGCCTCCGAGCTGGACATCGGTGACGACAACATCCCAGTCGCCGTCGGCCAGCGACTGCGTGGCCTGCAGTCCGCGCGACACTGCGTACACTTCAAAGCCGCGACGCTGCAGCGCGTTGCGCAGAAGCGCGGCAGAATCTTCGTCGTCTTCCACCAGCAGGATGCGACTGGACATCAGCGAATCTCCTCGGGGTTATTTATTTCCCAGAGTACAACACCAAACTGCTCTGGGAAGACGAAATACCCGAACATCCCGCCCGTTCTGCAGCATTTCTGTCTCCGGTTGGAAGCCTCAGGACAAGGCCAGCAGCGACTTCACGCCGCCAACTGGACCGTGGCTTATACAATAAGCATGCCAAGCTCTTCCCGGGAGCTCATCCATGACCTTTGCGACGAGAACTGCCGCGCTGACCCCGTGCGGCCGGGACCTGGAAATCTCACCTGAGGTGAGCGCAGGCGCTCACTGTGTCATATTGGCTCAGGTGAGGCGTGAGAGCCCCTCCAGGGGCGCTGGGCGCCGGCTGTGGTATAGTAATTCAACCGAGTCAGAGCCCGTGGACCGACCGCGGCGGCGCTGGTCCCCTCCGTCGCTGCACGAGCAGCTATTTCTATTTCTCTGACGATGTGATACTTGCAAGGACTACCCGCGATGCAGCGTAAGCTTAATACTGGCCTGGCCTTGGAGTGTGATGGGCACTAAGATCTTGCAGCTGCTACTGGTCGCTGCGAGCGAGCCGGCGCGCCGGACTGTACGGCAGGCGCTGGTCGCTACCAAGCTTGCGTTCCAGCTGGACGAGGTCGAGCACGCGGCGGAGGTCAAGGCGCGGCTTCCCCCTCCAGGGGAAGACTACCACTGCCTGCTCATCGACGGCTCGCTGGGTCATGACGCGGCGGGCAAGCTCATCTCTGACCTGCGGGGGCGCGGGGTGGTGACGCCGATTCTTATGTTGATGAGCCAGGCGGACGCCGAAGAGTCGGTGGAAGCCGCGCTCATTGCCGCCGGCGCCTCGGACTACCTGCCGCGGCAGGATCTGCAGCCGGACCGCCTGGCGCGGCGCATGCGGCACGCGATCCGCAGCGGTCGCGCCGAGGCCAGCTATGCGGCGGCGCTGGCCACAGCCCAGCGCGCAGTCCAGGACCGCGACGACCTGCTGTCGATCCTGTCGCATGACCTGCGAACGCCGCTCAACGCCATCCGCATCGCCGCCGATGAGCTCATCGATCCCAACCTGGACGCGGCAGAGCGCAAGGTGATGGTGTCGGCGGTGCAGCGCTCGCTGCGGCGCGCCGACCGCCTCATCTGCGACATGCTCGATGTCAGCCGGATCGAGGCCGGCACCCTGGCCCTGTCGCGCACCGCGGTCTCCGCCAAGGAGCTGCTCGAGCAGGCGCGCAGCGAGCACGCGCTGCGCTCGCGCGATGGCGGGCTGACGCTGGAGCTGGCGGTGGACGCCGAGGTGGGCATGGTCCTGGCCGATCGCGAGCGCATCCTGCAGGTGCTGGAGAACCTGCTCGGCAACGCCGCCCGCCACGCCCGCGGCGGCGGCACCGTCACCCTGAGCGCGACGACGAAAAAAGACAAGGTCGAGATCTCGGTCATCGACCAGGGTCCTGGCATTGCGGCCGAGCAGCTGCCCCACTTATTCGATCGCTTCTATCAGGTGCGCCACCAGCACCGCGCCGCCGCCGGTCTGGGCCTTACGATCGTAAAGGGCATCGTGGCCGCGCACGGCGGGACCATCGCCGTGTCCAGCGTCGTCGGCAAGGGCACAAGCTTCACCTTCTCGCTGCCGCGCGCCGACTGAGTCCGGGGCGTCCGCTGACCGCTCGCCACCTTCGGCCGCGGCGTGCGCGAACGGCGGCGCAGACGTAAGCTAGTCGGGATGACTCCTACGCTCACCGGAGAGGGGTAACATGGCTTACGCACTCTCTGTCCTGGATCTGGCGCCGGTCGGCTCGGGAGTGGAGCCGGCGGTCGCGCTGCAGCGCACGGTCGATCTCGCCCGGCTCGCCGAGCAGCTCGGCTTTGTCCGGCTGTGGTATGCCGAGCACCATGGCCTGCCGAGCGTCGCCAGCTCAACTCCGGCCATCCTCATTGCCCACGCCGCCGCCGCGACCGCGCGCATCCACCTCGGCTCGGGCGGCATCATGCTGCCCAACCACACCCCGCTGCTGGTCGCCGAGACCTTCCATACGCTCGCCGCGCTGCACCCCGGCCGCATCGACCTGGGCATCGGGCGCGCCCCGGGGACGGATCAGATCACCTCGCAGGCCCTGCGGCCGTTTGACGCCGACCAGTTCGCGCAGCAGCTGACCGAGCTGGCCGAGCTGTCGCGCAGCGGCTTCCCTCCCGGCCACCCCTTTCACCGCGTCCGCGTTGTCCCCACGGGTGTGGCGCTGCCGCCCATCTGGCTGCTCGGCTCCAGCGGCGCCAGCGCCCGCCTGGCCGGCAGCCGCGGTCTGGGCTATGGCTTTGCCAGTCACTTCAGTCCGACGCCGCCGCAGCCCGCCTTGCGCGCCTACCGGCAGGCGTTCACGCCCTCGGCGGCGTTCCCGCGGCCGCACGTCATCCTCGGCGTGTCGGTGGTATGCGCGGAGACGAGCGCGCAGGCAGAGTACCTGGCCTCGACGCTGGACCTTATGTGGCTGCGGCTGCGGCGCAACGAGTATACGCCGCTCGCCAGCCCGGAAGAGGCCACGGCGTACCCCTACACCGCCCAGGAGCGGGCGCTCATCGCCGGCTACCGCGAGCTCCTCATCCTGGGGGATCCGCCGACCGTGGCCAGGCGCCTGACCGAGCTGGCTGCCGAGACGGCCGCCGATGAGCTCATGATCACCACCAACCTGCACGGCCATGCCGACCGGCTGCGCTCCTACGAGCTCATCGCCGCGGCGACCGCCAAGCTGCGCGCCTGACGGACCGGCGCGGCGCTCCCACCGCGAGCAGGCGCGTCACAGGGTCTGCAGGAACTCCAGCAGTGCCTTCCGATCATCGCTGGCCAGCTCCAGACCGTAGCGGTGGCCGGGCACCGGACCGTCGCCGTGCAGCGCCCCCCGGTAGTCGGCGGCGAGCCGCGCCGGATCGAGCAGCGCCGCTAGATCCGCTAGCCGCCCGTCGTGCAGCAGGGCCGGCCGCTGCGCCACCTGGCGAAGGGTCGGGGTGCGGTAGGTGCCGGTGCCGCGCTCACGGCTGCGCGCCGCGGCGGGATCGGTGCCAATTTCACCAACCGCCACCGGCTCGCCCGCATAGTCTGGCGGCGCGTGGCAGCGCTGGCAGTTTTGCGCGAAGAGCTGCTGACCGCGACCGACTCCCGGCGGCGGCGGCGGCGGCGCCAGCGAGCGGAGGTAGACCGCCAGCGCCAGCGCCAGGAGCGGCGGCGGCCGCGCCTGCTCATGCAGGGTGGTGATGAGCAGCGTCTCGATGCGCACCGCCAGGGCCAGAGGGAACCCCGCGCCGCTGGTCTCGCTGCGCACGGTCGCTTCATGATGCAGGTAGCGCTGCGCCGCCACCACCCGCAGGTCCGGGATCACCACCGGATCATCGGCGCCGTCGGGACTGACATCCACCCGTCCGCGCCCCCAGTAGGCCTGGGCCAGCGTGACCCCAGGCGGCGCCTGATCCTGCGCCAGGGCGCCGATGTCCAGCTGGTCCGCCGGGCGACCCGGCTCGACCTGCGCCCCGCTGGCGCGGGCGTGGCAGCTGGCGCAGCTCAGGGCCAGCGTGGTGCCGCTCCCGCCGGGCAGCTCGACACGCAAGAGACCCCCCAGACGCGGCGCAGCATCTGCAGGATCGGCCGGCGCCCGGCCCTCCCACAGTCCGTACGCTGCCCGCAGGGCCGGCGAGCGCAGCGCCAGCTCGAAGCCGCCGACAAGCTGCGCCGGGTAGTCGAAGAAGGCGGCCTCGCCCAGGCGGCGCAGCGCCGCGGTCAGCTCTGCCTCCGAGGCATCGACGGGCAGCGCCAGCGGCGGCGGCGAGACCGCAGCGCCGCTGCGCACCGGCGCGCTCGGCGGCAGCCATACCGGCAGAAGGTCCCACGAGTCCGCGTCCTGGCTGGCGTAGCGGCCAAGGCGCAGCCGCGCGTAGTCATTGTCGCGAAACCACAGCGAGTCGAGCAGCGCCGCCCGCCGCTGCGCGCCATCGGCAATAAACCCGCGCAGCGGCCCGTCCGCGGCCGGCGGCGCGCAGGCGACCAGCGCGAGCCCGCACAGCCCAGCCAGGCGGCGACCCCAGGCGAGCCAGCGGTGGGTCGGCCCCGGTCCGCGGCGCACCGCGCCGGGCGCTAGCCAACGCACTGGCTGTAGGCGCAGATCCACTTGCCTCCTTCCGGGCTGAACATGCAGTAGCCAGGACCGCCAAAGCCGCCATCACTGCCCAGGCAGTCGCCGTCATCGACGCAGGTGTCCTGCGGCGTGTGGCAGTAGTAGGCGACCACGCCGCTGTAGGCGCCGCAGGTCGAAAACGACGGTGAGCAGGCGCCACCGGCCCCACAGTCGCCGTCGGTGCGGCAGTTGCCCTCGGTCAGACAGTGGTTGGCCTGCGCGGTGGCCGTGGTCTCGCCGTCGGGCCGGCACAGGCAGACCTTGCTCAGGCAGGTGCTGTCGTCGAAGCACTCGTCGTAGCTGCAGCTGGCGCCGATGCGGCTGTAGACGCAGCGGCCGTTCTGGCCCTTGGTGGTGTCCACGCAGTCGCTGTCCTGCTTGCACTGACCGACGGTGATGCCGGCCGGACCCGGGGCGCGGGTCATCGAGCAGGCGGCGGCCGTCGGGCGGTGCTTCTGCGGAACGCGGCCGCCGAGGTCGGTCAGGCCGCCGCTCGGGGTGGTGTTGCAGGCGGCCAGCCAGGGAATCAGGATCATCGCGACAAGGGGAAGAGTTTTCATGGGTCCAGCTTACTCAAGGCCCGTGCCACCGCGGCAAAGTCTTCGCCTTCACGGGCTTGCCGCGCCGGGGTCGCCGCGACCCGTCAGAAATCTGTCTCGGATGCTGACAGCGATGTCAGCGTCGCTACTGGCAGCCGACCGTCAGCGCGCTGATGACAAACGCAATCTGGTTGACGCCGCGCACGAGCTGCCGGGTGCACACAATTGGGTTAGGGTAGCCGGGAATCGTGTGGGTCAGGGTGATCTGCCACAGCCCGGGGCGCAGGCTCAATCCGGCGATCGAGCTCGTTGAGCCGCCCGGGGTATAGTAACAGTCGGTGGGCGAGCCTCCGGTGTTGGTCAGCAGCTCCTGGTTGGAGAACTCGGTCGTCGCCCCCGCGGTGCCGCTGTCGAGCTGAATCGGCTTTACATCCCACGACGCCGAGATCGGCTGCGCGCCGGCATTTGAGCAGTCCAGCCCCGATGGGAACGAGACCGCCGGACTGATGGCGGCGGCGGTGGGCGGCGGCTGCGGCGTATTTTGGCCGAACAGCGAGCCGCAGCCGAGCGGGGACAGAAAGAGCGCGCAGAGCCAGGAGATCTTGCCCATCATCGAGGTGCCTCTTTTGAACGAGTGAGCCGTAGTCATAGCAGAGCGGTCCGCAGGTCGCGAAGCCCCGGGTCGGCCCGCGCCGCTGCGGCGCACGGCGGCACCCATTGTTGCGGTCGGAGCAACAGCCTGGTGCAGGACCCAGCCCTAGTGCCCGGGCCGGCGCGGACCCATACTGACGTATAAAATCGAGTCGAGGCCCCCATGAGTCAGCCCCAGCCCCCCGGCCGCGTCGCCGATTCAGCGCCGCGCCTGCCCGTCGTCTTTTTACCCCATGGTGGCGGTCCGTGGCCGTTTGTCGACCTGGGGATGAGCCAGGTCGAGTTCGCCGAGCTGGCCGGCTACCTGCGCTCGCTGCGCACCCTGCCAGCGGCGCCGCCCAAGGCGCTGCTGATCATCTCGGCCCACTGGGAAGAGCCGGTGCCGACGGTGATGACCGGCGCGCAGCCGCCCTTGTACTTCGACTACTACGGCTTCCCGCCCGCGGCCTACAAGCTCACCTGGCCGGCTCCCGGGCAGCCGCAGCTCGCCGAGCAGGTGCGCGAGCTGCTGGGCGGGGCCGGATTCGCCACCGCGGCCGATGCCCAGCGCGGCTTTGATCACGGCACGTTCGTGCCGCTCAAGCTCACCTACCCCGAGGCCGACGTGCCGACGGTGCAGCTCTCGCTCAAGCGCGGGCTCGATCCGGCCGAGCACCTGGCGCTGGGTCGCGCGCTGGCGCCGCTGCGCGACCAGGGCGTGTTCATCCTCGGCAGCGGCATGACGTTCCACAACCTGCGGGCGTTCCGCGATCCGCAGGCCGGCCCAATCTCCGAGGAGTTCGATGCCTGGCTGCGCCAGACCATGGCGCTCCCGCAGGCGGCGCGCGAGCAGCGGCTCCTGCAGTGGACGCAGGCGCCGGCGGCGCGCCTCTGCCACCCGCGCGAGGAGCACCTGATTCCCTTGCTGGTGATCGCCGGCGCCGCCGGTGCAGATCGGGCGACCACGGCCTACAACGGAAAGGTCTGGGGCGTCCGGCTGTCAGCCTATCACTTCGGCGCCGCCGCCGCCCCGACCTGAGCCCGGACGCGGCCGCCTTTTTCGCCGCCGCCGTGCTAGCTTCCGCTAAACAAGCAGCGAGTCCAGGCCCGTGTTTCACATCATCTTGTTTCAACCGGAGATTCCCCCCAACACCGGGAATGTGATTCGGCTGTGCGCCAACACCGGCTGCCAGCTGCACCTGATAAAGCCGCTCGGCTTTGCCATGGAAGACAAGAAGCTGCGCCGCGCGGGGCTTGACTATCACGAGTGGGCGGCGGTGCAGCTGCATGACTCCTATGCCGATTTTCTCGCCGCCACCGGCCCGGCGCGGGTGTTCGCGCTGTCCACGCGCAGCACGACCCGCTACGATCAGGTCCGCTACCGTAGCGGCGACGGCTTCCTCTTTGGTCCGGAGACGCGCGGGCTGCCGGCCGCCATGCTCGAGGCCCTGCCCGCCGAGCAGCGGCTGCGCATCCCCATGCGCGCCGGCCAGCGCAGCCTCAACCTCAGCAACGCCGTGGCCGTGCTGGCCTATGAAGCGTGGCGTCAGGCCGACTTCGGCGGCGGCGGCTGAAGCGCCTCGGGGCTGGCCTGGGCCACCTCGGCGGCGATCTGCAGCTCGGCGGCGGCTTCAGCGGACGACAGGCGGCCGGCGATGGCTTGCTCGACCCGCTGCTCCAAGTTGCTGATCACCGCGTGGGCGTCCACCGGCCGCGACATCGCCTCGGCCTGCGGATCGACCCGATTGCCGACCGAGGGAATGTCCCGCCGCAGCTCCTCCAGCAGCGAGATGACCTTGGCCACCTTCTGCTCGGACAGCAGGTTGACGTGCAGATCGAGCAGCGCCCGGCGCGCCGCCAGCTTGCCCTGGCGATTCTGAGTGATAAGGACCATGCTGCTGATGAGCAGCGCCGCCATCGCGACAAAGCCCTGCAGCCAGAAAAACGGCGGCTGATCCAGGCACCGCAGCCCCAGTCGCAGCGCCAGGGAGTTATAGGCGATCCACAGCATGATGCCGGTGAGCAGCGTATAAAACGCCGCCGGCCGCCCGAGCTGCGCAGTCAGCCACTGGATGAGGCGCAGCGGAGGCTTGACCTCATGCGCGTGGTGAGAGTGAAGCGCTACCACGGTTTGCACGTTCTGCAGGGTGGGATCCAGGTTCAGCTGCTCCATCGGATCTTCATCTGCCGCCTCGCGGCGAGTTCTTCGGGATTTGTATGCCATGGCAAGACCTATTAAGCGCAGACGTCGCGACGCGAGGCCGACACGCCTACACTAGCATAAAGCCTACGCCCATCATTCCCTCTGTCAAGGACCGGTCGGAAGGGGTGTGCGCCGGAGCCCTGGCGGGCGGATGCGCACACAGGACTGCTGGGAATCTGCTGCGAGTCTGCTGCGAGTCTGCTGCGAGTCTGCTGCGAGTCTGCTGGAAGGTCTGAAGGACGGTCAGCGGTTGGCGGCCAGGAACGACTCGCTCATGCGCTGGAGCGCGCGGTTTGTGCAGTACTGCTGATAGGGCAAGGTGATAAACGGCGCGACCATGCGGGTCAGCAGGGCACCCGGGGCAGAATAGGTGTGGATATTGGCGCGCAGCACGCCGTCCTGAATCGAGAAGTAAAACTCCGAGATTCCCATCTCGGCGTGTCCCCGGAGCGTGCCATAGCTGAACCCAATCTTGGTCGGGGTGCGGAACATGTCGACGATGCGCACCGCGAACACCATCTTGAGCGACAGCGGCAGCGGCGGCACCGAGGCCTGCTGAATGATGATGTCGCCCTTCTGCATGGCGCGGCCCTGCTGCTTCCACTCGGTGGCAAACTTCATGATATCGGGGGGAAAGACGATGTAATCAAACAGGAAGCCGAGATCGCACTTGGTGAGGTCGGTCACCTTGGCGCCGGTAACGACCAGGCTGGTCACCTTCTCGCGCAGCACGGTATGGGCGTCATAGGACATGGCGAGCGGCTTGAACACCGGGAAGAATCGCTCAAGGCGCTTTTGTTGATCGAGCAGGAACAGCTTCATCGGCACACTGTCCGCGGTAGGCGCGGCCAAGATTACTTCCGTACAGTATAGCGCCCAGATCATGAACAGCGGCTGAAAGGCGAGCCGCAGATAATAAGTCCACGCCGGAAACGCGTAGTGATGACCCTGCGCCGCCTTGATCGCGATGTCGACGTTGGCGATCATCAAGGTTCCCAGCATCAACGTGATGCCGATTCCCGCCAGCTTGCGCAGGTGCGGCAGGCCGAGGTGCCGATACACCGCCAGCGGCACGACCAGACCAACCGAGCCCAAAAGCTCGGTGACCCCCGAGAAATAGACCAGGATCAGCCCCTGCGGCTTGAGGAAGTCAGGGAGCATGGGAATGTAGACTGCCTCGGCCTGAACGAAGTGATCAATCCCGCTCAGGATGAAGGCCGCCGCCATGCCGTGTCGCATCGCCATCCGGTGATCTTTGCGCTTGGCGATCAGCCACTGCAGCAGGTACGCGATCACCGCGAAGACTGCCATGGAATAAAGTCGCAGAAACGGCGAGGGAATGGTTGGGGCGTTGGGGCTGTGGCGGGCCAGCAGATCGCCGGCCGGCGCCGCCCAAGCGGGAAGCGCCGCGGCGAGCAGAGAAAGGGCGACAGTGAACAGGGTTAACGGCAGCCAGTGGGGGGAGCGGACGCGAACACTCCCCGAAGCCAAAGAACCTGATCGCGTAATCCGTAACATGGACACTACCTCAGCCTGAGTCCCGGACGCGGGCAAGATTCTCATCATATCATGGGCGGTTAAAAAAAGGTTACACTCCGCTTTATGAAAAACGCCTTCTGTTAAACTATTTTTTCGGCAATTTTTGCGGCCAATTTTGTGACGAGTTTCGCGGCGGTTTCCGGGCAGTTTCCGCCAAATTTTGGCCACCTTTAAGGCTAGCGAAATGCCTGGGATAAATCGTCGGTCGTAGGTCCGCGGTGGATGATTCCAAGCTCATGCGCCGCGTGCAGCGCCTGGGCTGCGTCGCGAATGACCTGGGCCTTTTCGCCGATCGAGAGCTGCCGCGCCGCCTGGTTCAGCGAGGGTCCATCGATAAACTGCATGGCGATGTAGGCTTTGCCTTCCACCTCTCCTACTTCGTAGACCTTGCAGATTCCCGGGTGATCGATACGCGCCTGGGCGCGCGCTTCCTGCATGAAGCGCAGGATCATCTGATCGTCTGTGCTATGGATGAACTTGAGGGCGATCGGGCGATTTAGCCGTGGATCGCGGGCCTTGTAGACAGCGCCCATCCCGCCCTTGCCCAGAAGCTTCACAAACTCATAGCGCTCCCAATGCAGGACGGGAAATCTCCCCGGGGGGGCGGCGGGCAGCGGCTGATCGCTGGGCGGGGCCATCGTATCGCCCAGGGCGCTGATCTCCCCCGTCTCCAGCAGCGTCGACTGCGCGCCGAACTGGCCTGTAGCTTGGCCTGTAGCTTGGCTGGCGACGGCTCTCCCCGAGTCGTGCCCGCCCCCGTGCGAGCCGGCGCGACCCCGCTGCTTGTTCATGGTAGCTGCCTCATCCCAATTCCCGCCCAGCTTGAGTTAAGCAAGATCATGATAGTGACTGACCGTGAGAGCCTGCCGCGGCCGGTCGCGCCTTGGCTCCTGCCCACCAGTCGGATTCTGTCGGTAGGGAAGAATCGGGCAGCGTAAGCCAAGGTAACCGATGCCAGAGTATGCACGCTAAACAGGCCCCCTTTCACTGTAGCACCCTTGCGCGCGGCAAAAGGGAGGCGGTCGCCAGCCACTGGCTGGGGGGAGCTGCGAGCGTTCCTTGCTCTATGCCCTGGGCAGGCTCAGCCGGTCACGGTCGTCAGCGGCGCCTCGCCGCGGTGGTCGCCCGCTCAGCTTCGCCGCGCCGCCCGGGCGGCGGCCGGCTGGTCGCTGGAAGAGGTCTGCGCATAGTGGCTGGCACACTCCCCCTCACGCCCGCGCACCACGCGCTGGCCGGCCAGAGGTCCAAACCGGGCGGTGATCACCGTACACTGCCGCTCGGGGCGGCCAGCGCCGTCATAGTAGATGACCACCCAGTCCCCGGTCATGCCCAGCTGGTGCGCGCGCGGGGTGTTGGAAAAAAGAGCCGTATAGTGCCGCTCACCGCGGTGGGTGTGCAGCACGGGCAGCCAGGCGTCGCGGTGCGGGTTCTGCAGGCGGGGCGTGATACGATAGAGCTGTCCGGAGGCCGCTTTCTCCCGGTACTCGCGATCGACTTCCAGGAGCGCAGCCTGCTCATAGGCCCGCGCCCGATAGGGATTAGCCCCCTGCTCGGCCAGCAGCCGACCGACCTCGGCCAGGGCGTCGGCCACTTCCTTGTTAGGAACATCCGCCATGGTCGTGAGATCACTATAGCTCACCGCTTGCTCCGGCACAAACCCAAGTACCTATCGCGCCAACAAGCGCCCTACACAATGGCCTGCGCCAGCGACTCTTGATAAAGTATCTGCGCAGGGATTGCGAGCTGCCTTGTTCATTATGCAAATTCTGCGCAAGTCAGTCCCCCCATCAGTCCGGGTCGATTCTTCCCAGGTTCAACGATGACTCCGGGCGGCGTGGTGTGCCGCTTGCAATGTAAGGCTCAAGAATATGAATCCATCCCCCACTGTGATTCACAGCTGCTCACGGCCCGACCGGCTGCTGGTGGTCTTTAGCGATATCGAGATGGGAGCCGGCGGCGCCGCCGATGACTTTCCCCACGCCGCCTGGCTGGGCGAGCTACTGCTTGGCTACACCCACCCGCGCTACGCGCCGCTGTCTATTGATCTTGTATTTAACGGCGACACCTTCGATCTGTTAAAGACCAGCGTCGACGGCGCCTGGCCGCATCACATCTCCTCGCAGGTGGCGCTGACCAAGCTGCAGCGGGTGGCCGCGCACCACGGGCCGTTCTTCGCCGCGCTCCGCTCGTTCTGCGAGCGCACCGGGCCCCGCGGCGCAGTGCACTTCATCCTGGGCAACCACGATCCGGAGCTGATCTTTCCCGCGGCCCAGGACTACCTGCGGCAGCTCTGCGGCGGCAGCCAGCAGATCCGCTTCCCCGGCTTCGAGCTGAACTGCGGCCGCCTGCACATCGAGCACGGCTCGCAGTTCGATCCGCTGTTTCGCATGGATGTTGCGCACCCGACCCTTGAGCGTGAGGGGGAAGAGATCCTCTCGCTAAGCTGGGGCGCGGTGGCACTGCTCGATGCCGCCATGCCGCTGCAGCCGCTTCTTTATCACCACGACCGCCTCAAGCCGCGCAAGCTGCTCTTTGCCCTGATGCCCGAGCTCAAGCGCCTGCTCACCGACACCTTCTGGGACTACTGGACAGGCAGCTACTTTCACGGCTTCTGGAAGGGCTCGGATCCGGTCAAGACGGTCAGCTGGACCATGCTCAAGGAGCTGGTCTACCGCCTCTTCTCCCTGGACCCCGATGTCTCCATCAACATCGACTTTGACAAGCTGCTGGCCGCGCGGGAGGACTTCGACCTGTACCTGTTTGGCCACCAGCACGCGGCCGGCTGGTGGAGCTACGGCAACCGCAAGGCGCTGCGCACCGGCGCCATGCGCGATGAGTACATGCTCAGCGCGGACGGGCTGGCGCAGACTCCCCTCAACAAGGTCTACGCCGAGGTCTTCCTCGCCGGCGACGAGGTCGTGCGCTCGCACCTGGTCGAGACGGTGCCGCCGCCGCGACCGCCGGGGAGCCTGCCGCGCTCGATCTTCGACGTCCTACCCGAGCTGCGCCGCCGGCTGGCCGCGTCGGAGCGGTTCAGCCGCCTGCCGCGCGGGCAGAAGGCCCTGGAGGCGGGCAGCAGTGAGGAGACGCGGGAGCCCGAGGGCGACTGAGCGGCTGCTGCGCTGACTGATGGAGCAGAGGTCTGCAGGCGGCCAGTGCCTCTGCAGCTGGGGCGGCGGCAGGCCGCACGGCTCGCGGCAGCGCCGGGGAGAGAGCGGCTACGCGGCCACCGAAGGGCGGACCGGGGCACCCGGCGCGGAGCCAGACTCCTGCGCCGGCTGCTCGGAAGTTGCGGCGGGGGGTCGCAGGGTCAAGACCGGACACGGGGCAGTACGCACCACCCGCTCGGCGGTCGAGCCGAGCAGCAGGTGGCGCAGCCCCGTGCGTCCGTGGGTCCCCATGACGATGAGATCGATGCCCTGACCTCGGGCGACCTCGAGGATCTTCTCGTGGGCGATGCCTTCGACGGCCTGGGTCAGCGCGGGGATCCCGCGCGCTGCCGCCCGCTCGCGCAGCTGCGCGAGCAAGCCTTCGACCTCGCTGCGCAGCCTCTCGACAATCTCAGCCGGCACCAGATAGAGCTCTCCGAGCGCGCCAAAGTAGAGCGGCGCGTTATAGACGCTAAGGACAATGAGCCTCGCCGCGAAGGTCTGCGCCAGGTCCAGCGCCAGCGCGGTGGCCGGCTCGGCACAATCGGAGAAATCCGTGGGCAACAGGATCTGCTTGATCTGGTGCATGATTACTCCTAAAGGGAACTACGGAACCAGCAGCACCGGCACGTTGCTGCTCGTACGCACTCGCTCTGCCGTGGAGCCAAGCTCGCTGCGCGGCTGCAGGCTCCGTCCGAGCTCACCCAGCACGATCAGCGAGGCATTGACGCGCTCGGCGGCAGCCAGCAGCCGCGCCGCCGGATCGCCGACCAGGACGCGGATCTTGGCCGACACCCGGTCGCCGACCACGGTCGAGCACAGCTGCGCCAGCCGCTGCAGCGAGGCCTGGGACTGGGCAACGACATCGGGCACCTTGGCCTGCGACTCCTCCGGCTTGGGAGTCGACTCGGCGCTGGCAGGCGACTCCGCCGCCCCCGGCCACTCAAAAACGTGGACGAGCTCAAGCTGGAGCTGCCCGGGTCCATGTTCAGCCAGCGTGACTGCATTGAGCAGCGCGCGCTCGCAGCACTCACTAAAGTCAATCCCTACTACCAGGGTACCGTCCGTCGGGGGGCTGTTTGTCGACTGGGTCTGCATGGTCTCCCTCTTGTAAACAATCTTCAGCCTGATGCGCGGCAGCGGAACTCGGTGGGCGCAGAAGGACGTTTTGCAAGCGCTGTTCCAGCTTTACGAGGGGTACAAAGCGAAATCCTGCGCACATTTTGCGTCGCCCGCGAAAAAAGCAGAAAAAGCGGCGCGCTTCTCTGCCCGAGCCGCTGCGGACTCGCGCTCGGTCCGGAGCGCAGGCCCGGCGCCGCCAGCGGTGATTGACACAAGGCCCCCCGCGGGCCACGATGGCGACGGATTCGGCGGCAGTGCTCGACTCATACTCCAGGCGACCGCGGCGCAGCTCGCGTCGCCGCGGCGGAACCGGACCGCGGGCGGTCGCAGGCCGATGACCGCACTGGCGCCCCCCGACGCCTCCCTCGACCCCCCCCGCGGCGCCGCCCTGCGCGAGCTGGCCTGGCTGTTCCTGCGCCTGGGCGCGACCGCCTTTGGCGGCCCAGTGGCCCACATCGCGCTCATCGAAGACGAGGTGGTGCGCCGCCGGCGCTGGCTGACGCGGGAGGAGCTCCTCGATCTCATCGGCGCGGTGAACCTCATCCCCGGTCCGAACTCGACCGAGCTGGCGATTCACATCGGTCACCGCCGCGCCGGCGGGCCCGGACTGATCGTCGCCGGCGCCTGCTTTATCGCCCCGGCCATGGGAATCGTCACACTGCTCGGCTGGGCGTATGTCCGCTACGGCGCCCTGCCAGCGGTGAGCGGGATCTTATGGGGGATCAAGCCGGTCATCATCGCGGTGGTCTTGCAGGCCTTGTGGGGGTTCGCGCGCACGGCGATAAAGAGCCTGCCGCTGGCCGCGGTCGGCGCGGCGGCGCTGGCCGCCAGCCTGCTCGGCGTCTCGGAGCTGCCGATCCTGCTCGGCGCCAGCCTGCTCATGCTGCTCGGGCGCGCGGTGAAGCAGAAGCTGGACGGCCCGGCTGCCGCCGCCCTGCCCCTTGCGCTGTACCTGCAGACCGCGCTGCCACCGGCCGCCGCCCCGCTGGTAGGCGCCGCCGGCGCGCTGGGACTTTGGCCGCTGTTCCTGTTCTTCCTCAAGGTCGGCTCACTGCTGTTTGGCAGCGGCTACGTGCTGCTGGCCTTCTTGCGCGCCGATCTGGTCGTCCGCTGGCACTGGCTGACCCAGACCCAGCTCCTCGACGCGGTCGCAGTCGGCCAGTTCACCCCGGGGCCGGTGTTCACCACCGCGACCTTCATCGGCTATGTCCTCTGCGGCCTGCCGGGCGCGCTGTTGGCCACGGTGGGAATCTTCCTGCCGGCGTTTGTCTTTGTCGCCCTGAGCGCACCTTTACTGCCGCGGCTGCGCCGCTCGCGCCACGCCGCGGCGGTGCTTGATGGCGTCAACGTGGCGTCGCTGGCGCTGATGCTCAGCGTCACCTTGCTGCTCGGGCGGTCGGCGATTACCAGCTGGGGGACGCTGGGCATGGCGGCCGCCAGCCTGGTGCTGCTAGTCCGCTGGCGCCTGAACTCGGCCTGGCTGGTGCTCGGCGGCGGGCTGCTCGGCTGGCTCGCCCACCGCGGGCCGTGAAGCGGCCGCCGACTCGCGCTGCGGCTACGGGGTGGGACTCGGGAAGGCGTAGCGGTAGGCCTCGATCAGCCAGGGCGCCAGCTCGTCCACCGACACATGCGGCTGCCGTCCGCTGACAAACTGGCTGGCCGCCTCGCACAGGTCGTCGGGCAGGACCTCAGCCGGCACACACAGCGCGCTATCGAGCCACTCGATCATCTCGGCGGGCGGCGTCGGCTTGACGCTGGGTCGCCCCGGCCCCGGGCGGCTGCCTATAGCCGCGGCATACTCGCGAACAAACAGGGCGAACTTCAGCTGCTTTTCGGTCATGAACCGTCTCCTGCGCTCTTGATATCGAGTTAGAGGCAGATGGATTTAAAGCAAGTGGGACGCCAAAGGCGCTCTGTCGGTAAGCCGAATGCCTACTGCGCAAATTTTGCCGGATGCGTTCATTTGAATGCAGAATATGCGTTCAGAAAAAGGTCCAAGCCAGGGATTGGCGGCTTGCGGGAAGGCGAGCGGCGCGCCGGGGGCGGGCGGCCCGCGGCGCGGCGCCGGGCGGTAGACTAGGCGGTGACGGCCCAGCGACGACGACGCAGCAGCGCCAGCAGGCCCACGCCGAGCCCGAGTCCGCAGACCGCGAGGTCGGAAGAGCCAGCGCGCAGGCTGGTCACGCTGCAGCCGGTCGGGGCGCTGCCACCGCCGCCGGTGCTGGCGTCACCGCCATCGCTGCCGCCCGTGGTGCCGGCGTCCTGCACCGGGGGTGAGGCCAGGTCCGGCGGCGAGCCCATCGGCGTATAGACGATCTGGACCTTGTTGAAGCCGCCGCCGCTCGTCGTCATGTTCACGGGCGTCGCGCCCACGGTCAGGTTGAACGAGGCCTCGTTGTTGGTCGTCACCGCGGTGGAGTTGTGGTCGGTGAGCTCCATCTTGATGACGTAGGTGCCGTTGGGCACCAGCGTCTTGTTGGCATCCTTGAGGTCCCAGCTGACGCTGCGGGTGCCGTGCGCGGCGAAGGTCGCGCCGGTCACCGCGTCGACGTTGTTGCCCTTGGACGATGCGTTCCAGGCGAGCAGATACTGCTTGCGGGTCGCCGCCCACTGCGCCAGCGTGCGCACGAACGTGCCGTTGGTCCGCTCGACCCAGACGGCGACGATGTTGCGCGGCGCGTAGACCGGCTGCGAGGTCTGCGTGGTGTCGAAAGTGAAGGTCGCGCTCTGCGCTCCCGCGGATGCCGGGATCGCCGCGCCGAGTACCCCCATTAGGATCCAGTTAAGCTTATTAGGTCTATTATTCATGGCAATAAGATAACAAAAAAAGGAGTCGCGGAACAGAGATTCGTTATCTCCACAATAGACCCGCGGTTTCCTTACGATTTGGCAGACTCACTGCGTCTTTGGCGGGCTCGCCAGCCGAGCAAGCGCTCCGCCGGAGGCCCGGGGCCGCCTTCCGGACTACCCGGCGGGCGCCGCGCAGCCCCGCCCTGTAAGCCTAGCAGCGACGGGATGATAAAACTGTTTGCGCGGCCAGGTTCTCAAATTACATTGCGCCGTCGGCAGTAAGTTTTTCCGTCCAGTCCCAAGTCCACCGCGGCTCGCCCGCCCACCTTGCGGATCCCCATGCCTGCTGAAGATCATCCGGCCCGACCTAGCAAAGCTCCTGGCCAAGCTCCTGCCCACGCGCCGCTGTGCGAGCGCGGCGGACTGGCCCCACGCCCGCGGCCGCGCGGCCGCGCGGTCCTGCTGGCCCTGTTTGGCTGCGCGCTGCTGCCCACGCTCGGGGTGGTGTGGCGCGCGGTGGCCGACAAGCCGGAGCGACTGCTCAAGCTCTCGGGCAGCAGCGACGACAACGGGACCGATGCGGCGCGCAAGAAGGTCCTGGCCGCTCTGGTCAGCGATCCGACGGTGCTCATCAACGTCACCGAGCGCGAGATGCCGGCCAGCCCGGACATCCTCAACCTCGGCAAGCGCTCGACTGCGGCCCTGGAGCGCTGCGTCGCCGACAACGCCGCCGCCGACCTGCGCGCCCTGTGCGCCGAGCTCATCGGCGTGCTCGGCGACCGCCGCGGGCTGTCGACCCTGTACACGGCGCTCGAAGACTGGGAGCCCGAGGTGCGGATGAGCGTGATCAAGAGCCTGGCCAAGCTGCCCGATGAGCGCTCGATCGAGCCGCTGCTGCGGTCCTACCGTCGCCGCGACGAGGATCTGGGAAACCGCAAGGTCATCCTGGCGACGCTTGGTCAGCTGAGCAGCCGGCGGGCGATCAAGGTCTTGCGCGAGGAGCTGCGGCGCAAGCCGGTGCGGCCGGCCAACAAGGACGGGGAAGAGGAGACGGCCGAGACCGGGGCCCTGCGGCCGGCCGCCTTCGCGGCGCTGTGGCACGCCCGCCGCCTCATCCCGCGCGCGGCGATCGAGGACGATGTCGCCTTCGCGCTGACCAGCGGCGATGACACCCTCATCTACCCGGCGGTGCTCGCCGCCGCCGAGCTCGGCTCGCCGCGCCTGGTCAGGCCGCTGCTGCCGCTGCTGGAAAACGGCAACCCGAACACCCTCAACAAGACGGTCTACGCGCTCGGCCGAATCGGCGACAAGAGCGCCACCCGGCCGCTGCTCGGTCTGCTGCCCGGGGTGCGCGATGCGCGGCTGCTCAACAACATCGCCTTCGCGCTGGAGCGGCTCGACCGCAGCGCGTTCTTCGCCGAGATCGGCCGGCTCAGCGAACACAAGCAGGCGATCATCCGTCTCAACGCCGCGTTCGTCATCGGCGATGTCCGCCGGGTAGAAGGTCGCGACCTTCTGGCCAAGTCGCTGGCCGACCCCAGCGAGCGGGTCAAGCTGGAGGCCATCTCCGCCATCGCCAAGCTGCCCTCGGCGGGGCCCAAGGCAGCGGTCGACCCGCTGCTGGCCAAGGCGCTGACCGACCCGAGCGACTCGATCAAGCTCGAGGCGATCGCCGCCATCGTCGCCAAGAGCGCCGACTCGCTCGACCGCGCGCAGGTCGACTCGCTGCTCGTCAAGCTGCTCACCGACAGCGAGCAGCCGGTGCAGCGGGCGGCCATCGAGGCGCTGGCCAGCCACGGCACGGCGGCGGCGATTCCCGCCCTGGAGGGCTTTATCAAGAGCCCCCACCTCAAGCTGCGCGAGGAGGCGATCTACGCCATCCACGAGCTCAGCGGCCAGAAGCGCGGCCAGCTTATCTACGAGCAGCTGTTCACCGCCAACGTCGAGGGGACGCGGCGCCGAGCGGCGATCGCGCTTGGCAAGGTGGGCGACGGCCGGGTGCGCGACTACCTGCTCGGCTGCTTCGAGGCCAAGCGCTGCGCTGCCGCCGACGTCCAGGACTTCCTGCGCGCCGACAAGGACCCGGGGACGCCGGCGCGGGTGCTGCTCAACTGGGCGCGCGACCGCACCGAGCTGGCGCCGGTCGTCGCCGGCCTCAAGCCCGACGGGGCGAGCCAGCTGGTGGCGAGCAGCATCGACGTCGCGCTGGCGCAGCAGCGGGACGGGGTGGCCAAGGACTCCATTGATCTGCTGGGCGCGCTGGGGGATCCCCGCATGCGCCCGCGGCTGCAGCCGCTTTTGCGCAACAGCGATGCCTGGCTGCGGGTGCACAGCGAGGTCGCGCTTTCGCGCCTGGGCGAGCCAAGCGCCGACGCCGCGCTGCTCGGCGAGCTGGACAACCTGCCGAGCGACTGGCTGCCGGCGGTGGCGCGCTTTGTCGCCCGGCTCGCCGACCCTGCGGTGCGCACGCGCCTCCTGGCCGAGCTGGTCCGGCGCGAGGCCGGCACCGACTTTCCCGTCGCCCTGGCGGCGGCAGCGATCCGCCTGGAGTGGCAGCCCGAGCAGGCGCTGCCGCGGCTGCTGACAGCGCTGGCCTCCGAGCGGGTGCTGGAGAGCGACCTCGCCGAGCGCTACCTGCGCCGCGCCGAGAACAAGACCGTGACCCGGCTGCTCGACACGGCGCTCAAGAGCGAGAAGCAGGAAGACACCCGGGTGCGGCTGCGCAAGCTCATCGACAGTCGCGAAAAGGGGTGAGCGCGGCGCCCTCTGCCGGCCGCGCCTGGGGGTCGCGCGAGCTGTGGCTGGTCGGCGGCGCCAGCGCGGCGGCGCTGGTCTACGATCCGCTGGCACCGGCGGCGGAGGTCAAGCGGGTGGCGCTGCTGCTGGTCGGGGCGGTGGCGCTGCTGGCCGGCCTGCTGCGGCCGCAGCGACCGCGGGGGCTACCGGAGGCGGTGCTCGGGTGGCTCGCGCTGGTCGCCTGGCTGGCAGTCGCGGCGGCGCGCAGCGGGCCGCTGGGGCTGCGGGCGCTGGGCACCTGGGTGGGTGCGACGGCGCTGCTGCTGGCCGCGGTGCAGGGTCCCCGCCACCAGAGCCGCGCCGTCGCCCGCTGGGTGGCGCAGCTCGTTGGCGGCACCGCGGCGCTGGTCGCGCTCGCTGAGTACATCACAGGCGCCCGCGGGCTGCAGGTCCACGGCGGTCAGGGCAACCCGAACTGGCTCGGGCTGCTGCTGGCGCTGACGCTCCCGCTGACGCTGGAGCAAGCGCTCGGGAGTCGGCGGCGGCAGCGCCGGCTCGCGCTGCTCGCGCTGCTCGCGCTGCAGGCAGCCGGGCTCTATCTGTCGCACTCGCGGGTGGCGTGGGCGGCGGCGGTCGCCGGCTGGCTGATGCTGCCCGGCTGGCCGGCGGTGCTCCGCTCGGGGCGGCCGGCGCTGGCGGCAGCAGCGCTGGCCTTGCTGGTGCTGGTCGCACCGCGCAGCCTGGACGCAGGGCGCTCGGCGGTCGCTCGCGCGGCCCCGGACAAGGTCGAAGCGGCCGGTGACACGCCGTTGCCCGTCGCCTTTGCCGGGCGGCTGTGGATCTGGCAGACGAGCCTCGGGGCGGCGGCGCGGGCGCTGCCGCTGGGGGTCGGGCTCGGCGGCTTTGCGGACGCCTACCTCGATGCTCAGGGTCGACGCCTCGCCGAGCTTGCGCCGCGCACCGCCGCTCGCCGCTTCCTCAATGCCACGACCGCTCACAATGACTGGCTGGAGGTCGCCGTAGAGGGGGGGCCGGTGGCGCTGCTGCTGCTCGCTGCCACCTGGGGCTGGGCTTGGGCAGGTCTGCGGCGCGGCGGCCGCGGGCGTCCCTGGCGCGCCGGCAGCGCGGTGCTGACCGCCTGGGCGGTCTGCGCGCTCGGGGACAGCCCCCTGGAGCAGCCGGCCGCCCTGATTGTGCTGGTGCTGGTGCTGGCGGCAAGTCCGCGCGCTCGATCTCAGGGCAGCTGCCGCAAGCGCGACGCCGTGCCTGATAGGCCCGCCGCCCGCAGTCTCTACTTAGCCGCCTGGGCGACATCGCACTTGGCTGATGCAGGTAGCGACGGCGCGCATCGGGTCGGTCTGGTCCCTTCAGACTCCGCCGCGGTGCCGCCAGACAGTCCGCGCCTGCAGAGGACGGTGGAGCGGGCGGCGGTGGGCATGCGCTGCCTGGCCCTCCTTGGAGCCGCGCTGCTGCTGGCGCCGGCGCTGGGCACCTGGCTGGGCGCTCGCCTGAGCAGCCGCGCCCGCGCCGCGGCGCCGGGGGAGCGCGCCGCCCTGCTGGCGCACGCGGCGCGGGTGGATCCGCGCTCGGGTGAGATCGCCCTGGAGCGCGGCCTGGATGCCCTGTTGGCCGGCGATGCCGCCGCCGCCCTGCCCGAGCTGTGGCGCTCGCGGTCGCTGCTCGCCAATGTCGGCACCGACGTGGCCATCGGCAACGCCGAGCTAGGCCGCGGTCGCCCGGACGCCGCCGTCGCCGCCTACCAGCGCGCGCTGCGCCGCCACCCCGGTTCGTTTCGCGCTCACGCCAACCTCGCCATGGCGTACGGCCAGCTCGGCGCGCTGGCGCTGGCCCGCCAGCACCTGGCGACCGCCCGCGCCCTCCAGCCGGGTCACCCCAAGCTGGCCGAGATGGCGCAGCAGCTGGGCGAGCAGGCGCTGCCGCCCCCGGCTGCGCCGTAAGCAGCGGACCGCGGCGCCAGGCTCGGGGTGCCGCGACATCCATGCGGCGGCTGGCGCTTTGAAGCTAAAATGCTCTTATGACTGCCCCTCCAGCTTCCGCGCGCCCGCAGGCCCTGTTTGACGAGCTGCTCGCCGACCCCGGCTACCTGAGCGGCGAGCGTCGCTTCCCGCGCCGCCTGTCGCGCGACGAGGCCGCCGATCTCGCCCAGGGGCTGGCCGAGCAGGTGGATCGCGGCTGCCAGGCGCGCGCCGAGGTCGGCCGCAAGCAGAGCCTGCCCATCGTGTGCGCAGTCGGCTGCAACGGCTGCTGCGAGGAGATGGTCATGGTCTATCAGCCCGAGGCGCTTGCGGTAAGCCGCTGGCTCATGCGCCCCGAGAATACCGCCGCCCGCGAGGCGTTCCTGCAGGCCTATCCGGCGTGGAAGGCGGCGACTGGCAGCACTGCCGGGCAGATGGCCGACTGCAGCGCCAAGGGGGACCGCGCCGCCTATATGGAGCTGCATGTGGCCCACTGGCGCAAGCGGATCATGTGCGCGTTCAACCGGGACGGCGCGTGCAGCATCTATCCGGCGCGGCCGCTCACCTGCCGCAACGCCCACGCGGTCGAGACCTCAGCCCTGTGCTCGGGAGCAAATGACGGCACGCGGCCGGCGCAGCGGCTGGAGTTCGCGCCGCTGGACGACTACCTGAGCAGCGCCAACAAGGCGCTGCGCGCCGCGCACTATGCCCTGGGCGAGCAGAGGAATCGCCCGGCGGCGCTGTGCGAGGCGGTGTACGGCCAGCTGCAGGCGCTGCTCGCTGCGGCCAAGAAGCGCGGGCGCCGCAGCGAGTAGGCGCCGCACCGGCTCCGGTTGCCGGGGCGCGCCTACCCCGGCAACAGGAGCTGCGGGCTACAGCGTATTGAGGAACTCGACGATGGCCTTCTCATCGTCGGCGCTGAGCCCGGCCTTGAGCTGGCTGTTCATGTAGTGCACGGCGTCTGCCAGCTGGTCGAACTGACCGTTGTGGAAAAACAGGACGTTGTCGCGCACATTGATCAGGCTCGGGGCCTTGACCTGTCCGCGCGCCCGGTCGGGGCGCTGGCGGAACGACAGCTGCAGCTGCAGCGGGTCGCCCATGCCCAGCCGGCGATCCCCGCGCGTCAGGTCGAAGGCCTGCTTGGCCGTCGGCGGCAGCATCGCCGTAAACAGGCTGCCGAGCACCGCGTGCGCGTTGTCGGTCGTCGTCCCGACGTCATATAGTCCCGGGCCGGCGTTGTCACCGCCGCCCAGCGGATCGCTGCCGCTCGCCCGGCCGCTGGTGTAGTGATCGCCGGCGTGACAGCTGGTGCAGTTGGCTTGAAACAGCTGCCGCCCACGCTCGGCCAGCGCCGCATCGACCCGCGGCGGCTGCAGCTTGGCGATGCCGTGCGCCAGGTAGTCGGCCAGCGCGGCGAAGTCCTCGCTCGAGGTCATCTTGCCGCCCAGCCGCTCGGCCACGATCGTCCGCACGAACTCATCGGCGTTCTGGTGGGTCGCCGACTGGTGCAGCCAGCCGCGGCCGGCGACTCCGCCCCACAGTCCCATGGTACGTCGCTCGCCCTCCATGGTCGCCCACACCGAGCCATCGGTGCCGCCGTCGGGATGACAGGCCGCGCACGCCGCCTCGCGATTTACGGTGAGCTGCGGATACTTGGTGGGGTTGGAAGAGCTGAACAGCACCCGGCCGCGCCGCTGCATCGGCGAGAGCGGATCGCTGGCGAGGAGCTCGACCTGACCCACTTCGGTTATCGGCGGCAGGGCGCTGACTTTGTCGACATAGCGGACGATCGTGCTCTGGGTAAACGCGCTGTTGGGCGGGCCGGGCAGCTTCTTGAGCTCATAGGGAACGAACGAGGGACCGGGCAGCGCCGCCGGATCGGCGTACGCAGACAGATCGAGCACCGAGACAAACAGCGAGTTCTCATAGGCGACATAGCCGCGCCGGCCATCCTTGCTCACCGCGATGCCGGTAGGATTGGACCCGCTGAGGGTGAAGTGGCGCAGGGAGGTCGGCTGCTTGGTGATGGTGTCGTAGACCATGATCTCATCGGCGACATAGCTTGGGATGAGAGCGCGCCGGCCGCCGCGGGTAAAGGCGATAAAGCGCGCCACTCCGGTCTCGCTGAGTGAGGTCACCGCGGCCGGGAAAGCGGCGGCGGGGCTGGCCTGGACTCCGGCCATGACGGTGGTGGCGGTGGGAGACTCGATCTGCAGGGCCGGCCGCAGGCAGCGCAGCAGGCTCGCCGGAGCATCGGGAAGGTCGATGGCACCGGGGTGGCGCATCGCGGTGGCGCGGCGCGCCTCGCGGGTGTTGAGGATGAAGGTGAAGCCAGGAGCGAAGCGTCCCTGGATCGGACCCAGGCCGACCTTGTCCACCTGGCCTTCCCAGATCGGAATCGCGCCTCCCACCCGCAGGCCGGGAATCCAGCCCTCGGTGCCGCTCGGGGTCAGAAAGAGTCCGGCAAGCTGGGTGGGCACGCCCTCGGCGGACAGCTCGATGGCGCGATCTTTGGAAAGATGAAACAGGTCGGTCAGACACCCCGACTCCTCTACGTTGGCGTCATCAGCGATCGTTGCCTCACCCGCCGCAGTCAGCGCCTGGGTGTCGATCACTGTCACCCAGCCTTGGTTGGCGGTTACCTTGCCGCGCGGCAGGTAGTGGGAGACAAGCAGGGTCGCGCCGTCGGGAGTAAGGGACATTCCCACCGGCCGCCGGCCGACCGCCACGCTGCCGACCACGCTGAAGCGATCCCCCTGGCGCTGCAGGGCGGTCACCCGCTCGCCCACATAAGCACTTACATAAGCGCGCTGGCCATCGGCAGACAGGACTACATGGCGCGGCTCGCGGCCGATGCCGTCACTCTCCTCCAGCGTTTGGACGATGCTGCGGGTGGCGCGGTCGATGACGCTGACGCGGTTACTGCGAGCGCTGGTCGCGAGCACCAGCGCGCCATCAGCAGTGATCGCCACCGAGGTCGGTCGGCCCGGCACGCCGACCCGGTCGACCGTCTTGGCCGCCGCGGTATCGACGACGACCAGCAGGTCGGCATCCGGCTGCGCCACCCACAGCTCCTTGTCGTCCGCGGTCAGCTGCAGCGGCGCCGACGAGGTCGCCGTGTAGCGCCCGGTGCTGCCCTGCACCGCTAGCTGCAGCGAGATCGGCTGCCCGGCGGCCTGCGGCGACAAGCCCAGGCTGAGGCGCTCGATTCCTTCGGGAGCAATCGCGCCCACGCTGAGCGTCGCCGGGCTCGCGGTGTCGGCCAGCGGATCATCGGTGAAGTTAAAAAAGCCCGCGGCGTTGGTCAGCCCGCTCACGCTGACCGTGACCCCTTTGAGCGGCTGCGGACCGCGGTTGACCAGATAGAGCTCGACCCACAGCCGGCTGGGAGTCTGCGCTTCCTTGTGCACGTAGGCCAGAAGCGCCAGGTCGTCACTGCCGCCAGTGACCTTGGCCGGCGAGGCGATCGGCTGCTGCTGGGTGCTCTGCAGGCCGGGATCGGCGGGATCTACGGTCAGGCCGAACTGCGCGCTCACCGCTCGCTCGGGCGGCTCGCTCGGAGCCGGCGGGTCGCCGCAGCCAGCAAGTGCGAGCCCGAGGGCCGGCAAAAGATTCAGCAAGAAGTGAAAAAGGGGTCGCTGGCCAAGCGCAGTCCGGGCAGCCATCTTCATCTGATCCTCCATGCGGGGGGCATAAGTGCGCGAAATCTGGCCGATCAGATGCCGCACCCAGTAGGGAGTTGTCAGATATCTTGGGGTGGAACGATTCGAGCCACCGCGCCACGCCGAGCCGGCTCACTTCGTGCCGGCGGCGCTGCGGATCCGCAGCCAAAAGGTATGGAGGTCGGAGCGCTGAACCTATTTGACCCCGTAGGCGTGCAGCCGTCGGCGCAGCGCCATGCGGGAGATGCCGAGCGCCGCCGCCGCGCGCGTCAGGTTGCCGCCGCAGTGCTCGTACACCAGGAGGACCTGGCGGCGGATGCAGTCCTCCAGGTTGGTTGACAGCGGAGCGCCGGGTACCGGGGTCGCTGCCGCCGGGGCTGCCGGCGTCGCGCTGGGGCTGACATCGGGGGTCGGGCGACCCAGGGCCGGCAGCGGCGCCAGCGCCAGCTCGGCGGGCAGGTGGCGGCGGGCGATCTCCTGCCCGCGGGACAGCAGCAGGGCGCGCTCGATGACGTTGCGCAGCTCGCGGACGTTGCCCGGCCAGTGATGCGCGACCAGCACGCTCATCGCATCGGTGGAGATCCGCGGGTCGGGATACCCGAGCGGCACCCCGAGGAGGCGACAGAAGTACAGCGCCAGCTCCGGGATGTCGCTGCGCCGCTCGCGCAGCGGCGGCAGCGCCACCTCGAACACCCGCAGCCGGTGGTACAGATCGGCGCGGAACCGGCCGGCCGCGACCTGCGCCGCGAGGTCGCGATTGGTGGCGCAGATAAGCCGCACATCCACAGACAGATCGCGCTCGCCACCCACCCGGCGGAAGGGATGACCTTCCAGCACGCGCAGCAGCTTGGCCTGCAGGTCCAGCGGCAGCTCGCCGATTTCATCGAGGAACAGCGCCCCGGAGGAGGCCATCTCGAACAGGCCGCGCCGTCTCTGCTGGGCGCCGGTGAAGGCCCCCACCTCGTGTCCAAAGAGCTCTGATTCGATAAGGTTTGGCGTCAGGCACGCGGCGTTGACGACCACGAACGGCTGCCGGCTGCGCGCGCTCAGGTGGTGGAGCAGCGTCGCCGCGACCTCCTTTCCCACCCCTGGCTCGCCGGTGAGCAGCACCGTGGTGCGCGGCCCCTGCGCCGCCGCGCAGAGCAGATCCAGGGCGCGCTGCCACGCCGGTGAGCTGCCAATCGGCAGCGCCAGGGTGCCGCTGCGCTGCGTTCCCTCCTCAGGAGACTGCGCCTGCGGCGGGTACAGCGTCCCCAGGCGCTGACGGCGGCGGGCGTGCGCGATGGCGCTCTGCAGCGCCGCCTGCAGCTCGGCTGGGGCCGGCGGCTTAGCCAGGTAGTCGACCGCCCCGGCGCGCAGCGCCCGCACCACCGCCGCCGGATCATGATGGCTCGACAGGATGATGACCGGCAGCTCGGGGGCGCGCGCCGCCACCTCGGGCAGCAGACTGAAGCCGTCGCCATCGGGCAGCAGCATGTCGAGCAGCATGACATCGGCGCTGTGCTCGCGCAGCGCGGCGCGGGCCGCGGCCACCGTGCTCGCCTGCCGCACTTCATAGCCGGCCTGGGTGAGACTGCTCGCCAGCGCCAGCAGGAATACCGGGTCGTCTTCGACTAGAAGAATGCGTGTCATAAAGACCCTGCGCCCGCGGCGCTCGGCACCTTTGACAAGGCGGCCCTGCTACCATACCACCGCGGCCCGCGGGTGGACAGGCCATCTGACTTGGGAGGCGCAGCTAGCCGGAGCTTCGAGGCTGAAGCTGAGCACTGAACTTGCATGAGAGTCACTCATCGCCATGCAATATGACTCTCCGCACGCAGTCTCCCTGCCCGCTGGGCCCGAGCTTGAACCAGTACGCGTCCTCCTTGCTGAAGATGATCCGGTCAGCCAGCACGTAGTGACGGTGCTCCTTGACCGCCTGGGTTACCAGCGTGATCTTGTCACCGATGGGCATGAGGCGCTCATCATCC
Organism: Polyangia bacterium; assembly: GCA_044222245.1. Taxonomy (GTDB): domain Bacteria; phylum Myxococcota_A; class Polyangia; order Palsa-1104; family JAEUJZ01; genus CALFML01. Next base: position 50,669 of record JBGANQ010000005.1, on the reverse strand, counting down.
TCACCCGCCGCTCCTACGACATCATCCTGCTCGATCTGTCGATGCCCAGCCTGGACGGCATCACGGTCGCCCAGCAGATCCGCGCCCGTGAGTCCGGCGGGCCGCGCCCCTACATCATCGCCATCAGCACCAGCAACGACGGCAAGTCGCGCGCTCGCTGCGTCGCGGCCGGCATGGACGCCTTTGTCGCCAAGCCGATTGCGCTGCACAGCCTCGACCTCGCCCTCCAGCAGGCCTTGCAGACCCGCCGGGCGACGCCGAACAAGCCCGCCTCGGGCGAGCACTCAGCGCTCGCCGCACCGCCAAGCCGCGCCGCCGCCGAGCCGAGCGCGAGCGGCTCGGGGCCGCGCATCCCGCCGCTGCGCCGCAGCGGGGAGGACTCCCGACCGGGCGTGGCCGGCAACGACGTCTCGGCCTATGTGGCCAAAGGGCAGGCGTTTCTGGAGACGATGCGCGCCGCCAGTCAGGCCGGCGACCATGACCTGCTGCGTCGCTCGGCGATGAGCTTGAAGGGAGTGGCCCGGCTGCTCGGCGCCTTCGAGCTGGCGACGCTCTGCGCCGAGATGGAGTCGGCACCGGCCTCCTCGGCGCGGGCGCTGAGTCCGGAGGCGGTCCGCGAGATCGAGGCGCAGTTCAACCTCGTGCGCAGCTCCTCGCGCTGACCGCCCCTGCTACCCGCGCGGGCTGCTGGCGGTCAGTAGCGAGATGGCACGCAGCGCGGCGTGCAGGGTCAGCTCCAGCTCGGTGACCTGCGACTCTAGCCCCGGATCGCCGGCGCCGAGCGCGGTCTGCAGCCGCGCCGCGGCGACCACCACCTGCTCCGCGCCCACGGTGGCGGCCGCCCCCTTAAGTGAGTGCACGATGCGGTACGCCTCGGCCCGGCGCTCGGGCAGGGAGGCACGCAGCCTGTCGGCGGCATCGGTGTAGGTCCGCGCGAAGATGACCAGCAGCTGATGATAGAGGTGGCGATCGCCGCGGATGCGCTCCACAGCCGGCTCCACCGCGAGCGGCGCTGGCGCGCTCGCGCTGCACTCGCCGGAGCCCGGCCCCGCACCCTCGCTGGACGCCTCGGCCGCGCGGGCAGCCCGGGTGGCTTGGGGAACACCTTTCACTAGTACAGAGTATAAGACGATCCCCGGAGCGGCGGCGGCATTTCCGCTGATCGACCCTTATGGACCTACCTTGGCCGCCCGCCCCGTGCCGCGGGGCCGCGGGTGGACATCGCCTCGAGCTGCTGCTGCGCGCACCGAATCCGCGGCGGAGCAGGCGGGAGCGGCCGCGGTCAGACATCGCCGCCAGCGTCGGCTGGCTCGCTCGACTCGGCGTCCTCAGATGCCGGGGGACAGGCCAGCGGGTCGTCGCTCCCCGCATCGCGGTCGCACGGCACAAGCTGCCGCAGCGGCGGATCGGGCAGGCCGTCCTCCCGGGTGCAGAACAGCAGGACCGAGCCAAGGAGCGCCATGAAGACGATGATCGCCAGCCGGTTCATGCGGCACCTCCCACCGGGCCGCGCGACAAGGGAACGGCGATGCGCAGGAACACCGAGCGCGGCGCCGCATACGAGCTGCCGACAAAGCCGTTGCCGATGCGGTAGGCGTAGTGGGCGTCAAAGAGGTTGATGATGTCGATCGCCGCCCGCGGGCGCAGCGGCAGGTTGTCGAAAGCATACTGCAAGGTGGCGTCGACGCGGACGTGCTCCGGCACCGTGTGGTCGTTGTCCGGTCCCGTGCGCAGCCCGGAGCCATAGGCCAGCAGCGCGGTAAACGACGCCGGTCCCTGCTGCACGGTAGCCCCCAGGTTGGCGGTCCACGCCTGGACGTGATCGAGCGTCTGCCAGGCTTGGCTGCTCAGCTGATCTGGCGCGAACAGATACTTCGCCGAGGAGATGCCCTGGCCCTGGGCGAGCTCCCAGGAGACGTTGCCGAACGCGCTCACCCCGCGGCTGAGCGACAGCTCCAGCTTGCCCTCAGCGCCGAGGGCGCGGCCGCGCTGAAAGTTGTAGTTGGCAATGAGGTTGGTCGAGCCGATGGCGACATCGTCCAGCTGGTTTAGCGCATAGCGGCCCCACACGACGCCGCCGAGCCGCAGGCGCTTGCGCACCCGCCCATCGAGTCCGGCCTCGGCGTAGCCCGCGGTCTCGGCCTGAACATCGTAGGGAATCTGCATGGTGGTCGGCAGAACGCCCAGCACCCGCGCCGCGTTGGCGGCATCCAGCACCGCCGGCGGCTGCCAGTTGAGGCCAACAAACAGATGGCCGACCAGATCCTCCAGGAAGGTAAAGCTGAGGCCCAGGCGCGGGCTCAGGCCGACCTGATCGTTGGTCTCGCCGCTGCTCAGGATGACGTGCTGCTCGTCAACTCGAACGCCCAGGTTGAGGCTCACCCGACCGTAGTCCCAGCGGTCTTGGATGTAGGCGCCCACCAGCAGCGCGTCGGTCCGGTCGGTGCCAGCGGTGGTCTGCGCCGGATCGACGCCGCCGGCCGCGGCCGCGCGACGCACATACTGGATGTAGTCGGTGGCGCCGAGCAGATAGTCCACTTGTAGGCCGGTCTTAATCTGGTGCTTGCCCTGCAGCACGGAGTAGTGGAGGACGCCGCCAATGTGATCGGCGCGCCGGTTCACATCGCTCACAGTGGAGCCCGGATCCGCGGTGGCGCCCAGCGCGTGCTCCGGATCGGAAGCCAGCGCGCCCAGGGAAAGCTTGTAGTACGGAGCCACTTGCAGGCGCCCGCGCTTGCCGAAAGAGTGGACCCACGAGGCGGTGACGAAGATCTCGTTCTCGGTCTCGGTGGCATCGGTGTCGCGCGGCAGGAACGGCGGCGAGCTGTTGCCGAACTCGTCGACCGGACGGACATAGTCGGCGCGCAGAGGATCCAGGGGAGCGACCGTGGGATCGATGGGAATCTGGAAGAAGCTGTGCGCATAGCTGCCAAAGATCTCGATCCGATCGGAGTCGCTGTGCTTCCAGTCCAGGCGAAAGAAGGCGCGTCCGGAGCGGCCGTCATCGTGCAGGATCGGGGTGACCGCGGGCGGGTCCAGGGCACGCTGCGACTGCTGGTAGCTGCCGCCGACAAAGAAGCTGAAGCGGCCGATCGAGCGCGAGTAGTAGGCGCTCGGCTCGATGGTCTGGAACGAGCCATAGCGGATCTGCACCAGCCCGTCGGGCGCGGCGCCGCCCGAGCGCGAGGCGATGTTGACCACCGCGGCCAGGCGGTTGCCAAACTCGGCCGGCAGGCCGCCGGTGAGGATCTCGAGGCTGTCGATGAGCCGCACCGGGATGGCCTGCGCGAACAGGTTGCCCACCGAGTCCGGGATCGGGATGCCGTCGATCTGGTACTGCACGTTGGCGTGGTTGCCGCGGGCATAGACGTTGCCGAAGGCGTCCTGGACAAAGCCGGCCTGGGTGCTCACGACCTCGGTGATGGCCAGGTCTTCGCCTTTGGGAAGGACCTTCAGCGCCTCGCGGCTCAGCGTCGAGACGCTGCTGGCCGACTTGCTGGGCGCGGCGACTCGCGCCTCTTCGACGATGACGGCGCGGGCTTCGGGGCGGGCGCAGTAAAGCTCGGCAGTGACTGCCTCGGCCGAGCCGACCCGCAGGTGCTGGTGCGCGGTGACGTGGCCGGCCGCCTTGGCCTCGATCACATACTCGCCGAGCGGAACATCGGTGAAGTCAAACGACCCGTCGGCGGCACTGCGGGTCGAGCGGACGATCTCGCTGCGCAGGTCGCGCAAGGTGATGGTGGCATCGGGAATCGGCTGGATCAGATCATCGCTTACGGTGCCGCGGATGAGTCCATCTACAGTTCCCCAGGCCGGGCGCTCGGCAGCGGTGATCGCGCCAAGGACAAGCAACACCAGCGCCCGTACCCAGGCGGGGTACGACGTTTGTGAAGTATACATAGGAATAGCTCCCAGGGCGATCCGGGCCATGCCCAGACCACCCCCCTAAAAGAAAATCAGGCGCCGCCGCAGGCGGCCAGTTCGGTGTGATTCTCTAGACGCAGCCAGAGGCTGGAGGGGAGGTGCCGGGAGCCACTGCAAGGCAGTCGATCTGACGCGGGATGAGGGGGTTTACAGCCGGCGGAGCGACGTAGATGACAAGCTCGCGCACCGGCAGGGCCGCCAGGGCCGGCTTGGCCAGCGGCAGGCCATGAGAGGCCTGACAGACCGCGCAGCTCGCGTTGCCCTCATCCTGACCTGGACCGTGGCGATGGGGCGCCAGCGCCATCGCGCTTACGATCGCGATCAGGAGGGCAATTATGGCGATCCGGCGGATCTTGACCATTTCTCTCTTTTTCCACGAGGAAGCGGGCGTGTCAACAGGTCTAGAGCTTTGCTTGTCGCTTGGAGGACCTAGCCCGCCTGTGATAAAGAAGAGGCCATGAGATCCCTCGCGTGCAGGCTGGGCGGCGCTGCTCAGGTGGCGGCGGGGACATGGCGAGGGCGCCGCGATGGCGGTCGGGATCTCTAGTCCGGTTCGGCGGCTGATTCAGGCCGCGGGACAGGCGGCGGTGCGCTTTGGCCACGGCGCGGTGACCGTGGATCACCTGCTCTATGCGCTGCTGACCGAGGCGACCGCCGCCACCCTCCTTGCGCGGTCGGGCTGCGATCTGCGGCACCTGGAGCACGAGCTGCTGGAGTATCTGGAGCTCCTTCCCGAGCAGTCCAGCCGCGTGCTGCGCGACCCGCGCGCGGATGCCGCCTTCACGCGCGTGCTGGAGACCGCGGCGCTGCGCGCGCTGCGCGCGAGCAAGCCGCTTATCGAAGTGGCCGACCTGCTGGTTCCCATCCTGGACGAGTCGCAGACCTACGCCTCGATGCTGCTCGGCGCCGAAGGGCTCACCCGGCTGGAGCTCCTGCGCTGCGTCTCGCACGGGACCCCTGCCCCGCCGCTGTATCTGGGGGCCGAGCTGCCGCCGGGTGCGCGCGTGCACGTAGTGCTCCACAACGACCACTACACGGCGATGGACTTTGTCGTCCGCGTCCTCGAAGAGGTGTTCGCCCACTCGGAAAAGGCGGCGGCGGCGCGCATGCTGCAAGTGCACACCGAAGGCCGCGCGCTCGTCGGCGCTTATGAGTTGGCGGTGGCGCTGGCCAAGGCCGAGCAGGTCCGCGAGCTGGCGACCGAGGCGGAGTTTCCGCTGTTATGTACGGTCGAGAAGGCCAGCTGAGCGGTCGCCGCCCGGTCAAGGCCTGGTCGCGCGGCCGGCTGCGGAGGGCAGCTTTCCCCACAGCCGACCAGGGCCGGTGAGCCGGCGGCGCGGTCCCGCTTCCAACGCCGCCTGATTCCAGCGAAAATGGCACGATGCAGAAAAAGCCTTTGCGCGTGCTCGGGCCCTACCCGAACCGGAGCGGCTTCCGGCTGGTGGTCCTGGACGGAGCGAGCCGCCGCGCGGTGACCGCCAAGACCCTGCCCGCGGCGCTGGCGCTCAAGGACGAGCTCTCCCGCGCGCTCGACGAGCAGGCAGCGCAGGCGATCGGAACGGCGCTGGCCGAGTATGCAGAGCACCTAATCCGCGTCCGCGGCGTCGCCGAAAAGACCGCCCGCCACGTCGAGCGAACCCTCACCCGCTTCCTGCCCGCCGCCGAGTCCCTGGGCGCCATCACGGCCGAGCGCGCCGCCGCAATCTACAAGGCCGAGACCGAGCGCATCTCGTCCCGCGGCCAGCCGGTCGCTGCCGATTCCCATCGCCTGATGCTCAACCGGGCGCGCTCCTTTTTTACCTGGGCCCGGGAGCAAGGGCTTGTCCGGCGCAACCCCTTTGAGGCAGTCAAGCCAGTCGGCCGCCGGCGCAGCGGCAAGCCGCAGCTGCGCATCGATGAGGCGCGCAAGTTCATGGCGGTGGCCCTGCAGAAGGCGCAGGCGGGAGACACCCTGGCCGTCGGGGTGCTGCTGATGCTGCTGCTCGGGCTGCGGGCCAGCGAGGTGCTGCAGCGGCCGGTGCGCGACCTCGACGATGGCGGGCGCATCTTGTGGATAAGCCGCGGCAAGACCGCGAACGCGCGGCGCCGGCTGCAGGTGCCCGAGGTGCTGCAGCCGCTGCTGCGTCAGCTGGCGCAGGGCCGAGCGCCGACGGCGTGGCTGTTTGGCACCACCCGCAGCGGCCGCCCCAAGCACCTTGAGTACCTGTGGTCCAAGGTCCATGCGCTGTGCCAGGCGGCGGGCGTCCCGGTCGTCTGCGCGCACAGCCTGCGCGGCCTGCACTCGACGCTGGCCCTGGAGGCCGGGGCGACCGCCAACCTGGTCGCCGCCGCCCTGGGTCACGGCAGCTTCGCCATCACCGCCCGCCACTACGCCAACCCCGACACGCTGCTGTCAGCCCAGGCGCGCCGGGTGGGCAGCGCGCTCGCCCCGGGCGCAGAGCCGACGATCGGCCGGGAGCAGCTCGCCGAGGCGCTGCGCGGGCTTCTGACCTCCGAGCAGCTGCAGCAGCTGGAGCGCAAGCTGTTCTGCGGCTGAGTACCGCGCACCGCCAGCTCGAATCTGATGCTTGGCCCCCAGGAACGAGCCGGTCAAGTTGGTGGCGATGGCATCGTTCCAGCCGGCCTCTGACACGCCGGTGCTGGGGCCGGCTTCGCCCAGGGCGCCCGCGTCTGACGCTTCCAGGGTCCAAGCGGCGCCCTGATCGTGCGGGCCCAAGTAGGTCTGCGCGTCAACAACGGCGACATGATGCGCGATGCGGCAGTCGCCGGCCTGGGGATCGCGCTGCTGCCCAGCTTCATTGCCAGTACGGCGATAAAATCGGGCGCGCTACGCCCAATTGATATCGGAGTCCAAGCCTACACCGAGCATCTGTATGTGGCTCATCCAGAAGGGCAGCGCACGTCGGCCAAGCTGAAGGCGCTTATCGACTGCTTGCGCAGTGCCTCTGGGAATCCGCCTTATTGGGACTCTGAATGAAAGTGAGCCGGTTTATGGCGGGACTTAGCTGGACCACAGTGGACAGCCGTGCCGCAGCATCGGAGGCGCCGCGGCCCGGCTCACGGCGTATCCCCAGTCTGCAGCGGCAGCCCGAGTCGGCTGTACTCAGCCCACGAGCCGTTGTAGTTAAGCAGCTTGCGCGGCGCCACGCCGAGCTGCAGCAGGGCAAAGTACATCGCCGCCGAGCGGGTGCCCGACTGGCAGGCGGTGACGATGTGGCTGCGCTGCTCGATCGCGAACGGCTGGAACAGGAGGCGCAGCTCGTCGACCGGACGCAGCCGCGGATCGGACTCGCTGCGCAGCACCGACTGCCAGTACAGGTGCTGGGCGCCGGGGATGTGACCGCTGCGCACCGCCTCGGGGTGCTGCTTGTCGCCGCGGTACTCGGCGCGGCTGCGACCGTCTAGCAGCAGCGTCGTGGGCTCGCGCAGCAGCGCCGCCACCTCCTGCCAGCTGCCGGTCAGCGCCTGCTCGGGAGTGCTCAGCACGACGTCCCCCGGTGTGACCGGACCTGCCGGACCGCTCACCACGGCCTGACCGGCTGCCTTCCACGCCTGCAGGCCGCCGTCGAGCACGCGCAGCTTCAGGGCGCTGACTGCCTGCAGCGACCAGAACAGCCGGAACGCCTCTGGCCCGCCATCGGTGTAGACAAGGACGATCGAGTCCTGGCGAACGCCGCGGGCGCGCAGCAGGGCCTCCAGCTCGGCGCGCTGGCGCGTCATGCCGGGGACCGGGCCCGGCTCGCTGTAGTCTGTGCGGTCGACGCGCCGGGCGGAGGGGATGTGGCCGGCCAGGAAGCGGTCTTCCGGTCGGATGTCGAGCAAGACCAGCTGCGGCGCCCGCAGCGCCGCCGCCAGCTCGGCGACACTGACCAGGTACTCCGGATGGGCATAGCCGGCGGCGCGCGCGGCACGGCCAAAGTCGGCCAGCGCCGCCGTGGCTTCCGCCGGTGAGCGCGCCGGTGCGGCGGGCGGCGCGGCGGCGCGGCGCGGCGGCCGGTGGGCCAGGAACAGCGCCCCCACCACCGCTACGCCGAGCGCCGCGGCCACCGCTCCGCTGCGCGCCCGCGCTGGCAAGAGCCGCGGCAGCGGCCAGGCTTCCTGGGCAAAAAAATTGCGTGGGAACTCCTCTTCCCCGCGGAAGCCCAGGCGCGCCGGCGGCGCCGCAGGCAGGTAGGCGGTGCCAAACAGCCAGTCCCACAAGCTGAAGATGATGCCGAAGTTTACCGTGGTGCGACCATCGGCGGCGTAGTCGTGGTGCCAGATGTGCATCCGCGGGCTGTTGATAAGGTACGTCCACGCCCCATGCCCGAGGTTGAGGTTGGCGTGATTGAGGTGACCGACCAGGGTTCCGATGATCGCGTAGATAAGGACCGCCTTGGCGGAGAACCCGAAGAAGGCGAGCGGCAGGTACTGCACGACCTTGTAGACCACCACCTCGGTCCACTGGAAGCGGAACGAGACCAGGAAGTCCATCTCGCCATCGACGACGCTGTGGTGGGTCTTGTGCAGCTCCCACAGGAGCGGCACCCGGTGCAGCAGGTTGTGCACGCACCACTGGACAAAGTCCATCGCGAACAGGATCACCACAAGCTGCGCCCACAGCGGCCAGGCCGCCGCGAGGTTGCGATACACGACCGCCAAAAGTCCGTGCGCGGCCAGCAGCCGGTCCACGGGCGGCAGTACGTAATTGGCGGCGATGCCGTACAGAAACACGCCCAGAAAGTGACCGTTGAACACAAGGTGCAAAAGGTCTGACAGCAGGTGGGGCCGCAGCTGCTTCTGCTGCTTGCGCCAGGGGAAAAAGTGCTCTAGCGCCGCGACGAGGAGCGACAGGAACACAAGCGCCAGCGGGTAGCTGAAGTCGGCCAGTCTCAAGGTCGCACCGTGCCTTTTCTGAGGGCGGGAAAGTCAGCCTGGAGCACCTTCCCCTTGCGCCCCTTGCGTAAGTTAACCCAAGCGGACCGGCCCTGGCGAGGTTTCGCGGCGGCCCGGCCGCTGAAACTTGTTGAAATGGGAAAGGCACTGCTGGCAAGGTGCAGCCACGATGTTGGGGGCGGATAAGGTGCCACCTTCGTGCCGCGCGAAGGCCAGGCCGCCGCCCCGTCCCGCCCCGCCGCCACGCTGAAAGAGAGCTCACCATGTTGGCAGTCGCGACCGCACTGGCCGTCCTCATCGGGGCAGTGCTTGGCATGCTGGGCGGCGGCGGATCGGTGCTGATGGTGCCGGTGCTCCTGTACCTGGTCGGCCTCAAGCCCAAGACCGCCCTGGCGACCTCGCAGATCTTGCTGGCGGTGACCAGCGCGGTGGCGGTGATGGTGCACATCCGCGCTCGGCGGGTAGTCTGGTCCACCGGAGTCTTGTTCGGGGCCGCTAGCATGCTCGGGGCCTACTGCGGGGGGCGCGCGGCGCGCTATGTCCCGGCGCGGCTGCTCCTGCTCGGGTTTACCGGCCTGATGCTGCTCAGCGCCGCGCAGATGCTGCGCGGCCGGCGCGCCGCCCCAACCCAGCAGGCAGAGGCGGAGCGCGACGACGGTCGGCTCGCCCGTGGTGCCACCATCGGCTTTCTCACCGGCATGCTGGCCGGCATGCTCGGGGTCGGTGGCGGCTTTTTGATCGTCCCGGCGCTAACTCTGTTCGGCCTGCCGATCGAAAAGGCGGTCGGCACCTCGCTGTTTGTCATCTCCCTGCAGTCGCTGGCAGGATCAATCGGCTACCTTGAGCATGTGGCAGTCGATGTGCATGTGGTGGTGCAGCTGGCGGCGGCGATGGCGCTCGGCAGCATCGGCGGCGGCCTGCTGTCGCGGCGGCTGCCGGCGGCGCTGTTGCGGCGGCTGTTCGCCGGGCTCCTTGTGATCGTGGCGCTGTTCATGCTGCTGCGGAATCTATAATTTCGCTGCTGTTTGCCTCTCCCGCCGCCGCCGCAGGCTGCCAAGTCGCCTACCTACAGGTCGCGCCATTGTGTACGCTGAAACGATCGCATGGATAAGATAGCCGACCTCATTGAAGCGCGGCTTGATGAGCTGATGCAGAGCTGGATCGCCCGGGTGGACGCAGCCCTGGCGCCGGGTCCGCGCACCCGCGCCGAGCTCCTTGATCACATGCCGGCGTTCCTGCGCCAGGTGATCGCCACGCTGCGGGTGCCGGGTCCAGGCCTCTCGCCGGTCGACGGCAAGAGCCCGGTCGGCCAGGAGCACCGAGCCCAGCGCTTCAGGCAAGGGTTCGAGCTGGAGGCAGTGGTGCGCGAGTATGGCCTGCTCCTGCACCTGGTGCTCGACCTCATCGAGGAGGCCGCGGTGGCAGTGCCGCTGCGCTCGGTGCGCCAGCTCAACGACCTGTTCACTAGCGCCATCGCCGAGGCCACCGCCGAGTATGCGCGGCGGCTGGCGGCGGCGACCCTGGAGGCTACGGCGCGCCAGAACGAAGGCCTGAGCCAGCTATTCGAGCTGGCGCCCGCGATCATCGGCCACCTGAGCGGCCCGCGCCATATCATCTCGTTCGCCAACCGCAGCTTGACCCAGCTCGCCGGGGGTCGGCAGCTCGCCGGGCTGCCCATCGCCCAGGCCCTGCCGGAGCTCGCCAGTCAGCCGCTGCTGGGCATGCTGGACGAGGCCTATGCCACCGGCCGGCCACTGGTCGCCCGCGAGATGATGGTGCCGATTGATCGCGCCGGCGCCGATGCCGGTGCCGGGCAGCAGGGGTTGTTTGATTTCGTCTACCAGCCGACCCGCGGTGCCAGCGGCGCCGTCGACGGTATCCTCATCCACGGCGTCGAGGTGACCGCCGCCGCGCAGGCCCGCCGCGAAGCCGAGCGCCTCAAGGGTCAGCTCGAGACGACGCTGCTCAGCATCGCTGACGGCGTCGTCGCCACCGATGCTAAGGGGCACCTCACCCTGCTCAACCCGGCGGCAGAGCGCCTGACCGGCTGGCCCGCCGACGCCGCGCTCGGGCAGCCGGTGCACCAGGTGCTGCCGCTGGTCGACGCCACCAGCGGCGCGGCGCTGCCCTGCCCGTTCACCGCCGTGCTGCAAGGCGCCGCGCACGCGCCGCTTGGTGAGCAGACCCTGCTCGTGCGCCGCGACGGTCGGACGCTGGCCTTTGCCGACAGCCTGGCGGCGATCCGCGACCGCGCCGGGACGATCGTCGGCTCAGTGCTGGTGTTCCGCGATGAGACCGAGCTGCGCCGCAAAGACACCGAGCTGCGCACCTTCCGCGCCGTCGTCGAAGCGAGCACCGACTTCATCGCCTTCGCCGACCCCAAGGGCCGACCGCTGTACCTAAACCCGGCCGGGCTGCGCCTGGTCGGCCTGCCCAGCCAGGAGGCCGCCTGCGCGGTGCCCGTACCCGACTACTACACGCCCGAGACTCGCGAGGCGACCCTGGCCAGCATGATGCCGGTGCTTGATGCGGGGCTGCCGTTCCAGGGCGAGCATGTGCTGCGGCACTTCGCGACCGGCGAGGCGATCTCGGTGTCGCAGTCGGCCTTCCCGGTGCACGACCCGAGCGGCCGGCTCATGGTCATCGGAACGATCGTGCGCGACCGCCGCGACCACAAGCGCGCCGAGGCCGAGCGCGAGCAGCTGCTTGCCGATGCCCACGCCGCCCGCCGCGAGGCCGACCTGCAGCGCGCCTACCTCACCAGCGCCTTTACCCAGGCGCCGGTGGCAGTGGCCATCCTGCACGGCGACAAGAACCTCATCACCCTCGCCAACCCCGGGGTCTGCCGCATCTGGGGGCGGACGCACGAGCAGGTCATCCAGCGGCCACTGCTCGACGCGCTGCCCGAGATCCGTGACCAGGGCTTCGCCGAGCTGCTGGCCCAGGTCCGCCGCACCGGCGAGCCCATAAGCGGCCGCGAGGTGCCGGCAACGCTGGCCCGCCTCGACGGCGGCGGCATCGAGACCGCGTTCCTCAACTTCGTCTACCAGCCGCTGCGCGCCGCCGATGGCGCGGTGCGGGACGTCCTGGTGGTAGCGATCGACGTCACCGCCGAGGTGCAGGGCCGCCGCGCCGCCGAGGCGGTGAGCGCCGAGTTCGAGGCGATGTTCAACAGCATGCCCGACGGCGCCTTCATGAGCGACGCGACCGGCGTACGCCGCGTCAACCAGGCGGGGCTGGAGCTGCTCGGGCTCCCCGACATCGAGGTTCTGCACCGGCATCCGCAGGAGATACGCCGCCAGCTCAGGGCCCGCACGACGACCGGTGAGCCGCTTGAGTACGGGCGCGGCACGGTGGAGCGGGCGCTGACCGGCGAGATCGTCCGCGACGAGTTTGTCATCTGGAACCCGCGGCGCCAGGCCGATGTCCGCCTGCGCTCGGTGGCCAGCCCGATCCGGGTCGGCGACAACATTACCGGCGCGATGGTGGTGCACACCGATATCACCGAGCAGCACCGCGCCCTGGCCGCCCTGCGGCGCAGCGAGGGCAGCTTCCGCACCCTCGCCGAGGCCATCCCGCAGCAGGTCTGGACCGCCACCCCGGACGGCGCGCTCGATTTCGTCAACCAGCGCGTGCTGAGCTACTTTGAAGCCACACCCGAGCAGGTGCTGGGGTCCGGCTGGCAGGCGGTCATCCACCCCGAGGACCTGGACGCCGCGCTTGCCAGCTGGGCGCACTCGGTGCGGACCCGGGAGAAGTACGAGGTCGAGTTCCGCCTCCGCCGCGCCGATGGCACCTACCGCTGGCACCTCGGCCGCGCCTTCGCCTCGCTCGACAGCAGCGGCGAGGTCGTCAAGTGGTTCGGCACCAACACCGACATCGATGAAGCCAAGCGGATCCGCGAGGAGCTGGAGCACTCACGCACCGTCGAGCAGCAGCTGCGCCAGGAGGCGGAGCAGGCAAACCGCGCCAAGGACGAGTTCCTCGCCATGCTCGGGCACGAGCTGCGCAACCCGCTGGCGCCGATCACCACCGCGCTGCAGCTGATGAAGCTGCGCGCCGACCCCGCCACTAGCAAGGAGCGCACGATCATCGAGCGCCAGGTCGATCACCTGACGCGGCTCGTGGACGATCTGCTCGATGTCTCGCGCATCACCGGCGGCAAGATCGAGCTCCACCGCGGGCGGCTGGAGCTGGCCGCTGTCGTCGCCAGCGCGATCGAGATCGCCAGTCCCCTGCTGGAGCAGCGCCAGCACCACCTGACGGTCGCGGTGGCGCCGCGCGGCCTGCTGATCGATGGCGACCCGGTCCGCCTGGCGCAGGTCGTCTCTAACCTGCTCACCAACGCCGCCAAGTACACCGAGCCCGGCGGCTACATCGCGGTGAACGCCGCCCGCGAGGGGGACCAGGTGGTGCTGCGGGTCAAGGACAACGGCATCGGCATCGCCGCCGACATGCTGCCGCGCGTGTTCGAGCTGTTTGTCCAGGAGCGCCAGTCGATCGATCGCGCGCGCGGGGGCCTGGGCCTGGGGCTGACGATCGTGCGCACGCTGGTCAAGATGCACGGCGGGACGGTCGCCGTGCACAGCCAGGGGCGCGGCCTGGGCAGCGAGTTCACCCTCCGCCTGCCGGCGGTAGAGGCGCTGGCGGCGGCTGCCCCGCACCAAGCCACGCTCGGCAAGCCGCCGCCGCGGCCGGACCTGCGGCGGGTGCTGGTCGTCGATGACAACGCCGATGCGGCCGAGCTCTTGTCGACCATGCTCGAGTTCCTCGGCCATCAGACGCGGGTGGCGCACGACGGACCGGCGGCGCTCAAGCTCGTCGAGTCGTTCGTGCCCGACTTCGCCGTGCTCGACATCGGCCTGCCGGTGATGGACGGCTACGAGCTGGCGCAGAAGCTGCGCGAGCTGCCGACGCTGCGCGCGCTGCGGCTGGTCGCCCTGACCGGCTACGGGCAGGAGGCCGACCGCCAGCGCAGCGCCGAGGCCGGCTTTGACGCCCACCTGGTCAAGCCGATCCAGATCGGGCTCCTGGAGGCCCTGCTCGCCGGCAGTGGCCGCGGCGACAAGGGCTAGGCCGCTCAGAGCTGCAGGAGGTTTACAACCTGCAGCCCAAGCCACAAAAGCGGCACCGTGCGCAGGCTCCACAGGCGCACCCGCTCGGTGCGCACCGCGTCGCTGCGATCGAGGTAGCGCATGAGCAGCATGGTCGTCGCCACCGTCAAAAGCAGGCACGAGTAGTTGCCGATCATGAAGCGGTCGGCAAAGGTCAGGTACGCTACCGGCGGAATCGCCGAGGTGATGGTCAGGTGATAGATGACGGTGCCGAGCAGCGACGAGGTGGCCAGGCTCAGGCGCTGGTTGAACTTGTCGGGCGTCATAAGGAGGCTCATAAGCCCGCACAGGGTCATGATGATCGCCGGCATCAGCCCCTTGACCAGGGCGGCCAGCAGCGGCCGGCGGATCTCGACGCTGGCGACATAGTGGGAGTAGCTCTGGTTGAACAGCTCGTAGTAGTGGGGCTCGACATGCACCGCGATGCCCGGCGTCAGCTGCCAGCCGGCGACCTGCAGGTCGGGATCGGTGAACGAGTGCTGCGGGTCGGCGACGTAGACTAGCTCGGTGATGTCGCGCACGTTGTCTTCCATCACCAGGCTGAGGGCGTGGCGATCAAAGGGATAGCGGCGCAGATCCATGCCGATGGTCAGCGCCGCCTGCAGCCGGTAGACCTTGTAGGTCGGGAAGTCCTCCTGCTTCTGCTGAAAGACGATGCGCCCGTTGGCCACCTCGAACTTCTCGGGCTCACACGGTCGGTCGCAGCGGAAGGTCAGGTACAGATCCATCGTGTAGGTGCCGGTGCCGGTGTCGAGCCGGCCGACATTTAGTAGGAGGATGCCGACCTGCATGCGCAGCGGCGGTCCCTTGACCGGAGGCGCCGGGCCGGCCGAAAGCGGGGCGGACGCCGCGCTGGCAGCGGCCGGTAGCGCCGCCGCAGGGCTCGCGCCGCCGTCGGTGACCGCCGCGTCCGCGGCGCCGCCGGATCCGAGCGGCGCAGCGAAGGTGACGAAAAAGGAAAGGACTGCCATCACTTGGATGAATCGCATCGTCGGCCCTGAAGTCTTCGCGCGCGCGGCGCCCCTGCGCGGCCCTCCTCAGCTCGGGCGAGCTGAGAGCGGCGGCGCTCCCCGCGGTCATCATACGCGATCTCGACCGCGTCGAGATCCCGCCCAGCGCCGTCCCCGGCCGGGGACTAGCGCGGCGCGCGGACCAGGACGGCGCGCGAGTACAAAAGGGCGAAGCCGTAGCGCTGGGCGTTTTGCTGCGACTTCGAGCCGGGCTGGGTCGTGATCACGGCCACGTCACAGCCGCCGTCGCGCGCATCCAGGAGCCGCGCGGCCAGCAGCGCCGTCTGCACGCCGCGCCGGCGATAACCCGGCAGGGTCGCCGAGCCGCACAGCTGGGCGATGCGCTCGCAGCAGCGCAGGCTGGCCGCGCCGGCGGCAGCCCCGGCGAAGCGGGCGAGGTAGCGGGTGAGCCCCGGCACCTGCGCCATATCGCGCAGCGCCTGCTCCAGCGCCTCGCGCTGAAATGACTCGTGCGACTCGCCGCCCGGCACCGCATCGGCGTGCAGGAAGCCGGTGAGCACGGTGTCGAGCCACTCCTGGACCGGGGCCGCGTCGAGGCGCGAGATCAGCAGCCCGGCCGGCGGTGCCGCGCGCAGCCGCTCGGCGGTCAGGTCGGCGAGCTGCAGCCCGAGGACGTTCTCGAAGCCGACCAGGTGGTAGCCGCGCTCGCTGAGCAGCCGCACCACCGAGCTATCGGCGAGTGTGGCAATCTCGGCCTGCACGGCGGCGCCGCGGGCGTTAAACTCCTGCTCGATCGCGGTGAGGGCGCCCTCGGCCGCGGCGTCTAGCGGCCCGTGCAGACCGAGGCCGATCAGCTTGTTGAACGGCGCCTCAGTGCCGGCGTGAACCGCCACCCCACCGGCGAGCTCGGCGACGAACACCGGCCGCGCCAGACCGCGGGCGCGCACCGTCTCGGCCAGCTCCGTGGTCAGCCGGCACTCTGCGCTCTCGATGCGGCGGACAAGCTCGGCGTCGGCGAACAGCATGAGCGCGGCCTCCCGACTACTTCTCGAGCTTGCGGGCGATGACGCCCATAAGGCCGTCGAAGGCATCGCGCATCGCCCAAGCCTTATTGCCGTAGGTGCGGCGCTTGGCCGCCTCGCGCAGACCGGCCTCCAGCGCCCCTTTGGGACCGCCGCAGCCCTGCACCTTGCGGGTGATGTCGAGCGCCGCCCCTTCGTAGATGCGGTAGCAGGCCTCGAGCTTGCCGTCGTTGTAAAGCGGCGCCCCGGACTCGATCGCGCCCTCGATGCCCTTGGCGATGGTCAGCAGCTTGGCGATCGAGCAGCCGTCGAGCAGCGACAGCGGGTGACGCGGCACGGCGCGCGGCGGCGCCGCCGGCAGGGCCACCCCGGGCGGCTCGGGCGCGGCGACATGACCGCGGCTTATCGCGTCGAGCACGCCGTCGAACGCGTCGCGCATCGCCCAGGCCTTCTTGGTGTAGTTGTCGATCGTATCGGACCGGCGAATGCCGTCGAGCAGCGCCTGGCGCACCGCCTCGCAGCCGCGCACCTTGCGATCGATCTCCAGCGCGGCGCCGCTGTAGATGCGGTAGCACGCCTCATGATGGCCGTCGTTGTAGAGCGGGGCGCCGGAGGTGATGGCCGCCTCGATGCGGCGCTCGATCTCCTGCTGCTCGGCGGGACCGCAGCCGGCCAGGATGGACAGGTCGTGCTTGGGGATCTTGCGGTCGTTCAGTGACGGCGGGCTCCACGACGCAATCGGGGTGCCGGGGCCGGCGTTATCGAGCAGCGCCTTGAGCTGGTTGACCGGCATGCCGAACGCCAGGTTCTGCCCCTCGGTGACCACCAGGGTCGAGATCCCGATCACCTGGCCGCGATCGTTGAGGATCGGCCCGCCCGAGGAGCCCGGCGAGATCGGCGCCGAGATCTGCAGCACCGAAAGGGTCGGCGACAGCTCGCGCACCGCGCTGACCAGGCCGTCGGAGACCGTGTTGCCAAGGCCCAGCGGGTGGCCGATCGCCACCACGCGCTCCCCGGGCCTTACCTGGGCGCTGTCGCCAAGCGGCAGCGGCCGCAGATCGGCGGCGCGGATCTGCAGCACCGCCAGGTCGTGCTTGACGTCGCTGGCAAGGACATCGACCTCGCTGAACTTGCGGCGGTCGGACAGCACCACGGTGGCGCTGCGCGAGCCGGCGATGACATGCAGGTTGGTGGCGATCCGCCCCTCTTTGGTGACGACGAAGCCCGAGCCGAGCCCGGTCGCGGTCTGGATGAGGACGACCGAGGGAATGGCGAGCTCGGCGATCTGCGCTGGGCTGAGCGAGACGGGAGCCGGGTCGGCCGCCAGAGCGGTAGCGCTCAGGAAAAGGGCGGCCAAGGCGGCGAGGCCGGTCGACATGTTTTTGGACATTCTCACTCCCTCGTCTGAGCTCTAGTCTGAACGCCCCTATCATAAGGCTACAGGCTAAAGGGTCGGCAAGAAAGTTCGCAGTGGCGCCCACGCGCCGCGCTCTGCGACGGAAGAGCGGACAACCCGTTAATAAACTTAACAGAACCCCGCGCCGGCGGCGGCGCGCTCGCCAGGGGCCACCACCGGACCGTCCGCGCTGCCCAGCCATGGCCCGCAGTTTGCTAAGCTACCCTATGGAGGAAACCCTGTCCGCCCATGTGCCAGCTCTCGTGCACCAAAAGCCCGTCCCCCGGTCCGCCGGCCGGCTGCAAGCTGAAGCTGCCTCGCCGGGGGGCAAGCACAGCGGGTCAGCCGGTGCAGGCAGAGCCGCTGTGTCACCGCGGCTCTGGGTGCGCGCATGGGCACGGCAGGGGCGCTTAAGCTGATGTCCGCATCGTCTCGGTCGCTGCCGGGCAAGTGGACCCTCGGCCAGCTTATGCGGCGGCGCTGGTCGCGCACCCTGGTGCTGAGCATCCTGGTTGGGCTTTTGTCCGGGCTCGCCGCCCGGGCGCTGCAGTCGCTCATCGAGCTCGGGTTCCCGGCCCTCATCGGCCGCCTGGTCAACACCGCCACGGTACCTACCTTGCAGCTGCGGTGGGGGGTGCTGCTGCTGCCGGCGGTGGGCGGCCTCTGCTCGGGGCTGGTCGTTGCCTTCCTGTGCCGACCGACGCGCGCCCATGGGACCGCCGTGCTGATCGACGCGTTCCACCACGGCAACGCCGAGATGTCGCTGCGCGACTCTGCCTTGAAGGCGCTGGCGGCGGCGGTGGTCATCTCGTGCGGCGGCTCAGTGGGCAAGGAGGCGGCGATCGCCGTGCTGTGCGCCGCCCTGGGAGCGGCGGTGAGCCGGCGCCTGGGGGTGAGCGTGCGCGAGCGCCGCACCTACTTGACCGCCGGCTGCGCCGCCGGCGTCGGCGCCATCTTCCAGACGCCGCTCGGCGGCGCGCTGTTTGCAACCAGCGTCCTTTACAGCACCCCGGAGCTCGAGGTGGCGGCGCTGATGCCGTCGATCATCGCTTCGGTGACCAGCTACTCGACGTTCATGGCCTTTGGGGGCTACGGGCACCGCCTGCTCAGCGGCACTCAGCTGCTCGTCTTCCGCCACCCGCTGGAGCTTATGCCCTACGCCGTGCTCGCCTGCTTCTGCGCCGGGGTGAGCTTCCTGTTCAGCCGGGCCCTGCGCTACACCCGCACCCTGCGCCTCAGGTCGCGGCTGCCGCGCTGGTCGGCGGCGGCGGTGGCCGGCCTGTGCGGCGGCATCATCGCGCTCGGCCTGCCGCAGATCATGGACGGCGAGTACCTGTTCATCCAAGCGGCGCTCGATCGCACCCTGGGCGCGCCGCCGATCATCGGCTGGTTCGCGTTCTTCTGCCTGGTCGTGGTCGGCAAGTGCGTCGCCACCGCGCTGATGATGAGCGCCGAGAGCGCCGGCGGCCTGTTTGGTCCGGTGGTGTTCCTCGGCGGCGTCGCCGGCGCCGCCACCGGCGCTCTGTTCCAGGCCGCCCTGCCCGGCAGCTTCCCCGAGCCGCTGCGCGCGGCGCTGATTCCGGTGGGCATGGCGGGCGTGCTGGCGGCGTCGCTGCGCACCCCGCTGGCGGCGATTGTCATGGTCACCGAGATGACCGGCAGCTACGGACTCATCGTCCCGCTGATGCTGGTCAGCGTCGCCGCCTACGCGCTCGGGCAGCGCTTTGGCGTGTATGCCGAGCAGGTCCAGTCGATGGAGGACTCTCCGGCGCACGCAGGTGACTCGGTGCGCACCTGGCTGGAGTCAAGGCGCGTCGCAACGCTCTTGCGCACCCCCTGGCCGCATACGGTCAAGCCCTCGGCCAGCCTGCCGCAGCTGGTGGCCCTCATCCCGCCCGGGACGCTGCCGGTGTTCATCGTCCATGACGAGCAGAAGATCTACGGCTTCATCTCCACCGCCGAGCTGAGCGCCGCTATCAACCTCGAGGACAGCTCGCCGATCATCGTCGCCGCCGACATCATGAACACCGCGGTGCCGCCGCTGCGCGACGACGACGATCTGTACGCCGCGCTGGAGCGCTTCCGCCAGGCGGGAGTCGAGGTCCTGCCGGTGGTGGCGCGCGATGGTCGGTCGCTGGCCGGGGTGCTGGAGCGCGGGGCGATGCTCAAGGCGCTGCGCCAGCAGGTGGCCAGCCGCAGCGCCGCCGCCCTGCGCGAGCACGCGGCGTTCCAGACCCTGGCCCATGACGTCGAGCTGGACGATCTTCTGGCCGTCTTGAGCCCGCGCGGCGAGGAGCAGATAGTCCGCATGCGGGTGCCCGAAGAGATCCTCGGCATGTCGCTGCGGCAGACCGATTTCCGCCACCGTTACGGAGCGCAGGTGATCGCCATCGAGACCCCGACCGGCGAGCTCCTGGCGCCGCCCGACCCGCAGCGGCCGCTCTCCGCCGCCGATGTGCTGGTGGTCATGCAGAACCGTCCTTCTGCGGTGAGCCCGCAGCCTACACCGCAGTAGCCGACTACTCCCGCCGCAGCCGGCCGGCGCGCGGGCGCAGGGAATCTTGAAACCTCGCCCGGCGCCGGTTGTCTCAACAGCCATGAGACGCCACCTCTGCCTTGCTGTCGCCCTCTCTCTGCTCGGGCCGCTGGCTGCGGCGGCCTCCGCCCTGGACAAGGCGCTGGTCACCCGCATCATCCAGGAGCGGCGCGCGGAGTACCAGCGCTGCTACACCGAGGCGCTCGGCTGGAACCCCGACCTCAAGGGCCGCATGGTGATCCAGTTTACCGTCGAAGGCGACGGTCAGGTAAGCGCCGCCGCCGAGTCCCCGCACGAGCGCTTCCCCGATGAGGTCATGGTCCGCTGCGTGGCCGAGCAGTTCCTCCTGCTGCAGTTCCCACCGGGTCCCGAGTCCTTTCACATCACCTATCCCCTCATCTTCACCCAGAATCCGAGCAAGAGCCGCTAGCCAGGCTCCTCAAGACAAAGAGTCACAGCTCCGGAGCCTGCCGGGCGCCCGGGCGAACGGCATCGCCGCACTCCCAGAGACGCGAGCAGCAGCTGTCCGCCGCTGCCAGTGCGCCGAGCCGCGGCGTTGACTGGCTCGTCATTCGGCGATACGCTGGCGCATCGGTGCGCGGATAGTGAATGCGTCCCTGGCCCCGCCCACCGGGTCACTCTGGTCCAAGGAGAATTCCCATGTCCACATCGTCAAGCAATCGGATTGCTATCGTCACCGGCGGCTCGCGCGGCATCGGGCGCGCCATCACCGAGCGACTCGCTCGCGACGGCGCCACCGTGGTCGTAAACTACGCGCAGAATCGGCAGCAGGCCGACCAGACGGTTGCCGCGGTCAAGGCGCTGGGCGGCCAGGCGCTGGCCAAGCAGGGAGACTCTAGCAGCATCGCCGAGGTCCGCCGCTTGTTCGAGCAGAGCGTGGCGGAGCTTGGTGGGGTGGACATCGTGGTCGCCAACGCCGGCGTGTTCATGGCCAAGCCGACAGCCGAGGTCAGCGAAGAAGAGTATGAGCGCATGTTCGCCATCAACACCCGCGGCGTGTTCTTCCTGCTGCAGCAGGCGGCCCGGCACCTGCGTCCGGGGGGCCGCGTCATCTGCATCTCGACCGCGGCCACCCGCATGGCGATGCCCGGAGGGGGCCTATACTGCGCCAGCAAGGCGGCGGTAGAGCAGTTTGTCCGGGCGCTGGCGGTAGAGCTCGCCCCGCGCGGCATCACCGTCAACACGATCTCGCCAGGCTTCACCGACACCGACATGCTCGCCGCCGGCGGCACCGAGTTCCAGCAGTACGGCGCCTCGCTGTCGCCGTTCAAGCGCCTGGGCACGCCGACCGAGATCGCCAGCGCGGTCAGCTTCCTCGCCAGCAGCGAGGCCGCCTGGATCACCGGACAGAATATCCAGGTCAGCGGCGGCGTCTCGATGGGATAAGCGCTGCGCTGCCAGGACATGAGGGTGGGCGGCGCACCGGGGGCCAGGGCCTGGATGGCGGCACCCGCTGCGCCAACTGCACGGAATAGTGATCAAGGCACTAGGAACCGGCACTTGGCCGTCATTGCTTGGCAAGACTTGCGTGGACTACCTTGGTGGGAGCGACCGCTTGATCATCCGGTCGTAGAGCAGCAGCGCTATAGCGGTCAGCAGCGACAGCGCGGCGATCAGACCGAACAGCAGATCCGGTCGATCCGCCCCCCGCTTGCCCAGGCTCTGATAGGCGACCCCAGAGAGCAGCCCGCCGAACAGATTGCCGAGCGCGACGCTCAGGTAGAAGTAGCCCATGTACATTCCTACTTTGTCGGGCGGCGCGATGCGGCCGGCATACTCTTTGGACTTGGGGCTCGCCAGCATCTCGCCGACCGAGAAGGTCAGGGTCGCTCCTACCACCAACCAGCCGGTCCCCAGGCGCCCGGCAGGAATGTACAGAAGGAATGAAACGGCGGTCAACAGCACCCCGCCAAGGATCGTCAGCAGCGGCGGCAGGCGCCGCGCCAGGTACGAGATAAGCACCTGCAGAAAGATGATCCCGAGCGAGTTCAGGTTGATAAGGTGCTCCGGCTTGACCTGCCCGTTATCGAGCACCGCCCGCGCCCACGGAGCGGTGTCGATGCCGAGGCGCTCGAACAGCGCGGTCACCACCGCGGCCAGCGGGGCCAGCGCCCGCACCAGATCACTGCTGTCGACATAGTCGCGGATGTACTCGGGGAGAGTCATCGCCAGCTGGTTGAAGCAAGTCCAGAAGCCGGACATAAGCAGGAGAAAGACCAGGTACCGCCCCTCCCCCACCCGCAGCGGCTGCAGATAGAACGGCAGCTGCGCGACCGGCGGCGGCGTCGGACGGCTGCGGTAGACGGCGCGCAGCGCCAGATCCCACAGCAGGTGCCCGCTCAGCCAGCCGGCGGCAACCCACAGGGCCCGCTGGAAGCTCCACCACTTGGAGCCCAGGACCAGCGTGACGAGGATCCCGAGCAGCAGGACAAAGAAGCGGGCATTGCCGACCAGAGCCACCATTTTCGCCAGCACGGTGCGTAGGGACTCGTGCTGCGGCTGGTGCGGCGGCTCGCGGTATAGGACTACCGCCATGAGGCCCACCAGCGCGCTCCAGCCGGCGGAGGCGTAAAAGACGTAGCTCCAGCTCCAGCCGCGCACCACGCCCGCGACGATCGGGCCGACCAGACCGCCGATGTTTACCATCATGTAGAAGATGCCAAAGCCGAGCGTGCCGTTCTTCTCGGTGGTGCTGCGCACCACGGTGCTTATCACCACCGGCTTGAACATGCCGTGACCGCAGGCCACCAGCAGGTAGGCGGCGAAGAACGGATAGAAGCTGTGCGGCAGCTGCAGGAGGAGATAGCCGGGCATCATGACCGCGGCCGAGAGCGCGAAGATCAGGCGATAGCCGTAGCGGTCAGCCAGGGTGCCAAACAGGGCCGGCAGGAAGTACAACACGAAGGTCGACAGCCCCTGAATCACCCCCCGGTCGCGGGAGCTGAGCCCGAGGCCGCCGGCCCCGAGTGCGCCGGTGAGGTAGAGGCTGGAGACTGCGTAGAAGCCGTACCAGCCCATGCGCTCGAAGATCTCCATGGCGTTGGCGACCCAGAACGAGCGGGGGAACTCACGCAAGGGAGAGGCTGCGGTGGCCATCGGCACCCTTCCAATCGAGTCTACTATTTCACATCTTGCCGTCGCGCCGCAATTGGATCCGCCGTCCGCCAGGCCGCGACAAGCCGCTGCGCCCTGCGCGCAGCCATTGTCGCGCTGCGTCATTTCCCCGGCAGACGTCGCGTCAGCCGTTGACGCGGCGGCCGCGAGCCGGAGGCGCCATACAGGTCGGATGGAGTCGGGCGCCAGCTCCCGGCTGGCCGGCTACTGGCAGCTATTGATGCTTATGGACAAGCTGCTGGTGCTGGAGCTTGTGGTCACGACATCGGTAAGCGAATCGCTGGCGGCGTGAAACGGCGCCGCGATGATGCTGTTGCCCATCGGTGCGCTGAGCGCGACCGTGGTGGCGGCGTTGAATGGGGCGGCGGCGAGGCTGCCCTTACCGGTCAGGTAGGTGAACGAGGCCGCCGCGTGCGCGACCGCGACATCGGCGTTGCCATCCAGGTCGAAGTCCGCGCTAGCGATGTAGGTCGGCGCCTGGGCCAGCTGGGTGAAGCTCGGCGTGGCGCCAAAGCCGCCCAGCCCATCGCCCTTGCGCACATTGATGCCAACGCTGGCCGCCAGCAGGCCAGTGTTCGCAGTGACCAGATCGAGCTTCCCATCGTGATCCAGATCCACCGCCAGGACGTGGTTTGGCACCACGCCCATCGCAAACGGCGAGCCAGCCACCGCGCTGAAGACTCCTGCCCCATTGCCGGTGAGCACACTGACACTGTTGCCTAGGGAGTTGGCGGTGATGACATCGAGCTTGCCGTCGTTGTTGATGTCCGCGTCAAGGACTTTTTTCTCAGCGACGGGGCCTCGCTTAATTTAGGCGGCATGCAGCTGCCACCGAGCATGAGTTCCCGTGTGAGATTGGGTACGGTTTGTACGTTCTCATACGGGGAGCGCTCACACATCCCACGCTCTGCTCGGTACAGCGCCTTTCCGCGGAACGAGAGCGCGCACAAGGGGCACTCTTGCGGAACGACCTATGGCCGCCACCGTCGGCAACAGGGGTGGAGATAGTGTGGCCCGCGGGCGAATTGCCGGGCGCGCGGGACCGTCCCGCATGCCCGATTGGATGTGCTGGATGCTGGGAGGTGGAGGAAAGCGATTAAGCTCAACCCGTCATGCCACATAGGGGACTGCACATGTGCCGATGATCGCTTGCCGAATACTACCATTGGCTCCGCGGTCGATGATGACCTGGCGCTTGGCATCCGGTCGAGGCAGCGTCATTGACCCCATGGACCAAGCCTCGCGCCTTGCCTCTGCGCTGCCCTCAACGCGGCAGCACGCGCCGTTCCGGAGCGATCCCCGTCGGCTACGGGCGATTGTGGCCATGGTGTCGATGATCGTGTCCTCGCTGTTGTCGCGGAAGTTGGATGCGATCTCCGTCGGTCAGTCTAATTTCTGCAAGTCTTGGGGAACGCCACGGGGAAGAAAGACCAATCTGGGGCGGGTGAGACTGTGAACGCAGGAGATGCCGCCAGTCTGTCGCTCGCCGCGAACAACGGCAAGTACAAGGTCCCTCCGTCGAGGCCGCAGTCCCGAACGTTCCGCACCAATCGCGCCAGCGTCGAAGAATACTTTTGTCCCCGGCCGGAACGGCGGGACTACCGAGCGGGGGGACACGGACCGCGCAACCTACTGCACAGCGAGTAGGTGCCTGCATGACAAGCGCCCCGAACGAGGCAGTGGAAGACTTGGCAGAGCATGTAGGTAGCTGATGCTCAGTGCCCCGAGATCGCGCAGTTCGTGGCCAGCTGCTGCTGCTGCTGCTGCTGCTGAGCAAATCGAAGGTCGGCGACCTGATCCCGCGCGACCTGGCGTAGGTTGAGAGGACTGCGGTGAACGGATAGCGGAGGATGGAGGGACTGCGGTGGGAGCCGGCGGAAGGTGAGCTAGCGGCCCTCGGTCAGGGCCTTGAGGCCGCGCTCGAGCTGTGCGGTCTCCGTCGTGCCGGGCGCGATGTAGTGCTGCGTCGTCATGATTGGACTTGTATGTCCGAGCATCTTGGCAACCAGTTCCGGCAGCGCCCCGGCTGCGGCGGCCGCGGTCGCGCTGACGCCGCGGAGGGAGTGCGGGCAGACCTTGGGAACCTTCGCCAGCTCGCACAAGCGCGTGACCTGAACCGGCATCCACTGCCGCGGACGGCGCCCCGCCCGCTTTTCGCTTGGGAACAGCGGGGCGGTGGGCAGCTTCCCCTCGCACATGCGAGCAAGAACCGGCTGCAGGTCGAGCGGCACCGTGACCGGCCGCTTGGCGGAGTCGTTCTTGGCTTTGAAGCCGAGCTGCAAGTTGTCGCTGATGCGCACGACCGTCCCGGCGTTGTCCAGGTCGCGCGGGGTCCGGGACAGGATCTCCGAGGTGCGAAGTCCCATGCTGAGGGCCATGAGCACCGCGACTCCGCCCTCGTCCCCTTGGCGGGCGACCTCCAGCGCGGTTGTGTAGAGCAGTCGTGCTTCATCTAAAGATAGCTGCGGCTTGCCGCGCTTCTTCCGTCCAACGCCCTTGACCACATCCACTGGACTCGGACCACGCATCCACCCCTTAGCTACGACCCAGCGCCCCCAGGACCGCGCGATGTGCACGTACGACCGGTGCGTCGCGACCGCCAGGGTGTGCCCTCGCGGGCCGACCCAGGTCTGCAGGGCGTCGTAACACTCCTGCGCACGGCGCGAAGTGAGTCGACCGACCGGCCAATCCAAGATTCCGGTGAAGTACACGGTCAGCCCGCGGCGATTACCATCGAGTGTCGAGGGACTGGCACCGGCAACCTGCTTGCTTAGCACGTACGCCTCTATGCTGTCGCGGATCGTAATCGATCCTTGCCGCGCCAGGTTCGCTGCCTGCTTCTCGGCGCAATGTAGAGCCTCGGTCTCGGTCGATGCAGTCGGTGCCCAAGACCGGCCGGCGGAGGTCGCGATGCGGCAGCGCCAGGCGCCCTCGTGCCGGTAAGGTCCCAGGATGCGTACCCCTCCGGGGTCGGCACGCTGTCGATCGCTTTCCGGTGCGGCGCCCACGGCCTCCTGCTCCTCCTCCGGTTCGTTGGCCTCCACGTGAGGGTCCGGCGGGAGTTGTACCGCCTGCTGCGCGGCGGCGAGCGCGGCTTCGATCGTGTCGGCGGCGGGCAGCCACCGGCGGCCTTCCGCAGTACGAAGGCGGCAGCGGAACTTGCTGCCGTGGCGGTAGGGGCCTTCGATGTGCAGTGGGGCCTCTTGTCTCATGGCTTCCCCAGTTCCGAGGGAGGTATCCAGGACAGAAGTTTGTTGCATGAGAATCCTACGTCTTTCCTGCCGCTTGCTACCCAAGGCAAGCAGCTGGTGGGTTGGAAACCGAGGGGAGCACGTGAACGCCCCGCGGGGTGGGTCGATGCGAAGGCCTATGAGCCTTGTTTTCAGTCACTCTCTTCGAGGCGGCTTTTCAGCTCAGCACGCTGGGCTTGGGGTCAGCTCGACTTTGGGTCGCCCTTTTGGATCGAGGGTGGCGAGGGCATGCCCAGGGCCGCGGCTAGTTTGGCGAGCGTCAGCGCCGAGGGGCGAAGCGTCCCGCGTGCTTGCTCGACGTGATTGATGGTGGTCGCCGACAGATTGATGCGCCGACCTAGATCCGCCACCGACCAGCCGGCCAGTAATCGGCGACGGCGTAGCTCGGCTCCGTAGGCGGCCCAATCTGCGGTGAGCCAGTCCCGCCGCCGGCGTTGGAGCGAGTCGTAGACAAAGCCGCGCGAGCGGTCCAGACTGGCCGCCGCTTCCTTGAGTGTGCTGGAGCGCCGCAGCGCCTCGGCGACTGCGGCAGCGGTGATATCATCGACCTTCAAGCCGGGCAGGCCGACGAATAACGCCTCGGTGAGTGCTTGGTCGGTGCACTCCACTTCTTCGAGTGCGGCGCACACGGCCACCAGGGCAAGCTGGAGCCATCGCTCTCGATTGCTATGCGTAGGGCCCTCAGAGGGCCCAGGTGCATCGGTCCGAATCGGTGCAGAATCTTTGCTCATCGGCCTGCCTCGGGCGTTCCACCGGCTCGCTTGCGATACAGGAGGAGCGAGTGCTCACCCCCATAGGGAATAGCTGCGAGCTCATTCCAACCCAGCTCGCTCAGGCACTCGGCGAGCTGGGTGGGGTCATAGCGGGCAACGCGAAAGAGAGAAAACGGACGGTCGGCGCACCGGCTCGACTGCACGGTCGCCACGGCGTGCAGCGCATAGCTGCCGGGCACCGGACGGCGGGTCTCCAGGCGCCAGTGGAAGTCGACCCGCTCGATGTCTTTGCAATGGCGCCAGATAGGTCCGCCCAGCCAGGTGGCGTACGGTGCCGGGACGCCGCCGGCAAAGAGGCGGTCGCGCGCTTTGATCTGCAGCGGCGCATCGCAGGGCGCACTGGCCAGGGGCACGTCCAGGAGTAGCAAGTCGTCGGCCTCGCAAGCGAGCAGGCTTTGCCGCAGGAACCGGGGCTCGTGGTCCAGGTTCGCGAGCGTGCCGCCCAGCATCGTGATGAGCCGGCGAACCCGCCGCCGAGTGAGCGACTGATGTAGCCCGGTGTATAGCGGCAGGTGGTGGAAGTTGCCCTGGAGGGCCCACACCTTGACGTGGGGCACGAGGGCCAGCCGGTCCACGGCGTGCCGGTAGGCGTAGCTCAGAAGGGGCTGACTGACATCGAGCAGGCACAGCTCGACGTTTGGCACGCTGGCCTCGATCAAGTGCGCGACCAGGTGACTCTCCTGATGCCCGTCGCCAGCGCCCAGCGCAATCACCTGCAGCGGGGCGCGATCGCTAGTGGCGACGATCCGCTGGGCCAATTCGCCGAGCGGCATGCGGCTGCGCAGCGTCGCCGCGGCCAGTGAGTTCTGGCAGAGCGCCAGGTAGTCGGCGGCGCTGTAGTGATCCAGGTAGGCGTGGGTCTGCTCGACATATCCGCCGGCGCCGTTAAGGATTCGCGCCAGGTCCGCGAGCAAGGGCAGCGAGTCGGAGCCTGGGGTCAGCAGGCAGTTGAGCTGCGCAACAACCCCGGTGCTCTCGGCGCAGAGCGGCGGGTCGCTAGTCTCGGCCAAGGGCGGCACCGGGTGGCCGGGGACATCGGCCCAGCTCAGCTTGAGCTCGGAGACGCCGAGCAGCCGGATCAGCGTAGCTCGGCTGGGGGGATGTCGAGCGGTCTCGGTGAACTTCACCGTCGCGTCGGAGAGCTGCGCCCGGCGAGCCAGTTGCACCCGACTCAAACCAGCGGCATTGCGCTTGTCCCGCAGCAGCCGGCCAAATTGCGTCCACTGCGATGCAGACGCCAGAGGGCTGAGCCGAATGGCCTGGACGGCCCTGCCCCCGGACGCCAGGAACTGCGCTAGCTCTTCGATGCGATCCAAGTGCTCGGCCCAAGCCGGTTGCAGCGCCGGCTCGGCCTCGACGGCAAGCGGTCGCAGCTCGGCGAGCAGGGTGCGCAGTTGCAACTGCACGGCCTGGAGCACCTCGGCTTGGGGGCTCATGCGCCAGCCTTCCTCTTGCTCACGGGCGACAGGGGTTCCACGGGCAGCGCCCAGTAGCGCTTGAGCTCCTCTAAGCGCGTGGGATCCGAACTCAGCAATGAAAGCAACCTATCCATATAAAACCCCATCTCGCGCGGATGTTGTCATCGCGTACCAGTGGCACCCGCTGTACGGGCAGCACGCGACACGGCATCGGGGCCAGCAGAGAAACGAGCACGAGTATGTGCTCTGCCGACTGAGCAACGGCAAACAGCATCTGCTGCCTGCCTGGATGCTCGATGCCTCCCTTTGCGCCCAACACTCTAGCGGTGCGCCGATGTTGAGTCTGTCAGCGCTCCACGAGCTGCGGCGCGTACTGGACTCGCTCCTGGGCTCCTCCATGTGCGATGGCCTCGGGCAGAACTCATCGCCGGAGGACTCCCTTGGAACCGAGACAACCTCATCCACAGCAGCTTCCTCTTCCCTTGGGAATTGCAGATCGACCCCCAACTCCGCCGACCAGCAGTCCGGCTCAGACGGGCCTGATTCTGGATGTGCTGAGCCGCTTGATTCTGCACCTGGCCCGCGCGCAGCACGTCGCCGCCGCACCCCCGGAGGGCACCGATGAGCCAGTCCGATAAGCTCAAGGCCTCTCATTTGGCCCGCCTGGCCGTGGTCTATGTGCGCCAGTCCACCATGACCCAGGTCCATGGGAATCTGGAGAGTCAGCGCCGCCAGTACGCCCTGGCCGAACAGGCTCGCGCCCTGGGTTTCCAAAAGGTCGAGGTCATCGACCAGGACCTGGGCCGCTCGGCCTCGGGGTCGGCCCCACGTCCAGGCTTTGAGCGTCTGGTCGCCCTGGTGCTCTCGGGGCAAGTGGGAGCGGTGCTGTGCGCCGAAGCCTCGCGGCTGGCGCGCAACGGCCGCGACTGGCATCACCTGCTGGATCTGTGCGCGCTGTGCGACACGCTGATCATCGATCCGGAGGGGCAGTACGATGTCCAAAAGAGTAATGACCGGCTGCTGCTGGGCCTCAAAGGCAGCGTGAGCGAGTTCGAGCTGAGCATTCTGCGGCAGCGCGCCGGCGAGGCGCGGAACCAGAAGGCGGCTCGCGGCGAGCTGATGTTTCCTCTGCCCGTGGGTCTGGAGTGGACCGGGGACGGGCGCATCGTGCTCGACCCGGACCTGCGCGTGCAGCAAGCGATGCGGCTGTGCTTCAGCAAGCTCACGGAGCTGGGGAGCATCCGGGCCGTGGTCCAGTGGTTTCGCACCCAGCAAATTCCGCTGCCTTGCTTCCAGCGCCAAAAGCGCCCTTGGCTCCAGGTGCAGTGGAACCTGCCGTACTACTCGACGCTGCTGTGCATCTACAAAAATCCTCTGTACGCGGGGGCGTATGCGTACGGAAGAACGCAGACCGGGACGCGAATCGTCGAGGAGCGAGCGCGCAAGAGTCAGGGCCAGCGCAAGCCCATGTCCCAATGGTCGGTCTTGCTCCAATCGCATCATCCGGGCTATATCTCCTGGACGGAGTTCCTTGGGAATCAGCAGATGATCAAAGAACACACCCACCGAGACCCCGCGGTAGAGCGCAAAGCCGGCCGCGGGGGCCAGGCACTGCTGGCCGGAATGGTGCGATGCCGGCGGTGCGGACAGCGCATGAACGTCTACTATCGCTCTGCCGGCTGCTGGGAGTATCACTGCAAGGGCAACAGACAGCTGGCCCCCAAGCGCGACTGTCTGGTCGTGGGCGGATATCAAGTCGATGAGCGGGTCGGCGCCGAGCTGGTCCAAGCCCTGGCCCCTTGCGCGATCGAGGCCGCCCTGCTGGCAGCGAAGAAGGCACAGCAGGCCCGCGAGCAAATCCACAGCGCGGTGCAGCTGGAGCGGGACCAAGCGCGCTACCAAGTCGAGCTGGCGGCGCAGCGGTACGAGCAAGTCGATCCGCACAACCGCTTGGTGGCGCTGGAATTGGAGCGCCGCTGGGAGAACGAGCTGTCGCACCTGGAGCAAGTCGAGCAGCGACTGCAGACGCTGCAGCGTCCCGAAAACCCCCCGGAGCCCGAGCTGGAGCAGCTGCTGGCGCTGGGCCGCGATTTGTCGGCGGTGTGGAACGCGCCGCAAGCCGACCTGGCGCTGAAGCAGCGGCTGGCGGGACTGCTTTTGCAGGAAGTGCTCTGTGACGTGGACCCAAGAGCAAAAGAGGTGGTCCTGGTGCTGCACTGGCAGGGGGGACGGCACTCGGAGCTGAGGATGAGCAAGCCCCCGCGGGGACACCACCGATACAAGGCCAGTCCGCAGGTCCACGCGCTGCTGCAGGAGCACGGCAACACCTGGACGATGCAGCAGCTGGCCACGCAGCTCAACCAGCAGGGACTCAAAACCGGACACGGCCATAACTGGGACGCCGAGCGGGTGCGAGCGTTTATGGGCAAGAACGGCATCGGCCCGTTTGCCTACGCGGGGCCGCCGGCCTCTCGGGTGTCTCTGCGGGAGGCCGCGCGACGGCTGGGGGTCAACAGCGACGACGTCCGCCGCCTGATCACCCAGGGCCTGCTGCCGTGCACCCAACGGGCCGCCCGCGCCAGATGCCACATCCCAGCTGAGGCGCTGCAGAGCCCCCAAGTCCAGGCCGCCGTCCAGTCCATGAAACCCTGCGGCGACGGCTTCGACGCCCCATCGTCGCTGCTTCACTCCAACCGCGAATCCAAAACAGAAGGGGTATAATTTCGATGAGCTCAGCAGGCTCACCAGCGCCGCGCTGGGGACCCCATCCCCTGCCTGCAGCCGGGACAGATAGCCGAGCGACAAATCTAAAACTTCCTGGATGTGGCGCTGGGTGTATGCCCTCCCGAGGCGCCTGATCTCCACCGCAGCACGCTGAATCAGCTCGGCGCGATAGGTCGCTTCCAGCGCCGCGGCCAGACCGGGCACCATATCGAAGGAGAGCTGCATGTGCTTGCAGCGCCCGCAGGTGGGCACAGGCAGATCGGCCGGCAGGGTCAGGGCCGCATTGCGGTAGCGACAAACGCGACCGGGCTGTGCCACCGGCCGCACGGCATGACGACCGCAGCACGGGCACTTACGCGCCTTGCTGTTTACCTTGCCCCGGGGCGATGCTGCAGGCGTAGACCCCTCCTGGGGCAGCCGCCCGCCTTCTGATTCGTAGGCGCTCATGGACTCACGGACCGACTCGGCCGCGCTGAGCTCGTTGGCTCGGCGATCTGGCTCTGCATCGTGAGAGCCGGCGAGCCCGTGGTCGGCCCGTTGCCTCGGACGCCGGCGTCATCGGGGTCCGAGGTCCTCGGGTCGTGGCCCGCCAGGACGGCGCAGCCTCCGCCTCGTTTCTTGGCCTGACGGCACGCCGCCTCGGCCGCCACGCGCAGCTCGGCGCGGGCCGGGACAAACTCGGTCACCGCTGTATAGGCCAGGCCCAGCGAGGCGCTTACCCCGCGCTCGGACAAGCGCTGCAGCAGCGACTCGGCGCAACGGCGCAGATCGCCAAGAGGCCCGTGAATCAGGACGATAAATTCATCCCCCGCCTGGTAGCTGCGAAACACTTCGTCGACTCCGCGGCGGACCGCCTTCCTGAGCGCATCGGCCGCGGTGCAGATGTACTGGTCCCCGGCCTCATGACCGCGGGTGTCGTTGGTGAGCTTGAGGTGATCCAAGTCCAGATAAGCCACCCCCAGCGGGCGGCCCGAGCGCAACGCCGCGGGCCAGCGCTCGGCCTGCAGCCAGTCGCCCGAGCCCAGGCCGGTGAGGGGGTCGTACTTGCTGAGGCGCTCAATGCGGCGCAGGCGAACCGAGAGAGAGTAGGCCCACCACAGAGCATAGAAGCAGGCAGCGGCGACAGCGGCGACAGCCAGGTCGGATCCGGACATGGGCGCTCCTTGCAAGCGGGGGCTTGCGCGGCTCTGGAGAGCCCGGGATAGGCTTCCGCCGTTCCAGTCGGCACTCTCCGTCTGGGGACACAGCCTGGCCTTTGGCCGAGGCACTCGGGCAAGCTGCGCGGTAGCTCCTGGGGAGCTCGGGTCAGGCGATGCTCTGGGGCCTGTTGGCTATGGCCCCGACCCGGCTCTTGGCATGAGCGATCTCGGCGGCGGACCACCTACTGGCCACATGGGCCTCAAACTGCCGGCGGCACTCCGAGACCGTCGCCTGATAGTCGGCAATCGCCTCCTGGTAGGCCGTGAGTTTCGCGCTTTCAGCCGTGGTCTCCGAGAGGCTGCGACGAGCAGCGAAGGCGGCTCGGCCTCGGGCGAGCTCGGCCTGCAGGGCGCTGATCCGGAGCTCGAACCGAGCCTCGGTTCGATCGATCAGGCGAGCGGTGTCGAGGAGGAATGGATGCACCTCGGGGAGGTGTGCAGCCCAGGCCGCGACCGACATGTTCAGGCCCTCCGACGCAGCGCCCGGCGGTCGACTGTCAAAGATGAGGTTGCCGCCGCCCGGCAGGTCGACAGTGTAAACAGGGAGGGCAGCCCAATTTCTCCGTCGGAGACTTCGTCCGAAAAGGGGCCTCGGAATGATTGCGTGGGGTGAAGGGAGGATTCAACGGCGGCCAAGCGGGCACCCGTCGCTGCCTCGTCGGTAATGTAGTGGCTCAGCGTCATCTTGGTCGATGCGTGGCCCAAAACCCGCGCCACCGCTTCGACCGCGGCGCCCCCAGATACCGCCAAGCTGGCGTGGGTGCCCCGTAGGCCGTGAACGCACACCCGGGGCACGCCGGCGCGCTGGCAGAGCTTAACGACGGCCTCGTGCAGTGCCTGGCGGCCTGCGCTGCAAAGCCGCTCGTCAGGTTGGCGCCCGGCTGCCGCTTGCGCCAGGAGAGTGCGGAGGTTTAGCGGCAGTTTGAGCCGCCGCCGGGACGCCGCGGTCTTGGTGCCGTTGACGTAGACATCCCCGCCCTCGGCGTCGATGTCCCGCGCCGTCAAACCCAGCGCTTCGCTGGCGCGAAGACCCAGGCTCAGGCAGCACAGCGCCGCCAGCGCCAGCCCTGAGCCGGCCGCGGCCTGCTCCTCGGCGACTTGGGCGAACCGCCGCGCCTCCGTGGCGCGTAGCTGCGGCTTGCCGGCAGAGACCCGGCCAATGGGCTCGACATCTACCCAAGGGTTTTCCTGCGCGTAGCCTTGCTTCTGCGCCCAGGCCCACAGGCGCCGCGTCAAGGTCAGGTCGTAGCGATGCGTCGCGGCGCGCAGCGGTTGCCCCGTCCTTTGGCTGGGCTCCGTGGTCGCTCTCTCGTAGAGAGACACCGCTTTGCGTTCGGCCACGTCGTCGAGCCGCCGTTCCATCACCGGGCTAAGCATGAGCCGCACCCGAGCCGCTTGCTCCGCGACCGTCTTTGGGGTCGCAGTGCCGCTGCGCAGACGAGTAGCGACCCAGAGATCGATCGTGGCCTCGACGGTGCGCGAGTTCATGTTCGCGCGCAGCTTGGCCATCAGGCGGCGTGCGCCCTGCCGCGAGTCGACCATGTGGCTCTTGCGCCGGCCGTTGGCGTCTATCTCGATAACGCGCCATTGTTGCTCCTGTGGATAAGGCCCGAGGACACGGGCGGGTTCTCTTCGTCGCATGGGGAAGGCTCCATAGCGCGAAGGCTTGCGGGAAGGTTTTGGGCTCGTCGCCGTGGGCGAGCCAGATCGAGGAACCGGCGAGGCGACTGAGGCCAAGAACCGCTCATAGTCCCCCCCGACCGAGCGCATGGCCTGCTCGCCGGTGCCGGCCTGCTCGCAGAGCGAGCAGCAGCAAACCGGCGAGTGCCGCCTGGGGTCAGGCCGAGGAGACGAATCGGCCTCGGCTGCCAAGCGTTCCTGAGTCAGCTTCAATGCCGAGGTAGCGTCCGCCTCGGGCGTGTGGCCTGCCGTCCGACGGGAGGCCGACATTAAGAACAGCACGGTCGGCGCCGCCGAGGAAGGCGGAGCTATCATTCCCCTTACCGACGGCAGAGCTGGGGAAACAAGCGGCGTGCTGATCGTGCGCGGGCCGTCAAAGTCTCGGTCGGCTCACGGGAAGGCGAGTCGAGTAACCAGGCGCGGACGGCCCTTTGGGCTGTGGCTGACCAACGGGCTGGCGATAGCTCGGGCGGTCGCTATCCTGGGTTGCCGAGCTTCTACGTACGGCAGTCAGGTTCTATAAACGAGAGGGACGCGGGCGCTGCTCGGGCCGTAGGCCCGATGAGCTGACGGTTGCGCTAGCGGGCGATGCAGTTGCCCGTATGGGCGGTCGCCCGCGAATCTGCTCGATGGTCATCTTCTGGACAGACCACCGAGCCACCGACCGATCATTTCTGCGCTCGAAGCCGTTCCTCGGTTCGGACCATCTCCTGCTTGATGGCCTCGCGGATGAAGTCTGACTTGGTCATCGAGTTCTGAAACAGGCCGGCGAGCTTGGCCTGCATGAGCAGCCGTTCCAGTCGCTCATCTTCGGCTCGTTCGATCTTGGTCGTCACCGTCTTTGGGTTGGTCATCGACTCGGAAGGCTGCTTGGGGGACATAGATCGGTCCTGAAACTTTTTGCTTGCCGAACGCGGCTTGCGGTATTATGGTATTGCGACAATCCGTTGAAACACGGTTGACTCGGAAACCTGCAGACCATTCCACGCACCGGCGCTGATGTCTAGCGCCGAGTGAACAGGGTTGGCTTGCACGGAGGCTCTGCCATGGCTACCACTCTGACCTTACTGTTCTCAATGCAGTTCTAAGTAGTCTCCGTCGGCAGAATGAACTACTACAAATCTTGGGGAATTATTGGAGTACTAGAGATAGGTGCTCAACTTCTGTGCTCGGGTGACCGTGACCCAAGCAACTATATGCAAGCTAGATGTGAGACGCCACTGAGCTACACACCCTCAGCGCCACGGTGCGACCTAAGTTAATCATCATTATCATCATCCCGATCGACCGACTGTTTGTTCATTACGGCGTTCGACTTTAGAAACTTGATGAGGACCTGCTCCATCTGATGTCTCAATTTGTCGGCCTTGATCTCAACAAAGGCAGCAGTATGGACGATAGGAGGTTTGAACCAGAATTTCTCTTCATGGGCTCTTACTCTCGCCGCGATATTCTTAGCTTTTCCTACGTAGATTGGACGATTGCTAATATCATAAAAAACATAAACGCCTGAGCATCTAGGCCGCTCGTTGAATGGATCAAAGTCAGTCAAGGGACCTAACCCCTCGATCTCCTGCTCGTCCTCGACCTCCTTCGTGACCTCGGCAGGGACATCGACTCGCAGCGCCTTTTCTATTCGCTTCCTAGTCTGCTCTAATGGCAGCTGAGTTCGTCCGTTCTCAAGAAAATAAATAGTCGGCGCCGAAACACCAGATTGTTCAGCTAGTTCGTTGACTGATAGGCGAGCCTTGTCACGCTCCTGACGCAGCCAGATTCCAAATGCGCTCGGCTGGCCGTCTTCAAAAGAATCCGAACCAGATGCGCGGCCCCCCCTGCCGTCAAAGTTGCCGAGCAATTTTCGCAGTTTTTTCAGATCGGAATCGTCGGGGACACTTTTACCTGCTTCCCAGTTAGATATCGTCGCGCCGCACACTCCGAGTTTCTCACCTACACTCGCCTGCGACAGGCCCTCCTGCTGACGGGCTTTTCGAAGTTGTTGTGTGAATCGATTTCCCATCCCTCTCCCCTTGTTGGTTTGACTGATCTTCACGACAGTGAACCCCGTCAGACTACGATCACATACCTGTACTCCTCTGGGTCGAGTTAGTGCGACATATACACATTTCTCTTCAGCAAACCATCATGTTCTTGCTATCGCCAGCAGAGCAATAGATCTTCACCGAAAAGAGGCATTTTAACAGAAAAATCTTCCCTATGAAATCATGGTAAAGGCCATGATCGAAGGCATGTCCGAGAGCCGAGCGTCGAGCATCACGTCCCGGACTGCATCTCGTTCCCAAAGCCACCGGACTGGGCGTCCGCAGCTTCACTCGGAGACCGTGAGTATTCAGATTATCCTGGCTGAATTGCTAGCATCGCAAGCCGCGCGCCCGGAAGCGCCCACCATGAAGCCCCCCCAAATAAGTCGCTGTACGCGAACCGCGTGGAAGGCGGTGCAGGCGTGGTGCTTCTTGCGGTTCTGCGTCCCGGTCGGCGCCGAGCAACGGCACTTGCGCGAACCCCGGTCAGGTGTTTGGGATCACTCCCGGGGTAGCGGTGGAGCCTACATGCGGCTCGGGAGTCGCTCCGCTACCGCCAGGCCCAGCCTCATGAGGAACTCCCAAGCTCCGGCAAGCGTTCGCAGTTTCGCTCGGCGCTGCACCAAGCGGAGTCGCTCGTAGGTGCCGGGCAGGATTCGCACACAGACCGCTCGGCGGGTCGCGTCCGGGGCATCGTAGGTATGCGGATTCCCGGCGGCGGCCTCGAGCCATATGGGAACTACATCTGCACCCAGGGGGAGCCCGCTCGTCGTCTCGGCGACCCGCTGCACGGCTCGCTCCACCACATCTACAGGAGGTGAGCTCTCCAGCAGCGACGCATCAAGCCCCGCAGCTTGGGCATCGATGCGAGGCCGGGGCTTTCGTGCGCTGGTTGGCGCGCTGCCGGTCAGCGAGGCGATCCAGGACTTGTCCGGCTCCCCTTCGGGTGCAGTCCACAGCGGGCTTGCCATGCGCTCGGCATGAGCATCGGCCTCGGCGCGTAGCTGCTTGGGATCAAGTTTCATTGTCCCAGCCTGGAACGTAAGCGGCCGAGACCACGGCAGGCAGCTGCGCCGGCCAGGGTCGCCGTGGGGTAAAGCGCTCCCAGACCATCTGCGCCAGCCTATTGACTCCATGTAGGAATGCCAGCGTTGGACCGCTGCGCCGGAGGGTCCAGACGGAGCGACCTTGGTTGTGGGCCTCTTCGACGAGCGTCGATTTGGGCAGCGGTTCTGGCAAGAATTCCAGATCCCTTCCTACTGCATCGCCGATCGCACCAGCATTCTGTGCCCACTCCTCGGCGTCTGCTCGGCCGACTCGGACCAGGATGATCTCCGAGTTTGGGGGCGTTCGCCCCAGCATCGTGATCAGGTTGCGCGCGGCGTCCACGCCGTCCAGGGGCGTAATCAGTAGCACGCCGGGGAGACTGCCGCCCTGGACCTCGGGCGGGGTGTCTAACACGGCCCCATCGAACTTGCCGAGCCCAAAGTGCTCAGGTCCAAGCCGGTAGAGCAGATCGATGGCTCTGGTACCGCGAATACCCACAACGGTGACACTGCCCTGCCCGTAGGGGCGGCGCGCCACCTGCGGCTCAGCCGGCTGCACGCCCAGACGGGCGCGGGCGTCCTCCTGACTGTCGCAAGTCAGAAGCAGGATGTGCAGACCCGCCCAAGCCAGGCGCTCGGCGCAGGCCACGGCCACGGCGGTTTTGCCGACGCCTCCCTTGTAAGAGGCGACAACGACTGTGGGAACAAGCGGGGCGAATAGGTCCTGTTGTGCATCGGGCAGAGGAGTGGAGCGGAGCGGTCTGGCTGGCATGGGTGCACCTCCTGGAAGTGAAAGATGAGGAATAAGGTGATGCCGATATTTCTAAATGTCCAGCCGTCGGGTAATCCGGTGATTAGACAACACAAAAAGGGGCCTCCCAAGTTTCGGCACTGCGGAGCGCGGTGAGAGGTAGGGGCTTGGCGATCGCTTCAGATCGCATGGCGATCGCAGGGTGGAGGGCCTTGGGGATGCGGCCCCCGGGGGGCAGCCGGGTAGGAAGGCGTTCGAAAGCCGGCTCATGCCAGCGCCAGAGGGAGACCGCGGCGATATAGCGCCCGCCTCCTGTCGGGATCTCTGCTCGGGTGGGCTCAGACGCTGCAGCGAGTTACCGCGCCGCATGCCGGAGACCAAAGGCCCGTGATATCGCGCCGCCTCACGGCGATATCGTGGCGATCCGATGCCCTGGTGGTTGGCTCTACAGGCGCGGTTCAGGAAGCTGCACCGCCCGACTGCGCCGCGAGGTCCGCGATATCGCGCCGTCGCTCACGATGATATTGCCGCGATATCGCGGCTTGTGCGTCGGGCTGTCGAGTGAGGGAGAAGCGGTATCGCGCTACCGGCCAGCAGGAGGCGGCGCCGTGATATCGCACCGTCGCTCACGGTGATATCGCCGCGATATCACCGCGTGCTGTCATTCCCTGTTGCGCAGGCACAGAAGCGCCTCGCTACAGGGCGCCAGCCTCCTCGCAGCCCCGCGTCGCCGTCGCGCCGTCTGAGGACGCCCGTTGCTGGGCGGCGCGCACCGCCGGACTCCGCCGATCTCGTTGCCGCTCGCGACCCGTTGTCACGCCGCCGCGTCTTGGCCGGAGCCGGGCTCAATTTGGGACAGCCCACCGCAATACGCCGCGCCGAGCTCGATGCCATCGGATTCACCGAAACCCGACGGCTGCCGAAGAGGGCAAGCGATCGAGGCATGCTGGGATGCCGCCGGACGTTGTACTCCTTGCCTCCGCTGTTCTCACGGGCGCAGAGCTGCGCCGAGCTACGGGCCAGCCCAAGGCCGCGCCGTGATATCGCGCCGTTGCTCACGGCGATATCGCCGCGATATCGCGGCCTGGGCATCCGCTGCCGCGCCAAGGCAGAAGACGCACCGCGCCACGGGCCAGCCCAAGGCCGCGTCGTGATATCGCGCCGTCGCCCACGGCGATATCGCCGCGATATCGCGGCCTGGGCATCCGCAGCCGCGCCAGGGCAGAAGCCGCACCGCGCCATGGGTCAGCCCGAGGCCGCGCCGTGATATCGCGCCGTTGCTCACGGCGATATCGCCACGATATCGCGGCCTGGGCATCCGCAGCCGCGCCAGGGTAGAAGCTGCACCGCGCCACGGGCCAGCCCAAGGCCGTGCCGTGATATCGCGCCGTCGCCCACGGCGATATCGCCGCGATATCGCGGCCTGCGACGCATCGCACGCGAAGCAGATGGGCAGCAGCGCCCGCCGCGAGCGGGGTAGACGCCGTGCTCGACCGGATTCAGCGTGCTGGCGGCGGCATCCAGGCCGAGCACGGCGAGCGGCTGGCGGCCGGCGGCTCCCACCTCGCTCGCAGCTGGCGACGACCATCTGCCGAGGCGGCCTGCGGCATCCAGGCCCAGTGCATCGAGAGCGCCGGCGGTGGCGACCACCGGCCGGTGCGCTGGCGGCATTCAACTCGGCGCATCGAGCGCGGCGAGCGGCTGGCGGACGGCGGCGCCACCTCCGCCCGCAACTGGCGGCGCCCGCCTGCTGGTGCGATGGCGGCGTCCTCTCTAGGCGCATTGAGCGCGGCGACATCGAGCGCGGCGAGCGGCTGGCGGCCGGGGGTGCCACCTCGGCCCGCAGCTGGCGGCGGCCACCTGCCCGCGCGTCGGGCGGCGTCCAGGTATCGCCACGCCGCACCGCCCACCGCAGTGAGCGTCGCCGGCTCGATGAGCTGCATGACCAGCAGCCCGACCGCGCCACTGCGCGCGCTCCGCGCCCTCAGTCGCTGGCTGTAAGTCCGCTCGCGCTCATGGCGGAGCCGGCTTTTCACCACAGATGTCGAATTATGCGGTCTGTCGCTGCCGGTGGATGCCCGATGAACCATTCCCGAGTTTTTGACCGTCGGTGCCGCAAGCCTTCGCGCGGTCGTAGGGAACGGTTAAAACGGGCTCACCGACTCAACGCGACCTTTTTAACAGCAACGGTAGGTCCGTCGAGGAAGTCGGCCAATCGTTCCCCTGCCCGAGCGAGAGCGTGGGGAAAAATGCCGAACGCAGCGTAGTCTTCGTCTGTGTCTGGCGACTGACCAGGCAAGAGTGCACTGTCGGCGAAGAACGAAAACGTCAACGACGAACGTACCGACTGCCCGCTGGCCCCCAGGAGGGAGTAGACTGCCCGCCAAATGAGCGATGCCACGGCAGCCCCTGCGAGTCAGCCGCCACTGCGCGTTCGCGGCCTGCTGCTCGGCGCAGGTGTGCTTGCCGTCCTCTGGCTGGGCCTGCGGCTCCTGCTGTTGTGGTCGGGCGGCCAGCTTGGGGAATCTGTGCGCTTCCGGTTTGGCCAATCCGAGGTCGCGGCGATCATGGTGGCGGGTCAAGGCGCCAGCGGCGAGCGTCCCTTGCTCATCGCCGCCCATGGCGGACTCGCGACGAAAGAGACACTGCTGGGGCTGTGCTGGGAGGCCGCTCAGCGGGGCGCTGACTGCGTGACTCTGGATGCGCTAGGCCATGGCGACTCCAGCCCGCTGCCGACCCGGAACACGATCGCTGCCATGCGGCGCTCTCTCCATGTCGAGCAGGCGCTCGGAGTCGGCAGCGGGCGGGTCTACTTCATCGGCCACTCGATGGGCGCCTACCTGGGCTGCGGCGCGGTCTTCCCCTGCGAGCACTCAGTCTCGATCGGCCAGCCGGTGGCGTGCGAGGCCGACCGGATCATCAGGAGCAACCTCCACCATCAGCTCGGCCTGCCCGCCAGCTTCTATCTGCCGATTTCGCACGTTCTGGAACCCTGGACCCCGGCAGTCATCGAGGGAGCGATCGAGCGCGTGCTGCCCCTGCGAAAGGACTCGGTGCAGCGAGAGGGGGCAAGGGCCCGCATCGCGACCCGAGTAGCCTTGGCATGGACCTCGCTCGCGGCGCTGGCTGCGGCCGGTGTGCTGCTGGCGCGTGGGGTGCGCGCGCAGCGGCGGTTGCCACCCGCTCTGCGCGGGGTGCTGGGCGCGGTCGCCGTGTTTGGCGCGCTGATGGTTGCCAGCTGGCGCACGGTCTGGTGGCTTTTTCCGCTGCAGAGGACCGACCTGCTGATCCTCGGCCCTCTTGTCGGCACCGCGTTTGCGATCAGCAGCATTGGGCGACAGCTTGGGCTGATACAGCCGCGGTTGGGCGTTCTGCTCGGCACCCTGCTGACCGAGGGCGCGGCAGTCTGCTGCTTTGTCGCTTTCCCGGTGGCCCCGCTGCGCGGGCTGCTCATCCTCCCGCTGGTGCTCCTGATACCGGTCGCGCTGCTAGTGGGCCTCTGCGAGCGGCTCACGCGCAGTCAGGGCGACAGCGTGGAAGCTGCGCTGTTCACCATCTTGATGCTCGGCGCGTTCCTGAGCCTTCTGGTGCCGGGCCTCTGAACGTGGCCGCAGCAGGCGAGGCGTACAAAGCCGCAGCGTCCGGCGTCAGCGGACCTGGCACTCGATCTCTACAGAGGACGACTGGACCCGACCGACAAAGGCGTGATGGGCGCGGATCTCGCCCGCATAAAGTCCCGCGGCGTGCGGCTCTTTGTCGGGCTCAACGCGATAGATCACGCTCAGCTTGTAGCTGCCAGGAGCGAGGTTGTACAGGTAGCGCCAGTCGAGGATCGCCTTGTACTGCCCATGCGGCGCCAGGGTCGCAAAGGTGCCCACGGGCAGGTCGCTGGTATTCACGAAGCGCACCGCGTCGCCATCCCAGATCACCTTGCCGCTTTTGTCTTGAAGCTGCAGCGCAAAGAAGTAGTTCTCGCTTCCTGTGTGCCCGGTCAGCACTGAAACTGGGCGAGCCGTGACGTTGGTGAGGGTCGCGATCAGCTCTACCTTGTCCTTGCGAGAGACAAACCGCGACGGCACGACCTGCACCGTGGCAGCCAGCACGGGGCCGCCAGCAAGCAGCAGGGAGGCAGCTAACGCGAGCATGGTGTCCGGTGCCAAAGGGGGCATGCCAAGCGCATGAGTCAATCCTAACACGCTCGCTGGCACCAGCGGCTTCTCCCCTTCAGCAAGATGACAGAGCCCAGCGCCCTTAGCCGTTGCTCGCGGCAGCACTCCGCAAGGCCGAAGGGCTGCTCAATAGTGGCATCTGCAGCGCGGCAGCCACTGCCCCGTTGAAGTCTGAAGCCTGAATGCCACCTAAGCGCTTGCTCAGAATCTTCGCTAGCGAGACGGCTCGTTCTTGGACTGGGTGTTCGTCCTCGCGAACGCAGCCGCTTTCTCAAAGTTCAGCCGAACACCGATCCCTGTCCCATTGGTGAACTCAATCCCCCGGCGCTCCAGCTCGGTCAGAATCTTCTCGAGTGTCGCCCGGTAGGGCTCGCTCTTGTTCGCCTCGAAGTTGTGAATGGTAATGAAAGAAAGCCCGGTAGCTTCAGCGAGCTCAACCTGTGTGATGCCCAAGAGTTCTCTGGCAGCAGCTACCTGTTTCCCCGAGATGTGCATTTTGTTGTTGACTCTGTTTTGAGTTCTGCTAGACCAGAACTACCTAGTTTTCTTAAGAAGTTCGGTTAGTTAGACGCGCTTCAAACCTGCGGACCATCACATGCACCGGCGCTGAAGTCTAGCGCTGAGTGAACGGTAGGGTCTGCGCCAAGGGCTCTGCCATGCCAATTACTCTGACCTTGCTGTTAACAAGGCAAGACACAACAATCTTCGTCGGCAAAAAGCGCAGCTGCGAGCCTCGGGGAATGAAATGCGCACAGTCGGGGTCGATTCCTCTCAGAGCTAAGGAGGGGTCCGCTTGGTAGTCTGTTTGGGCCGATCCGAACCTTGTCGTCCGGCGTGTTCGTCGCGCACTCAGTGTCTCTCCGAGACATAAATTGCCAGAGACCGCTGAGATTGCTGACCACTTCGCAGGCTACTCCTTGGGCCCGGCAGACCTCCTCCGCAGTTCAACTTCAACCCGAGCAGACAGATCAACAGATGGCCCTTGCCGTCTCTCGTCGTTCGCGCTCCTGTGTTCCGCTCGTAGGACCCCCAACCTGATAAGGAGTACCCTCATGGCTGCACCAACTACGACTGCCTTTGTCGTGTACCGATGGGCGAATCCTCAGACTACCTCCGATTACCCCTATTTGGCTGTGGCCCAAGACCGATCCGCCCTCCTCTCGTTGGGTGATTATGGAGCCACCTTGGATTGGGGCATTCCCGACGAGGCCACCGATTGGCTGGCGCGCGACTTTGCGCCGACGGGGGAATTATTGGAGTGTGACCTCGCTACGATGCGGTACGCGATGGCCGCTCTGTTCCAAGGGGAAGCCGAGTTTGCATCCGTCCGTTTTGGGGCCGAGCTCTTGCCGAACAGGCTGCAGTTGATGCTGACCTCTCAGCCGGAGCCCGATCGGGGCCCCGAATATGTGATCGAGGGCTTTGGCAGTTACATGCGTGTGGAGCGCGACCCCGACACCGAGTGCCCTGTGGCGCTCGCGGAGCGAGCCATGCTCGA
This sequence comes from Polyangia bacterium, assembly GCA_044222245.1. Classification (GTDB taxonomy): domain Bacteria; phylum Myxococcota_A; class Polyangia; order Palsa-1104; family JAEUJZ01; genus CALFML01. The sequence continues at coordinate 7,148 of JBGANQ010000005.1, read as the reverse complement.
TGTGTGCGCCTCTACCTTTGCCGAGCTGGCGGCACAACATGAGGCGAAGATCACCGAGCCGCCACCACCGCGATATCGCGGCGCGGTGCTGCGCAAGCGCAGCGTGCTGAACTGAGTGCATCATGCATCTCGGGGGGGCGCAAGCGCAGGCAATCACTGCCAAGCCGAGCCGATATGTCGGGTCCGTGCACTTCGGGCTCATTCGGGGTAAGATGGAAACATCATGCTGCGCCTCCGCCTCGCCAAGAGCGCCGAAGCCCAGAAAATCGCCGAGCTGTCGCGGGATCTCGTCGAGGCAGGGCTCGGCTGGACATGGCATCCCCAGCGTGTGCTGCGCAGCATCCGCGCCAGGGAAACCAATGTCGTAGTTGCTACCGATGAGGACCGCATCGCCGGGTTTGCGATCATGGACTATGGCGAGACCCGCGCGCACTTGACGCTGCTCGCGGTGACCCCCACGCACCGGCGCCAAGGCATCGGCACCAAGCTCTTGGCCTGGCACGAGGAGGCAGCGCTGGCAGCCGGAATCGAGGCCGTCGAGCTTGAGCTGCGCGCGAGCAACCACGCCGCACGTCGCTTCTATCAGCGCCTTGGATTCGTCGAATTCGCCCTGGTCCGCGGATACTACCAGGGCGTCGAGGCGGCGGTGAGGATGATGCGCGACATCCGCCGGAGTGCACGAACCATCAAGTCGGAACCTCTTTAGAATCCTCAGCACTGGCGGCTACGCTGCCGCTGTTCCACGTCTTAAGCGACAAGCCCGCCTGCCTGGCCATCCTTGGGATGAGCGCCATCGCGCGGAGGGGCTCTTGTCGCTCCGCGCGCCCGAACGACCTCTGACCGCCATCCAGATCGTCCTCGTCGGAATGGCACCGGCCGGAGCGCGCGGATAGCGCGTAGTCGTTGCTCATTCCCGCGGTCCGAATATCATCGCCGCATGACCGGCGTTCGCTGTTCGATGAGGTGGCTGGCTCTCTGGTTGGCGATTCTGCCTGGATGCGCGTGGTTCTTCCCACGCAGCGCCGGGTTCGACTTCGCGGCGATGGCTGCCCAGCTGGAACAGGGCCCCAGGGACGCCCGCATGCAGCAGCGGCTTGCCGAGGGGCAGACCGCGCTTGCGCAGGCCCGCCGCGACGGTAATACGTGGGGCGAGACCATCGCGCTGCACAACGTGGGCACCGCCTATAAGGGGCTCGGGCAGCAGACAGAAGCGCTGCGCCACCTCGAGCTGGCAAGCCAGCGCTTCGCCGCGGCCAAGCAGCCTGGCCTGCTCGCCGAGAACTTGCGAGTCATCGGTGGCAGCCACGCGCAGCAGGGCGACAGCCAGCGTGCCCTCGCCGCTTATGAACGGGCGCTCACGGTCGCCAGGTCGGCCTCCCTGGAGCCGCAGGCGCTGGCCTGGCTGGAGGCCGGGGTGTGGGATGGCATGGCGGCTGTATATGCCCAGAAAAAGGACTGGCCGCAGGCTTTGGCGAGCGGCGAGAAGGCGCGGGCGCGCTACCAGGAGGCGGGAGATGCGCAGCGCGAGCTCAAGATGGTCCTGCGGCTCGGGTTCTACTGGGCGGCCCACGGTGATGGGGAGGCCGCGGTGGCACGACACAGCTACGCCCACCAGCGCAGCATCGAGCTGGGCGATTCAAAGCTCGGCATGGTCGCGGTCTCGGCCATCGCCCTTACGCACTTCGGGTTCGGTCAGCCGGAGCAAGGTCTGGCGGCACTGGAGAACGGAATAGCGCTCGCGCAGCAGGCCGGGGATACTGAAACGGCCCGCGAACTGTCCGAGTATGCCGCCAGGATGCGCGCCCAGGAGAATCGGTGAAGCAAGCACCTGGGCGGGTCTCTGCCCTCGCTACGGCGGACACCTTGGCTGACTGCGCCCGCCGAACCTTCAGATATGCGGTGCTGCTCGCACTGGTGGCGCTCGCCGAGCTCCCTGCCTGCGAGAAAGAGAGGCGCGCCGCCCCGGACGTCCCCTCCCGGGCCGCGGTTCAGTCGGCAACCCGCGCGACGCTGCGGAACTCCGACGTGCCAGCCGCGCCAGCCGCCGCTCGGCTGCAGGCAGCGGCGGCGGCGCTCGCGCTCTACTGCCAGAGCCTGGGCAAGACCTGGCCCGGCTACTCCTATGGCGGTGCCTGGCTGCCTGCGGAGGTGCGTGAGCTCGGCAGCATGGTGAGCTGCTCCGACGGCGCAGCGCAGGTCTATCAGGGCGGCCGGGAGCGGGAGCATGGCTACCTCCTCAAGCAGGTGGCGCCCGACGGACCGACCGGATCGCGGTGGGAGCTGTCGCGGTTCACCGAAGACGGCGCGCTGCCCATCTTGACCGTGACGTTGCCCCGCCATGCGCACCTGGACCTTGCAGAGATCGTGCGCCGCGCCCGGCCGGAGTATGACCGGCGAGTAGTCGCCAACCCGCAGGAGCTGCGCGTCCATCAGGACCGAGCGCTGTTCCTTCTGACCTTTCCGTTCGACCACCGGCTGGCCGGCGAGCCGCCGGAGCCGGCACGCGAGCTAATGGCGCATCGGCAGCGTCTCAGCGCGCGTCGCGCCGACGCACTCGCTGCGCTCCTGGATTCTGCTGCCCGGCTCCCGAACCACTTTTGGCCGCAGCTCATGCTCGCGCTGCTCGATGCGAGTGTTGGTGCGGCCAGCGCGGCGCCGGCCGGGCTCCTCGCCTGGGTCGAGCAGCACCAGAGCTTCTCAGCGCTGGCTCATCTGGCGCAGTTCTACCGCATGACGGCTCAAGTGAGCGAGTCCTGTGCGATGATGCAGCGCGCCCTGCAGCTCCCGCTACGCGAGGAGCCGGGGGATCTGCTCAACGGCTCGGCCCTTGGTTATGAGATCGCGGCGGCCGCATATGGGGCGCAGCGCTACGGGTGTGCGGAGCAGCTTGCGCGGACTCTGCGCGACAAGGAAGTAGATCGCTACACGCGTGAACGCTTCGAGCTGCCGCTGCGCGGCCTGCAGGCGGCCGCGGCGTGGATGCAAGGACGGCGTGATGAGGCGCGCGCGCTGGTTCACAGCGATGGACTCGTGGAAAAGGACCCGTTCTATCGCGATCAGGAAGCCGCGCTTCCCAAGCTCGCCCAGGCCATCCAGCGCGGCGACTCAGCTGTACTGCGCAGCTGGCGACCGGCCCACACCGGCCAGTTTGAACAGGCCGCGTTCAGCTCGTTGGATCTGCCTGGGCTCCTCGGCCTGAGGCAGTAGGCGGGGCGCGTAGGCTGGCCCTCTGTGGCCATCAGCGTTCTTGATCAGTGTGGACGCAGTGGCCAGCCCAGTTCCTGTCGGGACAGCTCGTGCCCAGCTGGTTCGCATAAAGGAGTGCGAGGATAAGCAGGATGATGGACACCAGCACTCTGCGCAGCCGCTCCAGCCGGACCCGCTGCGGATGCTGCAGGGACCGCGCGGCGACCGCCTTGGGCGCATGGCGCGGCAGCCACCAAAAATATAGGCTATTGACGATGAGCAGGTAGCCCAAGGCGGCGGCGCCGACCCAGAGCACGCTCGCGCCGGCAGTAACGGTGGCATAGATCAGCGCGCCGAACAAAAGGACGGCCGCGACTGCGAGCTTCCGGTAAAGCGATAAGGCTCGTCGCTCCAACGGATCTTCTGCGAAGGACTCGAGCTGACGAGCGTTGCGGAAGATGCTGCCCACAGCCCCCGCCAGGCCCAGGGAAAAATAGCCCACAGCCGCCCCGGCTGCTCCCAGCGGCTTGACGCCAGCCTTGGCCGTCGCGCCCGCGGCGCCGACAGCACCGGCGCTGGTAAGGGTGGCGGCGGAGGCGGGGGCTGCCAGCGGCAGCGCCAAGAGCACCGCGGCAGTAAACGCCGCCCCCGGGGCGCTGCGGGGGAGTACGTCGGCAAGCCGCGTCCACACCGCAGCGCGCAGGAACTCGCGAGCGCGGTGCAGCCGCTGCTTGACCGCGGCCTCGCTCACCCCGAGCAACCGCGCCACCTGCTGCGCAGACTCGCCTTCCCGATAGTAGAGCAGCACCGCTTCGCGCGTCGGGTCAGGCAGCGCCGCGATGGCCTCCAGCAGAAAGCTTCGCTCCTCGGCATGCTCCAGCGCCTCGCACGGGGAGGGTCGGTCGTCGGCCGCCATGACGAGATCGTCGCCCGCTCCTTCGGCGATTCGGGTTTGGCGCCGCCGCCGCCCGCGCACGTACTGGCGCGCGGTGTTGCGCGTGTACTGGCGCAGCCAGGGTAGGAAGCTGTGCGGGTTTCGCAGCTCTCCCAGCCGCGGCCAGACGCCCAGGAACACCTCTTGCGCAATGTCCTCGCTGGCCGCCACATCCCCGACCACGGCCAGGCCGATCGCACACACCAGGCTTCGATGGTGGTCGACCAGCCAGGCGAAGGCCCGGCGATCGCCAGCGGCCGCCCGCCGGATCCGATCTTCTTCGGTGGGGTTGGGCTCACCCTGCGCTGCCGTTTTCAAGCTACGTTCCATCGCTATCAGCTGACTGAGACTGTTATTCATACCACCTAAGTGGCCGGTCGCAGGAAAAGGTGACACCAGGACAGCGGGGTCGTCGCAGGCGATCGGCTGCAGCTGGCAGGGTCAGCGCAGCGCGCAGGCCCCGCCGCCGCGCCACACGAAGGTCCACGTCGGCGGTCCGCTCCGACTGGAGAATAGCCCGCGCGTCGTGTCGAGCGCGAAGTAGCGACTGGGGACCTGCCGCAGCAGCTGATTCGGCGCGAGCTTGTGGATGCAAAGGGGTTGTCGCGGTGGCGGGATCACCTTGTTACAAGCAAGCTGGCAGTCTCAATCCTGAGACTGCAGAGCCTCAATTTTGAGACTTTGCTGCTTCCGCGATGTTCGGCCCAGTGGAGGTAAGGGAGGCGCGGTACTGGATCTGCATCCCCTACCCACACAGGAGAGCCCTGCTTCCTCTCAGGCATGAAGATAACCCAGAACTTCTCATTTCAAACCGAGCAAGCCACCGCTTAAACATGCAGCTAGACCATACAACTAGACATGGCAGCTAAACATTGTAGTGAAATTTCTAGATCGCGAGTTAAATCAGCTACTTAGCTGCCGTTTTGTATGGTTTAGCCACCATGTCTCGCTACATGGTTTCACGGCAGGCTTTGCAGACATGTTTTGTGACTGGTTGACCTGTTCTTCCAACGGCGCCTCGCTTGCGGAAAAATGGCCGCGTATGTCTTCTGAATTGAGCAATTTTCTGCAATGTGCGAAACTTGCACATGTGCGAAGTTGGCACATAGGTTCAAATAGTGGTTGGCGCGGGCTGGAGATCGAATTAGCTTGATCGGCATGGAAAACCGATCGCATCAAACTCTGTCATTAGAAGCGCAAGTAAAGAAGTTCGCCCCGCAGATCGCGCTGGGCTATTGCTTGGAGAGCATCAATCAAAAAGGCGAAGTCGCCCTTCATCCAAGCAATGGCTTTTGGCGGCTGGAACCCTTTGAGCCTCCTTATGGAGTTCCCGAGAGCCGCATGCGCGTGCTCTACAAAGCTGTAGATGGCAGGATTACGCCGCCGGCGGACCCGACGACCCCCATGCCGACGGTCGTCGTTCGTTTTGACCGCGGCCCGGCTGAGTCCGCAGCGGAACCAGCTTCTGACTCCAGTGAAGAGGAGGCCGAGGCTCCGCAGCGCGAACCGCTTCGTGCAGATCTCCATCCCGCCGCCGAGTCGGAAGAGTCCATGGAGCGCGAGCTCTTCTCGCAGCACATCGAGCGCAACGAATACACCAACTTCAAGCTCCGCTCGGAGACCCGCGCGATTGAAGCGCTGTACTCGGTCATCCAGCGCATGACCGCGGAGCAGCACATCCTGTTTCAGAGCACGCTCGAGACGCCTCGGCGGGTCGCGCACGAGTGCAAGCAGCTCGTCGAGACGATGGGAGAAGCGATGCGGAGCTTCCATTCCATGATCGAGCTGCAGAGCATGTCGATGCAAACGATTCAGAAGCAGATAGAGCTCACCCGGGTGCCGCCGCCGCCCCCGCCAGACTACGTGGGGCTCGGCAAGACGCTGCTGGAGATCCTGCGCGATCTGGGAATGAAAGCGATGGATTCGGGGTACGTGCGCCGCCCGCTCCCCGCGCGAAGGAATCAGGAGCTACCTGAGATCCGCGACGCTGAGGTCAGCCAACCAGTTCAGAAGGCGCGGCCGACTCAGTCAGATCAGCAGGCTCCTGCTGCAGAAGTCGATTCGCAGGAAGCTCCGCAGGCCGCAGAACGGGGCGGCACCTCGCAAGGGGCCGAAGAGCTGCGCCGGGTTCTCGATCGCATGGGTCAGGTAGACGTGGCCCGTGCTTTCTCCAGCCCGGAGAACTTGAGGGACTTGCTCACCGATATCCGAAAAGAGATTGATAGGAGCCGGGAGTCGTCTGCAGAGGAACAAGCCCCTACTTCGCCGTCGGTCAAGACTCCGGCGGTTGCATGCGAGAAGACCTCGGGGGCTGCTGCGACCCAAGCGCCGGTGCCATCGAGCAACACGCCGGCCGCGGCTCGGGCTCAAGTGCTGCCGCCAGCATCGCCCCAGACGCTGATACAGTCGGGTAAGACACCGCTGCCGTCGAGCAAGACACCGCTGCAGGCCTCGAAGGCGCCGCCGCTCGTGAGCTCTGGCAAGGCGCCGCCGCTCAGCTCCGGTAAGACGCCGCTGCTCAGCTCGGGCAAGACGCCCCGGCCTATTGCGACCAGCCGAGTCTCACCGGTGCCTTCTGCGCAGACGCTGCAGCCCCCATCCGTCCAGACACCGAGCCCGCTCAAGCAAGTTGAGCCATCAGCCGACAGCAGGTCGCCGCAGGGGCAGAAGCGCGGGTGACGTCATGGCGATCTGATGGAACACCGTGAGCCCTTCGGCCGAACCGCGACCGGGTGAGGGGCTTTGTTCAGTAATCTGCTGTCGGTGGGTCTGCCACCGAGGGCCGTGTTGCGAGTGCTTTAAGGGAACGCCAATTCATCTTTGTACAGTCCGCAGTAGGCTACGTCCGACATCGCCTCGTTGATTAACACGGTTGGCCACTCTGCCCACGGAACCTGTCAATAACTTTGCAACTCAAAAGCGCAGGAATTTACTGTAGATCCTCCTTTGGTTGCTGCCCCGTTGCCGAGGGCTCAGGGCTGGGTGGGTTGATCCAGACTGCGTCCGGGAGTTTTTTTAGTACGGGGAC
>JBGANQ010000172.1:0-6433 GCA_044222245.1 Polyangia bacterium | reverse complement strand
CGGTGCGCGCGTCCAGGTGGTTGGTCGGCTCATCTAATAGTAGGAGCTCGGGACGGGCCAGCAGGGCCGCCGCCAGCGCGACGCGGCGGCGCTCACCGATCGACAGGGTGCCGACCACCGCGGTGAGCGGCGGCAGCTGCAGCGCGGCGGCGAGGCCGCGGATCTCGTGCTCGACATCCCAGCCGCCCAGGTTCTGCAGCCGCTCGTGCAGGACGGCCTGCTGGGCGAGCGCGGCGTCGCGTTTTTCGCCGTCGGTGCGCTCGATCTCGTGACCGAGCGCCTCAAGCTCGGCGAGCACCGCGGCGTGGGCGCGCAGCCCGGCGCGCATGCACTCCTGCACGGTCTTTTCGGCGGGCAGCCGCGGCTCTTGCGAGACGTACTCGACGTGCAGATCGCGCCGCCGGGTGAGCAGGCCGGCGTCCGGGCCGTCCGCCGCCTGCTCGTCCGCATCGCCGGCACCGCTGAGCAGGCGCAAAAGGGTCGACTTGCCCGAGCCGTTGAGGCCCACCAGGCCGATGCGGTCCTGGGCGTGCACGGCGAACGAGACGCCGGCAAGGACGCGGCGGGCGCCGAAGCTTTTCTCGACATTTTGGACGGTGAGGATGGCAGTCACGGGAGCCTCGCGGCCAGCCGGCACGCGCGGCGCCATTGTGCACCAGCGCGCCGGCCGGCGCGGCCAAGAAAAACGCCGGTCGACGCGAGCGCGGCGCCGCCGCCTAGGGTCCGAGCAGCCAGCGCAGCCCGCCGCCCACCACCGCCGCGGCGAGCAGCACCAGCACCATCCACAGGCCGCGCCGCCGCGGCAGCACGATCCGGCGGGTGTGCGGGTCGGCCAGCGGCTCTAGGAGCTCTGCCGAGAGAAGCGGCGTCAGGGCGGGCGGGCGCTCGGCGACCAGCAGGGTCGGCATGGCGATTGCCGGCGCGCCCGGCCACCCGGCCCGGCCACCGGCGGGCGTGGCGTCCAGTCGCGGCACCACGGCGGTGAAATCATCGGGCAGGTTGCCAAGCTCGGTGAGGCGGCGCGCCACCTCGGCCATCGTCGGCCGCTGCAGCGGCTGCTTGCGCAGCATGCTGTGCACAAGCTGCGCGAGCTCGGCGGACAGCTGCGGCGCGTGACCCTGCAGCGGCGGCGGCTCGTCAAACAGGTGCATGGCCATGACCTCGGCCGGACCGCTGGCGGAAAACGGCGGCTGCCCGGCGATGATCTGGTAAAGAATGACGCCGAGCGCGTAGACATCGGCGCGATCATCGACGCCGCGGGCGCCGCGGCACTGCTCGGGCGCCATGTAGGTCGGCGTCCCCATGAGCATCCCGGTGCGCGTCACCAGGCTGCTCGGCGCGGCGTCGGCGGCGGCCAGCTTGGCGATCCCGAAGTCGAGGATCTTGGCCTGCTCACCACCGGGGGCGCTGGGGTCGGCGATGAGCATGATGTTCTCTGGCTTGAGGTCGCGGTGGACGATCTTGCGCGCGTGCAGCGCCGACAGCGCCGCGGCCAGCTGGGCAACTATCTGGACCGCCTTGAGCGGCGGCAGCCTACCACCGGCGACCTGGTTCAGGCGGGCGTGCAGCGACACCCCTTCCAGGTACTCCATGGCCAGGTACAGGATGCCGCTGTCGAGCTGACCGCAGTCAAGCACGCGCACCAGCCCCGGGTGGAGCACCAGGTTGGCGGCGTGGGCCTCGCTGCGGAAGCGCGCGGCGACGTCGGGGTTTTGGGCCATGGTCGGGTGCAGCACCTTGAGCGCGGCGCGGATGCCGTCCGGCTCGTGCACCGCCTCGAAGACCGAGGCCATCCCTCCGCTGCCGAGGTGCCGCACGATGCGGTAGTTGCCGATTCGCTTGCCTTCCATGCGCACTGCCCACCTGCTGTCGTTCTGCGGCACCTGGGAAGGGGGCCGTGGCGCGACAAGTTGCTGATATCTATCTGGATTTTAGCGCGACAGTAGGGCGGATAAAAGAAGGCTGTGCGCGGCCGTTGCCCACTTGGCACCCGGGTGCCCGGCGGCAGCGGTGCTCAGCGCCAGAGCAGGTACATCATGCCGATGAACAGCACGAGCAGCGCCCCGAACAGCGCGGCGACGGCCTCCTGGTTGCGCAGGAGGAAGCCGCGCAGTCCGAGCGGCGCCGGCACCCCAGGCTTGGGCGCGGGGACTACATGCTGGGTCGCGGTTCCCCAGGGCGACTCGCCGGGCGCGGACGGCGGCGCCATCGGCGCCATGGGCATGAGCCCGGGAGTGATACGTCCCGGCACCGGGCCCGAGCTCGCTGCGGCGGGCGAGGTCGGCGCAAGCGGCGCCGCCGGCTGGCGGGCGACGGCGGCCGGTGGCGGCGGCGGACTGGCCGCGCCGGTGTGACCCGCTGGCTCGCGCGGGCTGCCGCTGGCTTGCTGCAGCGCTTGTTTAGAGTCGATCTGACCCTGCTGCAGCGCCTTGATCAGCTGGCTCACCCGCGGCGGGCGCGGCGGCACCGGCTTCTCCGGGGGCGGCGGCGGCGCCGCGGGCTCGGGCGCGAGGCTCGCCGGCTCCAGCTCCATGAGCAGGCTGTCCAGCTGCTTGACCGGCGACCGGCTGGCGGGCGTGGCCGGCGCGGGGGCGACGACCGGCGCCTGAGCCACCGGCTCTCCGCCCGCCGCCGCCACAGCCAGGCTCGGCGAGGTCGGCACGGCCGCCGGCTCCTCGAGCGCGGGCATCGCGCTCTTGTCGAACATGCCGAGGGCGCGCAGGTCGGGGTTGAGCTTGGCTTGGGTCGCCTGCTCGGTGATCGGCAGTCGGCGCAGCGCCGGCTGGGTCTTGGCTTCGGTGTAGGCCGGGATCGGCTCCAGTCCCGCCACGGCAGCGGGTCGAGTCGGGATCTCCGAGAGCGTCTTTGGCCGCTCGCTGCTCTCGACCAGCGAGGCCGCGGCCTCCAGGAAGTCGGCCAGGTCATTGGGCTGTAGCGTCGAGTCGAAGGCGATGCCGCCGCCCGGACCGGTGGCCTCGGGAGGACGCTCGCCAGTGGGTGAGAAGCCCGACGGACTGACGTGGAGCGCTGGGGTCACCGCTTCGGTCCGAAGGCCGCTCACCATGGGCAGCGGGTCGCTTGCGCTGCGGGCGGCGGCCGGACCCGGGGCAGCAGGTCCGGTGGGTTGCTCCTCGGTCCCGCTCGGCGGCACGGCGGGTCGGGGCGAGGCCGCGCTCTTGACCTCGGCGCCCTGGGGCGCGGCCGCCGACGCGGGCGACTGTGGGCTGCGCGCCGAGGCGGGTCCCGGCGGCGACGCCATGAAGGCGGGAACGACGAAATCGGGCGTCGCCGGGGCCGCGCCGACCCGCAGGGCGTCGGCAGGCTGTCCGGCCGCGCGCGCTTGCTGCTGCAGACGCAGCAAGGCCAGCGCCTTGGCAACCTCAGAGCTCTTGCCCGCCTGGACCGGCTCTGCCGCTGCTGCGGCGGCTTCACCGCCGCTGACCTGCGGTCGCGCCGCCTCGGCCGCCGGCGGCGGCGCCACAGGGGGGACGACCACCAGGCTCGGATCGGTGACCGCCTCGGACGGACCCACCGGGGGCGCGGTCTTGGGCCGCGGGGCGGCGGGGCTTGCCGCGGGCGCGCTCGGAGCCGGCTGGTCTGCCTGGGAGGAGGCGAAGCTCAGCGGGCCCGAGTCCACAACCTTCCCGGGCGCCATCGTCGCCGGAGCTGTGGCCGCCTCTGACGGCGGCGCCGAACCGGCAGCCGGCGCCGTCGGCTGCCCCGCGCTCTCGCCCAGGATGAGCGTGGGCAGCGCCGGGTGCGCCGCGCCGGCAGCAGCAGGGGCCGCGGCGGCCGGGCCGCTGACCGCCTTCTCACTGGCAGCTATCGGGGCCGCGCTGGCGGGCGCCGGGGCCTCGCTGCCCGCGGTCGGCGGCGCACTGGCGGGAGGTGGGGCCTCACCGCTGGCAGTTGGCGGCGCGCCCGCAGCTGCCGGACCCTGGCCGGTGCCGAGCGAGATCTTCGGGTTGCTCGACTGCCGCGTCTCGACGTTGCCGTCCGGCGAGACCTGCAGCACCGGGAACACGCCGCTGAGCTTCTGCAGCAGGCGGGTGACCTTGCGGCGCGGCGGCGCGATCGGCGGCAGCGAGATCGCCTGCTGCGCCGCTCCGACGCTCGCGGCGGCGCTCGCCGCACCGGGCACGGCCACCCGCGACGGCGGCGTCCCCGGCTTGCTCGCCGCGCCCGCCTGCTCAGTGCTCGGCGGCAGCGGCACCTGCGGGAACACCCCGGACAGTCGGTTGAGCAGGCGGTTCATCCGGCTGGCGGTCGGCGTCGCCGGCAGCGCCGGGGCAGCCTGGGGCTCCTCGGTGATGACCGAGGGCAGGGTCAGCCCCGCCCCCTGCACGACCTGCTCGATCGCCAAGATGATCTCGGCCATGTCGGGCGTCCGCACCTGCGGGTCGCGGGCGCAGGCGCTGGCCACCAGCACGCTCAGCATCGAGGCCAGCTCTTCGGTGAGGCCGGTCGCCGGGTTGGCCGGGATGGGCTTGGGCGGCTGGTGCAGGTTGTCGATGACGAAGTCGGGGACCTCGTCATAAAATGCCGGCTTGCCGGTCATGCACTCGTGCAAGATGGCGCCGAGCACGAACACGTCGCCGCCGACGTGCGGCCCGCGCTCGCCCGACAGGCACTCGGGTGGCCGATACATGAGCTTGTACAGCGGCAGCTGATCATCCAGCCCCTGCGACCGCCGGCGCAGCGAGTGCAGGGCGTGCTCGACGATCATCACCCGGCCGGCGAAATGGCTCTTGGCGCCGGGCCGGACGAGGAAGATGTTCTCCGGGCGCAGATCGCCGTGCACCGCCCCGGCCTTGTGCAGCGCGTCCATCGCCTTGGCGACCGCCAGCACCGTCGCCAGCGCCCGCGCCGGCGGCAGCGGCCCGCGGGCCAGGCGCGCCCGCAGCGTCTCGCCCTCCAAAAGCTCGGTGGCGAAGCCGGGGATCATCATGTGGTCGACGATCATCTTGACCGGCATGATCCCGGCGCTGACCAGCGGCTCGGCGTGGCGCAGATCGTCGCGCACCTGCAGCATCATGCCCTGCGTCGGCTTGAGCTCACGCTTGAGCATCAGCACCGCGAACTTGCGCTTGAGGCGGGCGTTCTCGGCCTCGTAGGTCACCCCGAGCTCGCCCTCGCCAAGGATGCCCTTGATGAGGTACTCGCCTTGCAGCAGCTTGCCGATGCGGAGCGCAGGAGGGATGGGGTTGCCGACCACCCAGGTGGGCAACGCTTGAAGAGATTTGGGATCTGCGGGGCCTACACTCACGCGCCTAGAATACCACGGTCAGCTGACCAGCTGGTCACCAGCCAGCTTGCCATTTTTCGCCAGATCGGCCTTTTGACCTTTTGGACCTGGCCTTGGCAGTTTGAGCAGTTTGGGCAGGTTGAGCGGTTTGGGCGGCTTTTTTCGACTTGCGCAGCTTTTCCGATGACGGGCATGCTGTGACTTTGTCCGCGCCAGCTAGTGGCTCGCGCCGACCAGCAAAGTCTGTAGTCGCCCCCGCGGCTACTCACCCTCTGCGACCAACCTGCGATCAAAAAGAGATGCCGATGCCTGACAAGTACCCGATGACCCGACGCGGTCTGGCCCTGCTCAAAGACGAGCTGAAACAGCGGAAGGAAGTCGAGCGCCCGCGCATCGTCCGCGCCATCGAAGAGGCCCGCGCCCACGGCGACCTCTCGGAGAACGCCGAGTACAGCGCGGCCAAGGAGGCGCAGTCGCACAACGAGGGACGCCTGCAGAAGCTCGAGGAGCTGGTCGCCCTGGCCGACGTCATTGACCCGACCACGCTCGGCGGCAAGAAGGTCGTGTTCGGCGCCACGGTGACCATCGAAGATCCCGACTCGGGCGACCGCCAGACCTTCTCGATTGTCGGCGAGCACGAGGCCGACATCAAGGCCGGCCGGATGAGCATCACCGCCCCGGTGGCGCGCGCGCTCATCGGCCGCGAGGTCGGCGACAGCGTGCAGGTGCGGACCCCCAAGGGCAACAAAGAGTACGAAATCGTCGCCCTCAAGTTCATCGCCCTGGACTAGCCCAGGGCGCCAGAGGCTCCGAATCCGCGGGGGCCGGCCGGGGGCCGCGCCGCCCCGCTCTACCCGTCATGCCGCTGGTCTACCGCTCATGCCGCCGCCACCGCCGCAAATACTGCCTTCGTTGCCGCCGTCCCCGCTGCCGTCCCCGCTGCCGTCCCCGGTGCTAGACTCGCCGCAGCGCCAAGCTGCCCCGCTTCCCCCCGCGCCCCGGCGTCCGCTGGCGGTACGGCCACTCCTCTGGCAGGCTGGAATAGGGCTGCTGATTGCGACGCTGCTCCTGCTCCTGCTCCTGGTCGCGGGGTCTGAAGATCGCGGCTTCATTTACATTGACTTTTGAGCTTCGTTTGTTCGAAAACACCCGGTCAATACGCTCGTCCGCAGCTTACAGGAGTACGAA
>JBGANQ010000073.1:0-43575 GCA_044222245.1 Polyangia bacterium | reverse complement strand
GCGGCGCCGCGCGGCGCCGGCTTGCCGACGGCTCGCGGGCAAGCAGGCCTTTGGCGCGGGGCGTGCATTCCTCAGGGAATGAACCTTGTTCAGGGGTGCGCCATGTTTCAGAGGGTGGAAGAGACCGCAGGGAGCAACCTCGAGTCCGCGGCGCCCAGGGCGCGCGCGGCCGCTGCGGAGCAAGGCTGCGCTGCCGCGGGCGGGCGGCCCGGTCGCAGCGCCCGCCCGCCCGCCGCCAGCGCCGCGCTGGCCGGCTCGCCCAGCCAGCTCGTCGAGGCCATCTTGGCCGCCGAGCTCTTCGAGCAGAGCCCGGCGCTGGCCCAGGCCTACCGGCGCACCATCGAGCAGTCGCGCCTGGACCCGCTGACGCGGGTCTGCAACCGCCAGCGCTTCGCGGAGCTGCTGGCGACCGAGATCTCCAGGGCGCGCCGCAACGGGTCGAGTTTGGTCGCCCTGCGGGTCGAATTTGACCAGTTCGCGGCGATAAAGGAGCTGCACGGGCCGAGCGTGAGCGATGCCGTGCTGGCCGCCGCCGCCGCCGCGCTCAAGGCGCAGGTGCGGCGCCACGACCTGCTAGCGAGGTTGGACGGCGGGGAGCTGGCGCTGCTCCTGACCGGCACCGCGCTGCGCGGCGGGCTCGAGTGCGCCGAGCGGCTGCGCGCCCGGCTCGCCGCGCTCACCGTGGCGAGCTGCCCGCAGCGCCTCACCGCCAGCATCGGCGTCGCCCTGCTCGGTGCGGCTGAGGACGGCGACTCGCTGCTCGGCCGCGCCGCAGCTGCGCTCGGGCGCGCCCGCCAGGAGGGCGGCAATCGGGTGCGGGTGCTGCTGGCCGCGGCCCCGGCGGCGGCCGCCGCGGCCCCGCTTCACACCGCGGCCGCGGGCTGGCAGCCCGCACCGGAGGCGTGAGCCGCTGCCGACCGCGGGCGCACTCCAGCAACGAGCAATCCTTTTTTCGACGAGCGGAGAAACTTCGATGAAGGACCAGGCAGACTCTGTAGCGAGACAGTGCTTGTGGGAGAGGCTCGCCGCGCGCTTGTTGGCCGCCCTGCGCTGGCTGATAAGGGATGGCGAGGCCTCGCTGGCCAACCTGCGGTGGCTGGGGTAGGAGCGGGCGAGCGGCGCCGCGCGAGCGGGCGCTACGGGTTGGCGGGCAGCTCCGCCGGGCGCCGCCGGTGCCGGCGAACAAACAGCAGCAGGCAGAGCGGAATCGCCAGCGCGCTGATGCAGAGCCCGACGGTAAACGAGCGCGGGGCGTAGCGCAGGACGACAAGGTGCCCGCCGCTGCCCAGGCCGTGCAGGTCGACCGCCAGCCGCCCGGCGATCTTGACCACCGGGGCGCGCGGGTCTTCCGACCGCCAGTGCTCGTTCCAGTTCGAGTTGAGGAGCAAGAGGGTGTCCGAGCGCTGCAGCTCGACCCGGATCTCGCGGCGGGTGGGCGTCCAGCGGGAGCTTGTGACGGTGCCGGCGGCTGGATCGAGCAGCCGCTCCTGCGGGACGTCGTTTTCGTCGAGCGCCTCGGCCCGCTGCAGCGGCGCCTCCTCATCGCAGCCGAGCACGCCGTGACCCTGCAGCATCAGGTCGCGCATCAGGCTCCAGTGGCCCTTGACGTGGTAGAACGGCACCGGCGACTCGGGCAGCACGATGCGCACGGTGAACACGTCCTGGAAGCTGTGGGCAAAGAACGTCGCCGCATCGAGCCCGGCAGCGAGCAGCAGCACCACCCCGACCCCCGCCGCCAGCCGCGGCCCGCGCCGCCTCTGCAGGTAGCGCAGCAGCGCCTGCGCCCCCAGGCCCCCGAGCAGCGCCAGCCACAGGGTGGTCAGCACCAGGTGACGCGACGGCACCCGCAGATCGCGCAGCACCGGCAGCTTCTGCAAGAGCGACCACGGCGCCACCGGCGCGAAGTTGCCAAGGGCCAGCAGCGCCGAGACCCCCGCCAAGAGCCACAGCCGCGCCACCCGCGGTCGGCTCGCCCCGGCGCGCAGCAGCGGCAGGGTGAGCAGCAACAGCGGCGCGATGAGGACCGGCAGGCGCGCGGTGTACTCGTGCGACCAGTAGCGGCGGCCGGGCAGCGGGCCGAAGTCGCGGCGCAGCCACAGGTCGCCGAGCAGCTGCGGCAGCGTCGAGACATCCGGGGTGCGGCGGAACGGCGCCCGCGGGTGATCGATGATGAACTCCAGGGCCGGCAGCATGCGCGCCGCCGACAGGCAGAGGGCGATAAGGGCGCACAGCAGGAGCAGCGCGTAGTTGCGGCTAAGGCGCGCCGCCACCGCCCGCGCCGCGTTCGGCGCTCCGCCTGGGGTCGCCTCGGGTAGCAGGGCGCTGACCGTCGCCCACAGGACCAGGAGCTCGCCGGCCATGGGCGGGGTGAAGGTGCCGCCGAGCAGGGCGATCCACGCCGCCAGGGCCCCGGCGGGGATCGACCACTGCCAGCGCGCGAGCGCGCGGTCGTAGCAGTAGATGAGATAGGGATACAGGGCGACGCCGGCGAAGTTGATGTGCCCGGAGGCCAGGTGCAGCGCCAGGTAGCCGGACAGCCCGAAGCTCACCCCGGACAGCGCCGCCGGCAGCGGGTCCAGGCCCAGGCGCCGCCCCAGGAGGTAGCCGCCGTGCAGGGCGAAGACCAGGTAGCACAGGAGCGCCGCCTTGAAGCCCCAGGCGGTGCCGAGCAGCAGCACCAGCAGGAACGTCGGCGCGCCGTCCATCGCCTGCGGGTTGGCCAGCCCCACTTCACCGCCGCAGGAATAGGGATTCCACAGCGGCACCTGGTGGTAGTCGGCGACGGTGCGGCGGGCCATCTCGGTCATCGTCTCGAAGTAGCGCCAGTCGTAGCGCGACGACCACAGGGGTCCGTGGGTCAGTGCCGGCCACAGCGAAAGGGTCACCAGGGCGATGAACAGCCCCCACGGCCACAGCCGCTGCCAGCGGCTCGCCCACATGCCTGTTCGCTCTCCCATGCGGTTTTCTCCTTGGCTCGAGCTCGGGAGTGTGGGGAAAGAGGCGGGGGGTGGTCAAGCGCTGCAGTGGGCGCCCGTGCGACGCGAGGCGCGAGGCGCGAGGCGCGAGGCGCGAGGCGCGAGGCGCGGCGTGAGGCGTGAGGCGTGAGGCGTGGGGTTAGTGGCTGAACAGGCCGAACAGGTGCTTGGCGCTGGAGACCAGGCTGCCGCCGGTGGCCTTGGCGGAGCTGAGGGCGCCGCCGACCTGGCCGACCGCGCCCTTGGCGCCCTGCCACAGCGAGGAGGCGGCGCCGGCGGTGCCCTGCACGGCGCTGCCGATGCCGTTGCTGACGCCGTGGCCGATGTCGGACAGGCCGTGCTTGACATCGAGGTGGGCGAGCTCGGAAAGTCCGTGCCCGGCCTGCTTGGTGCCAGCGACGGCGCCCTGGAAGCCGGCGCCGGCGGAGCTCGCCGCCCCCTGCAGGCCGCCCTTTAGCGCCGAGCCCGCGCCGACTACGTGATCGACGGTCTCGCGGCCGTGGGTGATGGTGTCCTTGACGTCCTTTATGACGGGGCCGGCCGGTCCCTGCTCAAGCTTGTGCAGGCCGTCGGCGGCCACCGCCTTGGCGCTGCCGAGGAGCTCGGAGCGGTGGTCCTTGACGAAGCCGACGCCCTCGGAGGCCAGGCTCTTGATGCCGCCCCAGCCGTTGTGGAGTTCCTGGCCGGCGTGGATGACGTCGCTGCCGGCGCTCTTGAGCTCGGAGCCGGCGTTCTTGGCGCCGCCAAACAGGTTCTTGGCAAAGCCCCAGCCGCCGCTCACCAGGTTGCCGATGCCGCTGCCGGCGCCGTGGCCGATCTCGGACAGGCCCTTTTTGACGTTGAGGTGGGCGAGGTCGGAAAAGCCCGTGCCGGCCTCGCTGACCCCGTCCTTGGCCCCGGCCACGCCCTGGTTCCAGGCGGCGCCGGCCTTGTCCTTGCCGGTCTGCCAGGCGGCGCCGGCGTTGTCCAGGTGCTGCTTGGCGTCCAGGCCATCCTGCACCGCGTCGAACAGGTGCGTGTCGTTGAGGCGCTTGCCGGCCTCCTTGCGCAGACCCTCCCACTTGGCGCGATCCTGCTGCGGGTCGCTCGCATGCTTCTTGATGGTCTGGTCGCGGGCGCTCAAAAGGTCGTGGGTGGTGTGCGACTCGCCGATGCCGGCGCCGATGCTCTTGCCCAGGGCCAGGTCGCGCTTGATGTCATCGATCGAGTGCGGCAGCTGCAGGCCGCCCAGCTGATCGGGCCCCTTGACCCCGGGCAGGGTGTGCTCCCAGAAGTTGCCGCCGAGCTTGGCCTCACCGGCGCGGTGCACCAGATCGGTGGTCACGTAGTGGTGGTTTACATCGACGCCGTACTTCTGGTTCTCCTTGGCGAACTTGTCGGCGTCGGCCTGCAGGATGCCGGGGGCCTGGAAGGTGGTAAGGGCGTGCGTGCGGGCGATGTTGTCCGCCGCCGCCTTCTGCGCCAGCGCGCCGCCGAGGCTGTGCCCGGTGACGTCGACCTTCTGGCCGTTGGGATCCTGGAACAGCTTGGCGATCTCGGCCTTCTTGGACTCGTACTGGTCCTGGCCGATGTAGCTGAAGGCGGCGTCGGACTTGACGTCCTTGATCGTCTCGCGGGTGTCGGGGCTGCCGCCCTCGGTGCCGCGGAAGGAGACCACCGGCGCGATGCCGCTTTTGGGATCGACGGGGTCGAACTTGGCGACGTACAGGCCGGTCTTGGCGTCGCGCACGTCGGTGGAGAACTTGTAGCCCCAGTCGGCGAGGAACTTCTTGTCGGCTTCCGAGTAGCCGGGCACCGCGGACTTCTTGTCGTCGGGAGCAACCGCCGGATCTTTGTAGGCGAGCTTGGCCAGGTACTCGTCGGCGTACTGGCTGGCGAACGCCGCTGCCGACATGTCCTTGGGCTTGCCGTACAGCTCGGGGTTCTTCATCAGCTCTGCGCGGCTCGGGGGCGGCCGATCCTTCTTGTCCAGATCCTTGATGCCGACCTGCGCCTGTACGGCGCCGGGCGGGTTGGCGTCCTTCTTGTTCCCGACTTCCTTGGGCGCTGCGTCCTGGCCCGGTGCCGCCTGGTGCGGCGTCGGATGCGCCAGCCCCGAGCCAAAGCCCGTGCCGAGCGACAGGCCCATCTGCATGGGCAGCGGGAGCGCGCTCGAGAGGAGCCCGCCCCAGCCGCCGCTGCCGTGTCCCGAGTCCGAGGCCTGCTGGTTGTCCGTAGCTTGCTCAAAGGTCATCGACTGCCCCCAAATACTTCCGTACCTAGTTTTCGGTCCCGAGGCGCTGCAGTTGTGTTGGGCAGATTGCGGCGGCGGCGGCGGCGGGCCGCACCGTCGCCGGGCGGGCTATTCGTCGTGACCCTCGGGTCCCTGGGTCTCACCGTAGCCGGTCAGCATGCGGGCGCGCAGCCCTTCAAGGTGAGCGATCTGGCGGCGCAGCTGGGCGCGCTGGTAGCCGCAGCGGGCCAGCTTCTCTTCGATGCGCAGATAGTCGAGGCGGTACTTGACGAAGCCCAACCGGCAGCCCTGGCCGTGCTCCATCGAGTCTTCATAGCCGGCCAGAATCTGCAGCAGCCGATCGCGCTCGCCCTCCAGCTGAGCGCGCTGCTCTGGGCTGAGCTGCGGCGCTGGCGAGCGCTCCGCCTCCCCTGGGCCGGCGGCGAGCGAGCAGGTGTGGTGGGCTTTTTGGCCGCTGCGAAACCACAGGCTGGCGATGCCGCCGCAGGCGAGAAATGAAGTCAGTAGGAGCACGCCGAGGCGCGTCTTGCCGGTGATAAGGCCGGGTCCGGGTGGCAGTGCTGAATGAGCTCCGGAAAAGAGCGAGTGTCTCTCCTGCATAGGGTCCCCCTTTCCTGTGCGGCCCGATCGTATCACTGGCGCCGCGCGCGCCGCGACGCTTCGCTGCAAGTGCTGGCGAAGGCCGAACAAATGTGGCAGCGGCGGGGGCGGCCGGAGCCTCGCAGATCGTGATGCGCGGCACAGCGGCTCGGGCGCGCTGTGCTGTGCCGCACTGCGTCATGGCTACACGCAGTTTTCTCGGTTGCGTCAAGGGGGTCGGTTGCGGCCAGTCGCGAACTGCTCCGCGCACTTACACGCCGCCCACCGGGCCCAGTCAGGATCGTGTGCTACCGTCTGCGTGGAGGTTTAGCCATGCCTGCCACTGCCCGGCTCCCCGCGCTGCTCCTGGCGCGGGTGCGAGCCTGCGTCCTGTGCCTTCTGCCGGCGCTCGTTCTGCCTGCCGCCGGCTGCGACATCATTCGCCTCGTGCGCGACACGAGCACCGGGCTCAAGGACACCAATAGCAGCCTGCACGAAGCCACCGGGGCGATGCGGACGACCGGCGAGCAGATCCTCAGCGTCGGCAACACCATGCGCGAGCTGCGGCCGAGCCTGGACCGCGTCTCCGAGCTGGACGCCTCCATGCGCCGGCTGGCCGAGATGAAGGCCTCCATGGATCGGCTGGCCGACATGGGGGCGCAGTTTGACGCGCTGCAGAAGACGATGGCCGAGGTCTCGACCCTGCGCGGCCCGATGAGCCAGCTCGGCGCCCTGGGGCCACGGCTGCAGGCGGTGGCCGATCTGCGCGACCCGATGCAGCACGTCGCCAGCCTGGAGCCGACGCTGCAGGCGGTGGCCGATCTGCGCGACCCGATGAACAAGCTGCGCGAGCTGCACGACCCCATGGAGCGCGTGGCGACGCTGCACGATCCGCTGCAGAAGACCGGCGAGCTGGTCGGCCCGATGACGACGCTGGCGGCGCAGGTCGGCCCGGTCGAGAAGGTGCAAAAGGGCGAGTGGTTCTGGTACGTGGTCGGCAGCGCTCTGGGCTGGATCGCGATCACCGCCATCGGCGTGTTCCTCGGCGTCTACCTGGCCAACCGCCTCGCTGCAGCGCAGAAGCCCAAGCTCGCCTGAGCCGGGCCCCGGCCGGCGCGCCCGGCGGCGCATCGCGCGGGCTGCCCCGGCCGCGGGCTGTGGTAGCGTGCCGCGGATGCGCGTAATACCCCTTGGGGGCTGCGGTGAGTTTGGTCGCAACCTGACCGCCTATGTGGCCGCCGGCCAGCTGCTCATCGTCGACTGCGGCATCGAGATGCCCGATGATCTGGCGCCGGGGGTGGACTACTTTGTCTGCGATCTGCGCGAGCTGCTGCGGCGCTACGGGCTGCCCACCGCGGTGCTGCTCACCCACGGCCACGAGGATCACATCGGCGCCGTCGGCCACCTGTTGCAGACGGTCGGCCAGGCGGTGCCGGTCTACGGGCGGCCGCTGACCCTGCGGCTGTGCGAAAACCGCATGAAGCGCCACGGGGTGCCGCGCCGGCTGTATGACCTGCGGCGGCTGTACCCGGAGCGGCCGGTGTGGTTCGGGCTGCGGCGGACCCAGGGCCCGGAACAGGGCATGCTGGTCACCCCGCTGGCGGTGCCGCACTCGATCCCCGAGGCGTGCGCGCTGCTCATCCAGGGGCCGCTCAGCGAGGACGACCTCGATCTGAGCGCCGCCACGGCCAAGGGGCAGCAGCCGGCCGTGCTGTGCGCCCCGCAGCCGCTGCCCGCGGGGGCCTTCGCGGTGCTCCACACCGGCGACTACAAGCTGGAAGAGTTCGCCACCAGCCTGGGCCTGGGCGGGGCGCGCGGACCGGGCGGCGGGGTGCCGGTGCCGCCCACCGTGGATCTGGTCGTGGGCGACAGCACCAACGCCATGGTGCCGGGGCGCTCGGGCAGCGAGCGCGAGGTCGCCGCGGCGCTCGATGCGCTGCTGACCGATCCGCACAGCCGGGGGCGGGTGGCGGTGACGCTGTTTTCCTCGCACATCATCCGCATCGCTGACTTCGCGCAGGGCTGCCTGCGCACCGGCCGCCGCCTGTGCCTGCTCGGGCGCGGGCTCAAGGACGCGGTGGCGGCGGCCAGCGACTGCGGGGCGCTGACGCTGCCGCCCGGCCTCCTGTGCACGCCCGGCGAGGCGGCGGAGCTGCCGCCGGCGCGGGTGGCGCTCCTGTGCACCGGCTCGCAGGGGGAGGCGGCGGCGGCGCTCGGCCGCCTGGTGGCGGCGCTGTCGCCCGAGGTGCCGTCTCCGTTTCCACCGCTGCGGCTCAGCGCCGGCGACACCGTGGTGCTGGCGGCGCGCGCCATCCCCGGCCACGAGCGGGTGCTCGGCCGGCTGTGCGACCGCCTGGTCGACGCTGGGGTGCGGGTGCTGTCGGGGTCGCGCTTCTCCGCCTCGGGCCACGGCTGCCGCGATGAGCTGACGGCGCTGCTCACCCAGGTAAGACCGCGCGCGCTGCTGCCCGTCCACGGCACGCCGCGCCAGCTGGAGGCGCACGCCGAGCTGGCCGAGGAGCTCGGGATAAAGGCCCTGCGCTGCCGCGACGGCGACGTGGTGCGGCTCGACCCGGGCGGCCCGGACGGCGCGCCCGAGTTCTTCATCGATGCCGCCGAGCGCCTGGAGACCGGCCACCTCGCGGTCGAAGGCTCCTCGGTGGGCGAGGTGGGCAAGGGGACCCTGCGGCTCCGTCAGCGCCTGGCCCACACCGGCGTCGTGGTCGTCGCCCCGGGGCCGGGCGGGCTGCCGAACTTGCTGGTGCGCAGCCTCGGGGTAAGCGATGGCGGGCCGACCCTGGATGCGCTGTGCGCGGCGGCGACGGCAGCCGCCAGCGCCGTGCTCGCGGCTGCGGCGCCGCCCCCGAGCCGCCCCGCGGTGCCGGCGGCGCTCGCTGGATCCGGGGTGCGTCCCCCTCCCACCCTTAGCCTGGACGCCGAGACCTCAGCCGCCGTCGCCCGCGCCGTCCGCCGCACGTTCGCCTTGCAGCGCGGCAAAAAGCCGACCGTGCTTTCGCTTCTCGGCGGTCCGGAACTTCAGTACGATGAGGCGGACGAGTCGAGCTAAGCCGGGTTGCCCGCCCGGCTGGCTCCCTTCTATAGAGGTATCTGATGACCCTGCGGACCGTGCCTGTGCTGAAGCTGCTGTGCGCGCTTTTGTTTGTCTGGCTGAGCTCCGGCTGCCTGAAGCTGACCCTGTACAACGCCTCGGTCACCAAGCCGAGCCAGGTCGCGGTGTACTTCTCGCTGACCGACAGCGGCGGCAACCCGGTTCCCAACCTCGCCTCGGACAAGTTCAAGATCTACGAGGACGGGGGCCTGGTCTCGGTGTTCGAGTCCAAGCAGACCATCCTCAACCCCGAGGTGGCGGCGGTGCACTACACGCTGCTCCTTGTCGATCTGTCGGGCAGCATCTCCGAGTCGGGGGCGCTGGAGCAGCTCAAGCCGGCGGTGCAGGGCTTCGCTGACCGCGTCGGCCAGCTGCAGCGGGTGGCGGTCTACGGCTTTGACGGCAGCAAGGAAATCTTCCAGATCACCGGCTTCTCCGAGGGCGGCGGCCGGGTGAGCGGCGCCGCCGAGCGCCTGGGCTCGGTGCGCACGCGCGACCCGTCGACCAACCTCAACGGCGCGGTCATCGAGGGGCTCAAGGTCCTCGACAAGACCCTGCAGAGCGCGCCGACGCCGCTGCGGTTCGGCTCGCTGGTGGTGTTCACCGACGGCACCGATCGCGCCCGCCGGGTGCAGCGGCCCGATCTCGACAAGGCCCTGGACGAGGCGGTGGAGCGCGACGTCAGCCTGTACGTCATCGGCGTCGGCACCGAGATCGACTCCAGCGAGCTGCGCAACATCGGCCGCCGCGGCGCCTTTCTGACCAAGGACCCGACGGTGCTCGCCAAGGCCTTCGACGCCATCGCCGAGCGCGTCGAGGCGTTCACCAAGAGCTTCTACCTCTTGTCGTACTGCTCGCCGGCGCGCGCCCAGGAGCACGACCTCAAGGTCGAGGCCAACGCCAGCGGCAAGAGCGGCTCGCTCACCTACCGCTTTGACGCGAACGGCTTTGGCCCCAACTGCGACTCCAACCGCCTGCCCAAGTTCGACATCCACAACCCGATAAAGCGCGTCGCCGGCAAGAAGGCCAAGTAGGCCCGGCCTACAGCTTCTGGCACTGCAACAGCTGCAGGTAGGGCAGCTCGGCCTCCTGCTCTTCTGACTTCCCGTCGTAGGGGTGCTCGCCGTCCTTGGCGTAGCCGCCGGCGGCGCCGCCGCTGAGCAGCGCGATCCCGTGCGCGCTGGTCTTGAGCTTGCCGGACAGCATGTGGTGGTGGGTCCGCTTCTCGCCCGCGCCGAGCGGCTTGCCGCCAAACGCCTGGCCCGGCGTCCCGTCGACGGGCAGGCCGATAAGGACGCGGCCCTGGGTGCTGCCCGCCTGGCCCCAGCCGTCCGGGCAGGCGGCGGTCTGAAAGAACATCAGGGTGCCGGCCGGCGCCGGGCGCTGCGACAGGTCGGGGGCCGCCTGCTTCTGACAGACCAGCAGCTGCACGTAGGGCAGGCCGGCGCTCGCCTTTTCGCCGACCACGGTCATCGGCACGCTGCTGGCGCGCGCCACCCCGTGGTTCGCCTCGCCGACCACGCCGGCGTAGTTGACCGACGGCAGGTTCAGGGTGACGGGCAGGCCGTGGGTGTGCTTGCGATCCTCACCGTCGCCGAGCGGCTCGCCGCTGGTAGTGCCGGGCGCGC
Source organism: Polyangia bacterium (assembly GCA_044222245.1). Lineage (GTDB taxonomy): Bacteria > Myxococcota_A > Polyangia > Palsa-1104 > JAEUJZ01 > CALFML01. The sequence continues at coordinate 33,051 of JBGANQ010000073.1, read as the reverse complement.
TGGCTCCGGGGGTCGGGATGAGGGTGCGGCCGGCGGCGGCGGCCAGCGGCTCCCAGCCGGGCGGACAGCTCTTGCGGTTGAACAGCGAGATGGCAAAGGTGGGCAGCGAGTCACCCGCCGGGGTCGCCGCATCGGCGCTGGCATCGGCCGGCGCGCTGGCATCGGCCGCCGGCGGCGACCCGCTGCTCCCCACCGGGGTCGGCGTCGAGCACCCTGGCCCCAGCAGGCCGGCCCAGGTGAGCAGCACCAGCGACCCGAGCGCGCCGCGCCGCATCGCCTGCGCCCTCATGGCTTCGCACACGTCAAAAGCTGGATGAACGGCAGCCCCGAGGCGGACGGCTCGCTCTGGCCGCTGCTTGTGTACTTGCCGGCCGCCGCCCCCTGGTTGTTGCTGCCGTTGAGCGATGCCAGCGGCTTGTAGGGCAGCTCGACCGTCGCGGTGAACGGGTGGGAGTGCGTCCGGTCTTCTTCGTTCTGCAGCTCGGTGCCGACCTGCTTGCCCACCGTGTCAGCGGTGGTGACCGCCACCACCAGGCGGCCCTGGGCCTCGGTAGCGGCGCGCCAACCGGGCGGGCAGCTCTGTGCATCGCCGACAAAAAACGCCACCGTCCCTGCCGGGACGTCGTTGTCTCCCTGCTCGTGCCCCGGATCGCCGCCGGCCGCGGTGCGGGCCGTGAAAACCAGCGCCAGCAGGCCCGCCGCCGCCAGCCAAAGGCCCCAGCGCCCGCCAACTGCATCTTGGATCGACATCAGCATCTCCCTGGCTGCGCGCCTCGCGGCGCCGGCATGGCACCCGTCCGCTGCGCAGCGGCCGGTCTGCTTTACCGCAAACCCGCGCCCCGAGTCGATAGCGACCGGCGACCGGCCGCCGTGTTATGAACGCCAGCGATGGCCCCGCCCCCCGCCAAGGAAAAGCGCCCCGGCGACAAGCCGCGCCTGGACGTAGCCACCCCTGCCCCCGCGCTCAAGCACAGCCCGTTCGCCGCGCTGGCCGGAGCCGCGCCCCCGGCCGCCAGCGCCGCGCCCCCGGCCAGCGCTGCGTTGGCCCCCGCGCCGCCGGTGCCGGCGACTGCGGCGACTGCGTCACCCGCGGCGACTGCGTCACCCGCGGCGACTGCGTCACCCGCGGCGACTGCAGCACCCGCGGCGACTGCAGCACCCGCGGCGACTGCAGCACCCGCGGCGACTGCAGCACCCGCGGCGCCCGCGGCCAAGGGGGCGGAGGCCAGCAAGTCGCGCGGGCGGCTCATCCTCCGCCGTGAGACCAAGCACCGCGGCGGCAAGACGGTCGTCATCGTCGCCGGCTTCGCGCAGCTGCCCGGCGTCTCCGAGCGGGCGCTGGAGGAGCTGCTGCAGGCCCTCAAGCAGCGGCTCGGCTGCGGCGGCGCGGTGCTCGGGCGCGAGCTGCTCCTGCAGGGCGACCGACCGGCGCAGGTCGCAGCGCTCTTGCGCGAGCAGGGCTTCCGTGTCGACGGCGTGACGGGCTGAGCCGACACCCACCGGGCGGATGACCTGAGCTTGGCGCGCGGCTAGCCCGGCTCGCGGAAGAAGGCGGCGATGCGGCGGATGCCCTCGCGCAGAAGCTCGGGCGCGGCGACGAACGACAGGCGTAAAAAGCCATCGGCGCCGAACACCGTGCTCGGGATGGTGACGACGTTGTGGCGGTCCATCAGCTGCAGCGCCGCCGCCATCGGGTCGTTGGCCCAGCGCTCGGGCACCCGCAGCAGGCAGTAGAACGAGCCATCGGGCGGCACATAGTCCAGGCCCTCGGCCGCCAGCGCTTGCAGCAGGGCGGCGTGCTGCGCCTGGTAGTGCGCGCGGTGGGCCGAGATGAGCTCGGGCGCCTTGAAGATCTCGATGGCGGCGCGCTGGGCGATGGTGTCGGCGCACGAGACGACAAACTGGTGCGCCTTGAGCAGCGTCGGCGACAGCTCGATGGGCGCCATCAGCCAGCCCAGGCGCAGGCCGGTGAGGGCGCAGCTCTTGGACAGGCTGCCGGCGACCAGGGTGTGGCGGTAGAAGCTCGCCGGCGAGGCCGGGCGCTCGGGCCCGAAGTACAGCTCCGAGTAGACCTCGTCCGACAGCAGGTAGACCGGCTCCGGCAGCGCCTCTAGCCCCGCGGTCAGCCGCCGCAGCTCGGACTCCGGCCACACCCGCCCCGTAGGGTTGCACGGCGAGGCCAGGGCGATGAGCCGGGTGCGCGGCCCTACCGCGGCGAGCACGCGCTCGGCATCGGGGGCAAAGCCGGTCTCGGGCGACAGCGCGACCTCGCGCACCGGCACCCCGAGCATATGGCAGAGCTTCTGGTAGGCGGGGAAGGTCGGGGTGACCACCAGCGCCTCGTCCTGCGCCGGATCGAGCACCCCCTGCATGGCCAGAAACAGCGCCTCCTGTGAGCCGACGGTGACGCACACCGTGCCCGGCTCTGACAGATAGGGATACTGGAAGTGACGGGCGATCGCCGCGCGCAGCTCGAGAAAGCCGGCGTTGGGCGAGTACGGGCAGCCGTGCTCCTCGACCCAGGCCACGGCGCGGACCAGCGGATAAAGCTCCGGCTTGAGTACCGGCTGCCCCATGCCGAGGTCGATCGCTCCTTCCTTCTTGCGGTCGTTGAGGGCGCGAATCACCGAGGGCGAGATGGACATAAGGTTCGGGTTCATGGCGGGTTACTCAAGCAGCTTTCGCAGCGCCTTATAGCTTGCCGCAAGCGCCGGGATGGCGACGGACTCGTTTGCCTGGTGGGCCTGCGCGGTGTCACCAGGACCAAAGTTTACCGCAGCGAGGCCGAGCGCGGTCAGCCGGGCGACGTCGGTCCACGCCTGCTTGGCCTGCACGCCGAGCCCGGTCTGGCCGAGCCATTGGGCGATGAGCGGGTGCGAGAGCCGCACGCTGCCGGCCGGCGCTTCATCCAAGAGCTCCAGGGCGTAGCCGGGGCCGACCAGCTCGCGCAGCTCGGCGGCGGCGGCGGCGGGCGTCTTGCCGGGGGCGAAGCGGTAGTTCAGGTTGAGCAGGAAGCGGTCGGGCACGACGTTGCGTGAGTTGTCGGTGCGGGCCTGGGTCGCGGTCAGCACCTCGTAGAAGCGCAGGCCGTCGACCACGACCTCGCGCCGGGACAGGGCGGCGAGGCGGCTGAGCAGCGGGATGGCGGCGTAGATGGCGTTTTCCCCCTGCCACGGGCGGGCGCTGTGGGCGCGGCGGCCCGGCACGGTGACGCTGGCCTGCAGGCTGCCGACGCAGCCGGCGTGGATCAGGTTGTCGGTCGGCTCCAGGCACAGCGCGACGTCGATGCTGGCAAATAGCGCCGCCTCGCGCTCGCAAAGCGGGACCATGCCGCTCTCGCTGGCCGGCCCCTCTTCCTTGTCATAAAAGACGCACAAGAGCTGCTTGCCGAGCGCCGCCGCGTCGGCGATAAGCCGCAGCATCACCGCCAGGCCGCCCTTCATGTCGCTCGCCCCGCAGCCGTACACCCGCCCGGCCGCCGCGTCGATGCGCACCGGCTGGTCGGCCGCCGGTCGCACGGTGTCGGAGTGGCCGAAAAGAGCCACCAGCGGCCCCGCGGCCGGGCCGCCGCGCACCAGCACCGAGTTGCCCGCGCGCCACACCCGAAGCTCGGGCCCGAGCGCGGCGCAGCGCGCCTGCAGGTGGTCGGCGATCGCCGCCTCGTCGCCGGTGACGCTGGGGATGCGGCACAGCTGCAGGGTCTCGTTGGCGAGCCAGTCGCAGAGCTCGGCGTTGGCGGGGGAGGAAGGCATGGGCGCTAGACCTGCACGCTGAAGGTGCGCAGGACCTCGGTGAGCGAGGTCTTGCGGTCGGTCGCGGCGCTGCGCTCACCGATGAGCAGCGCGCACGGGACCTGATAAGTCCCGGCGGGAAACTGCTTGGGCAGCGAGCCGGGGATGACCACCGCCCGCGCCGGCACGCGGCCGCGACTCAGCCGCGGCTCGGACCCGCGCACATCGACGATCGGGGTGCTGGCGGTCAGGACGACGCCCGCCCCCAGCACCGCCTCGCTCTCGACCACCACGCCCTCGACGACGATGCAGCGCGAGCCGATGAACGCCCCGTCTTCGATGATCACCGGGCTAGCCACCGCCGGCTCCAGCACGCCGCCGATGCCGACGCCGCCCGACAGGTGCACCCCAGCGCCGATCTGGGCGCAGCTGCCCACCGTCGCCCAGGTGTCGATCATGGTGCCGGCGCCGACGTAGGCGCCGATGTTGACAAAGCCCGGCATGAGGATGCAGCCGGGGGCGAGGAACGACCCGTAGCGGGCCACGCCCGGCGGGACGACGCGGATGCCCGCCGCGGCGAGGTTGCGCTTGGGCGGCACCTTGTCGAAAAACTCCAAGGCGCCGACCTCCAGGGTCTCCAGCGGCCGCAGCGCGAAGTACAGCAGGATCGCCTGCTTGACCCAGGCGTGGGTGCGCCAGCTGCCGTCGTGGCGGTCGGCCACCCGCAGCTCGCCGGCGTCAAGGGCCGCCACCACCTGCTCGACCGCGGCGCGGGTCTGGGGCGCCGAAAGCAGGCTGGGGTCGGCGGCGGCAGCTTCAATGATCGGGCAGAGGTCGGCCTTATTCATGGGCGCAGTCTAGTTTCACCACGTCGGCGGCGTCACGGTAAAGCGATTTTCGTCGCTGAGGTCCCGTCTAGGGCAGGCGCTTGAACTTCTTGAAGTTGGGCTTGCGCTTCTCGAGGAACGCCTGCTTGCCCTCCTTGCCCTCCTCGGTCATGTAGTAGAGCAGGGTGGCGTTGCCGGCCAGCTCCTGCAGCCCGGCCTGGCCGTCGCAGTCGGCGTTTAGCGCCGACTTCAGGCAGCGCAGCGCCAGCGGCGAGAGCTGCAGCATCTCGCGGCACCACTTGATGGTCTCGGCCTCGACTTCGCCGAGCGGCACCACCGTGTTGACCAGGCCCATCTCCAGCGCCTGCTGGGCGTCGTACTGCCGGCAGAGGAACCAGATCTCGCGCGCCTTCTTCTGGCCGACGATGCGCGCCAGGAACGCGCTGCCGTAGCCGCCGTCGAAGCTGCCCACCTTGGGGCCGGTCTGGCCAAAGCGCGCGTTGTCGGCGGCGATGGTCAGGTCGCACACCACATGCAGCACGTGGCCGCCGCCGATCGCGTAGCCCTTGACCATCGCCACCACGGGCTTGGGCAGGGTGCGGATCTGCCGCTGCAGGTCGAGCACGTTGAGGCGGGCGATGCCGTCCTTGCCGACGTAGCCGCCCTCGCCGCGGATGCGCTGGTCGCCGCCGGCGCAGAAGGCCTCGTCGCCGACCCCGGTGAGGATGACGACGCCGATCTCGCTGTCGTCGCGGGCATCGGCGAAGGCGCGGCTCATCTCGAACACCGTCTGCGGGCGGAAGGAGTTGCGGACCTCGGGGCGGTTTATCGAGATCCGCGCCAGCGCCTCGCCGGCGGCCTTTTCATAGATGATGTCTTCGTAGCCGGAGATGCTCTGCCAAACCACCGGGGCGGTGGACACCGCCTCGCTCTTGGGCCTCTGCTTGCTGGTCATGGGAACCTCTTGTCGGAGTCTTGTCGGCTCGGGGTCTTGTCGGATGGGATCAGCGCAAAAGCTCCGCGGGCGCGCTCAGCAGGGCGCAGAGGGCCGCAGGAGCTTCCAAAAGGACGTTGTGACCAACGCCGGGCACGCGCACCACGGTGGCGCGCGGCAGGAGGGCGGCGGCCTCCTCGGCCAGGGCGGTAAACTTGGGGTCGAGCTCGCCGACGACCAGCCGCACCGGCAGACGCAGGGTCGGCAGCGCCGCGGTGTAGTCGGGCATCTGCGAGAGGCCCAGCACGCGCAGCGACCGCGCCAGGCCGCCGGCGTGGTGCCGCTGGCGCACCGCCTCCTGCGCCGCCAGGACGGCGGCGGGCAGCGCCTGCTGGGTGTGGAACAGCGGCAGCTGCCCCCACTGGCGGAGGAACTCGGCGAGGCCCTGCTCGTCCAGGAGGGTCGCCCAGCGCTCGTCGGCGGCGGCGCGCTCGCGGCGCTCGGCGGCGCCCCTCAGGCCGGGGTGCACCGAGATCAGGGTGGCGGCGGTGAACAGCTCCGGGTGGCGGACGAGCAGGCCGAGCGCGACGCGGGCGCCCAGCGAGTAGCCGCACAGGTGCAGCGGCCCGTGGTGGGTGGCGCGCAGCTCGGCGGCCAGGCGGTCGACCTCGGCGGCAAAGTCCGGCGCCGCGTCCGCAGCCGGCGCGCGGCCGTCATGGCCGAGCAGCACCGGGCACACTACCCGCGTGGGCAGCGGCAGCTGCGCCAGCACCTTCTGGAACGAGGCGGGGTGGCCGGTGAAGCCGTGCAAAAGGCCCAGGGCGCTCAGGGGGCACCCTCCCGGTAAGCGGCCAGCGCGTCGGTGAGCGCGGCGAAGTAGGCGCGCTGGTGGTCGGCGGCGCTGCTCGCCGGCACGAAGGCCTCGACCAGCATCGCCCGCGGCGCGGTGGGCGCTGGCACAAGCCCCCGGTGCAGCGCCCGCCGCAGCGCCGGCTCGTCGTGGACCGCTGCATAGGTCAGGCCGTACAGCTGGGCGGCGAGGGCAAGCTGGACGTTGTGCGGGGTGGTGAAGTGGGCGAGCAGCGCCGGGTCGGCGAGCGCCGAGGGGGTGCGCGCCAGCGGCAGCTGCTCGAAGATGCGGCCGCCGTGGTTCTGCAGCACGACAACCACGACCGGGCTGCTGGCGCGGAGCAGGAGCGGCAGGGACGACAGATCGTGCAGGGCGCTGACATCGCCCAGCAGCAGCACTTGCGGCCGCCCGAGCACCGTCGCCGCCCCCGCCGCGCCGGCGATCAGGCCGTCGATGCCGCTGGCCCCCCGCTGCGACAGCACGGACAGCGCCGACCGCCGGCCCGGACACAGCGCATCGACCTCGCGGATCGGTAGGCTGTTGCCGAGCATCAGCGCCGCCTCGGGCGGCAGCTCGGCGACGGTGGCGCGCACCGCGGCGGCTTCGGACAGCTCGGGCGGCGCGGCGGCCAGCTGCTCGGCAAGGACCCGCCAGGCCAGCTCGTCCAGCTGCTGCACCCGTGCGGCCCAGGCATCGGCCGGCGGCCGGTCGGCCGCGCCGGGCGGCTCGGTCCCCAGGGCGGCCAGCAGGGCGGTGACGGTGAGCGCCACTTCGCCAAACAGCAGCACCTGCGCGGTGCTGGCGGGATCGCTGAAGGTGTGCTCGCTGAGCACGATGCGCGGCAGGTCGGGGCGCGTCAGCAGCAGCTGCTCCAGCCCGCTGGCGATGGGCGGCGTGCCGACCTGCACCACGAGCTGCACGTCCTCGTCCAGCAGGCCCCCGGGGCAGCGCAGGAGGGCATCGAAGGCGTCGCAGCGCGGCGCGGTCGCCGGCAGCCCGAACCGCAGCTGGCTGCTCGCCTCGCAGAGAAGAGGAAAGCCGGTGGCCTGGGCGAGCGCCGCCAGCTCCCGGCGCAGCTCCTCTTGCTTGAGCGGCGCCGGCCCGCAGACGATAAGGCCGCGCTCGACGCTGCGGCACAGCTGCGCCGCCGCCGCCACCCCGGCCGGCGCCGCCACCGCGTGCGGCGCGTAGGCCCGCACAAGCGGCGCCTGCAGCAGCGAATCGACGTGCGCCCGCAGCGCCACCTCATCGGTCGTATGCACCGACTGCGGCTCCAGGGGCTTGCGCGCCCGGGCGTTCAGGTGCACCGCCCCGGGCGTCGGCCAGGTCGTGGTCAGCACCGCCTGCGCCGCCAGCCGCCGCAGGGCACGCAAGGACAGGTCGCTCGCGTCGGGCATGCCGAGTTCGAAGAAGCGCCGGACGTGCCCGCCGAGCAGCTTCACCTGATCGATCGTCTGCGGGGCGCCGCAGTCCTGCAGCTCGAAGGGCCGGTCGGCGGTCAGGATGAGCAGCGGCAGGTGCGCCGCGCCCGCCTCGATCACCGCCGGCAGGTAGTGCGCCCCGGCGGTCCCCGAGGTGCACACGAGCAGGCTCGGCCGGCCGGTCACCCGCGCCTGACCGAGCGCGAAGAACGCCGCCGCGCGCTCGTCGATCACATCCCAGCAGCGCAGCTGCGGCTCGGCGTGCGCGGCGCAGACAAACGGCGTCGAGCGAGCCCCCGGGCTGATCACCACCTCGCGCACGCCGGCGGCGGCCAGGCTGCTCAGCAAGAGCCGCGCCCACTCGGCCAGCAGGTTCGCTTCACTCATCTTGGCCCTCCACAAGGTCCGGCAGCTCGCGTGGAACTCCCAGCGCATCGAGCAGCGTGCGCATCTTGGTCGCCGTCTCCGCATACTCCAGAGCCGGCTCGGAGCCGCGCACGATGCCGGCCCCGCCATAGACATACGCAGTATCACCCAGGATCACGCCCGAGCGGATCGCCACCGCGAACTCCCCATCGCCGTGCTCGTCATACCAGCCGATCGGGCCAGCGTAGTAGCCGCGCGGCTGCGGCTCGTGGGCGGCGATGAGCTCCAGCGCCCGGGCGGTCGGGGTGCCGCCCACCGCGGGGGTCGGGTGCAGGGCGCGCACGAGCGCCAGGACCGAGGTGGCGGGGGAGAGCGTGGTGGCGCGGATCGGGGTGTGCAGGTGCAAAAGGTGCGGCAGCACGCGCAGCTGCGGCGTGGCGGGGGCCTCGATGTCGCGGCACAGCGGCGCCAGGCGCTGCCGGATCGCCGCCACCACCGGCGCATGCTCGCGGCGATCCTTGTCGCTGGCGAGCAGCTGCGCGCCGAGCTCGGCGAGCGGCGCGGTGCCGCGCGCCACGGTGCCGGCCAGCGCGTCGGTGGCGACCGTGCGGCCGCGCTTGCGCAAGAGGCGCTCGGGCGTGGCGCCGAGGAAGGTGGCGCCGCCGCGGCGCAGGGCGAAGCGGATCGACTGCGGGGCCTGGATGCGCAGGCGTCTCAGCACCGCCGCGACCGCCACCGGCTGGGCAAACTCCAGGGTGGTGCGGCGCACCGCCACCACCTTGTCGACTTCCCCCTGGGCGATGTGCCGCAGGAGGCTGGCGATGAGGACCTGCCACTGCCCGAGCGGCAGCGGCTGGCAGCGCCGCGGCAGCTGCGGCGCGGCGTCCACCTCGGGCGGCGGCGCCTGTCCGGCCTGGCGTAGGGCCTGATACTCGGCCGCCACCTGGGCGATGAGCGGCTCGGTCACGGCGCGCACCGTCAGGTGCCAGGCGCCGCCCGTCGGACCGCGGCTGTAGCGCCAGCGCGGCAGGGTCGGCGCCGTGGCAGGGAAGTCCGTCCATGGCGGCTCGCTGACCGCGCCTGCAAACGGCAGCCCGCCGAGCCAGCGCAGCGAGCCCGGCGGCTGTCCCGGCGGCGCGAAGCGTTCTACTATCAGTCCGCCCGGCAGTCCGCCCGGCAGTCCGCCCGGCAGTCCGCCCGGCAGCCCGCCCGGCAGCTGCGGCTCGGCGGCGACCTCGCCAAGGCCCAGGCAGGCCTCGTCCTCACCGTCCGCCAGCTCCGGCGGCGCGGCCAGTGCCCCCGAGCCAGCGGTGGAGTCGGGCGCGGAGTGCGGCGGGTCCCACAGCATCGCCGGCTCGGTCGGCAGCGCCTCCCACAGCGGCTCCAGCGGCAGCCACGGCGCGGGCAGGCTGACAAGGGTCAGGACGTCCTTTTGCCGCTGCGCGCGCAGGGTCGCGACCAGGAACTCACCCAGCGCCTCATCGGCGACGACCGGCGGCACCGCCATGGCCTAGGGGGCTCCGGGTCCTTTGTAAGGGCGCGCCCCGCAGCTGTGCAGCAGCTCGGCCAGCTGCTCGGGCAACAGCGCCTGCGCGCCATCGCTGAGCGCCTGGCCCGGGCTGTCGTGGGTCTCGATGAGCAGCCCGCACGCCCCGGCCGCCAGCGCCGCCCGCGAAAGCGGCGGGATGAGGTCGCGCCGGCCCACCGCGTGCGAGGGATCGCACAGGACCGGCTGGCGGTGCACGTGCGAGAGCAGCGCCACCGCCGACAGATCCAGCAGGTTGCGGGTGCTCGGGTCAAAGCCGCGGATGCCGCGCTCGCAGAACAGCACCGCCGCCGCCCCGTGCAATAGGCAGTACTCGCCGGCCGACAGCCACTCGTCCACGGTCGCCGCCATGCCGCGCTTGAGCAGCACCGGCCGCCGGGTGCGGGCGATGGTGCGCAAGAGCGAGTAGTTGGCCATGTTGCGCGAGCCGATCTGCACCAGATCTGCATGCTCGGCGACCACCGCCGCGTCTTCGGCTGCCATGAGCTCGGTGACCACCAGCAGGCCGCTCTGGTCCGCCGCCGCGCGCAGCCAGCGCAGCGCCGCCTCGCCCTGACCCTGGAAGGAATAGGGAGAGGTGCGCGGCTTGAAGGCGCCGCCGCGCAGGAAGCGCACCCCCATCGCCGGCAGCTTGGCCGCCAGGCGGCTTATCTGCTCGGGGGACTCGACGCTGCACGGCCCGGACATAAAGACCGGCGGGGCGCCGACGCCGATGCGCACCCCGGCAATCTCGACGACCGGCGGCTGCGCGTCCACCAGGGGATGATCCGAGGCCGGAGCCGACACCGCGGCGACGCCGGCAATCGCCAAGAGCTCCTCCCGCCCCAGGGCGGCAGAGTGCGGCTCGATGAGCAGCTGCACCGGCCCCGCGCCGTGGCCGGAGTCGCGCAGCGGCCGGACCCACAGTCCTTTGGTGGTAAGCGCCCGCTGCACCTGGGCAGCGTCAGCACCGGGTGCGACGGTCACGATCATGCAAAAATTTCCCTCAAGCAGACACTGTTTCGCGGGTCATCCTGCCCGGCGAGCGGCGCTCGTCGGGCGCGGCCCCAGACTCCGGCCGCCCGGGGCCTGCCGTAGTCATTGTCTTATTTGGATGCTCCGCGACCCCTTGCTGATTCGTCCCGACCCGCACTTGCGGCGCTAACCGTCGGTTGGTGCGTGGCCTGGCCCCGCCTGGGAGCCGCGAGTCAGCTTATCTTGTAGCTTATCTTCTGCGCGCCCGGGAGGGTGCGGCAATAGCGCCCGCAGCGCCGCCTGGGCCAGCCCGTCCTCGACGAAGTCACAGGTCAAGATTTCTCCGGGGGCACGTATTAGCACGAAGCGGATGCGGCGCGCGTGCCTCTTTTTGTCGCGCTGCATAAATGCCCAGATGGTCTGTACGGCCTCCGCATCAAGGAGCGCTTTGTCGTCGGTGGTGGTGGCTGAGGCAGCGGGGCTTGCGGCCGATTCCGGACCTTGGGAATCAAGCGCCGCTGGCAAGGTGGTTGGGAGTCCCAGTCTATAGAGCAGCCGGCCGAGCTCGCCCGGGAGCGCAGCCGGACACAGCCCGAGGCGCGCCGAGAGCTCGGCGGCGCAGACCAGCCCGAGCGACACGGCGTCACCGTGGCGCAGGCGGTAGGCGCTCCACGCCTCCAGGCCATGGGCGAAGGTGTGGCCGAGGTTCAAAAAGATCCGCCGGCCGTGCTCCTCTGGATCCTCCTCGACCAGCGTCCGCTTGAGCTGCAGCGCGTCGCGCAGCGGGGTCAGCAGCGCGGCGAGCGGCGGCAGCGCCGGGGGCGTCTCCAGCGGCGGTGGAGTCGTCCCGGTCGCCGTCTCCGGCGGCGCGGCCGGCGTCTGCGCGGCCAGCCCCTGCAGGCGCGCGTAGGCGTCCCCCCCGGCGATGAGCGCGGCCTTGACCACCTCGCCCAGGCCCGCCCGCAGCTCGGCCGGCGGCAGCGTGGCCAGGCAGCCGAGGTCCATGACGACCAGATCCGGGTGCTTGAAGGCGCCGACCAGGTTCTTGCCCGCCGGCAGGTCGATGCCCACCTTGCCGCCTATGCTGGAGTCGGCCATGGCGAGCAGCGAGGTCGGCAGCTGCACAAAGCCGATGCCGCGCAGGTAGGTCGCCGCCAGCAGGCCGGCGAGGTCCCCGACGACCCCGCCGCCGAGCGCCAGCACCGCCCCGCCGCGCTCGACGCCGCCGGCGGCCAGCGCCGCGTAGAGCCGCTCTAGCGTCTGCAGGTTCTTGTGCGCCTCGCCGGCCGGGATGAGCTCGACCAAGCAGCGGAGGCCGGCGGCGGCCAGGCTGGCCTCTACCCGGGCGGCGTACAGCGGGCCGACGTGGGTGTCGCTGATGATGGCCAGCGGGCCGCGGTAGCCGCGCCCGGCCAGCGCCGGGCCGACGTAGTCGAGCAGGCCGGTGCCAAGCACCAGATCGTAGCGGCCGCGCGGATGGGCCACGACCAGGCGCTCGCTCTGGGCGGTGGCGAGGCCGCAGGCGAGCGCGGCGAGCGACTCGGGGGTGGCGCCGGTGGTGTCCAGGTGGTAGGGCAGGGCGGCGTAGGTCGCGGCGCGCTCGCGCAATAGCTCGCCCAGCCGCTGGCTGAGGCTGTCCAGGCTCGCCGGGGCGACCGTGCGCAAAAGCGGCCGGGTGTGGGCGGCGGCGGGCCCGAGGCGCCGCGCCAGCTCTGGCGCGGCCGCGGTCAGGCAGACCCCGACCCCGCGCTGCAGGAGCAGCGCCCGCGTCGGCTCGTGCAGCAGGGTGCCGCCGCCGGTGGCCAGCACCAGCTCGGCCTTATCGGCGAGCTCGCGGCACAGCGCCGCCTCGTGGGCGCGGAACTGCGCCTCGCCGTGGCGGGCGATCAGCTCGGGCACCGGCAGGCCGGCTCGCCGCGCCAGCTCGGCATCGGTATCCAGGAACTGCCAGCCGAGCCGGGCTGCGCACAGCGGCCCCACCGTGCTCTTGCCAGCGCCGGGCGGCCCGGCGAGAACGAGCAGCCTACTCATAGCCAAACCGCCACGGCACCCCGTCCATCGGCAGGTCGGACAGGCGCAGCCGCCGCAGCCGACCAAGCCGCTCCTGCAGCTCGCCCAGCGAGTCGCCGCCGAGCTTCTCCAGCAGCGCGTCGGCGAGCACCAGAGCCACCATCGCCTCGACGATCGGCACCGCGCGCGGGACCTGGCAGAAGTCGCTGCGCTCGTACTTTGTCGGCGCTGCCGCCCCGCGCGCCAGGTCGACCGAGCGCAGCGGCGTCAGCGTCGTCGCGATCGGCTTGAACGCCGCCCGCACGACGATCGGCCCGCCGGTCGAGATCCCGCCCTCGATGCCGCCGGCGCGGTTGGTCGGCTGGGTGATCGCCTCGCCGTCCAGCACATACTCGTCCTGGGCCTGGGTGCCCGGCCGCGTGCAGCCGGCGAAGCCGTCGCCGAGCTCGACCCCTTTGACGGCGTGGATGCTCAGCACCGCCTGCCCCAGGCGCGAAGGCAGCCGCCGATCCCAGTGGGTGTGGCTGCCCAGACCCGGCGGCACGCCGAGCGCCACGCACTCGACCACGCCGCCCAGGGTGTCGCGGCAGCGGATGATCTCGGCAATGCGCGCCTGCATCTGGGCGGCGGCGGCGGGATCGGCGCAGCGAACGGCGGACGCTTCGGCGGCGGCGAAGCGGGCGCGGTACTCCTCGGGGCTTGGGGGGGTGGCGGCGGGCGGCACGGCGAGCTCGCCGATGCGCACCACGTAGCCGCCAAGCTCAATCCCGAGCGCGCGCAAAAGGGCGCGGCACACCGCCCCGACCGCCACCCGCATCGCCGTCTCGCGCGCCGAGGCCCGCTCCAGCGACAGCCGCAGCTCGCGGTAGCCGTACTTCACGGCGCCGGTCAGATCCGCATGCCCGGGGCGCGGGATGGTCATCGGCTCGATGTCGCGGTCGCGCCACTTGGCGTGATCCAGGTTCTCGATGTGCAGCGCGATCGGGGCGCCGGTGGTCAGGCCAGCCTGCACCCCGGCGCTGATGCGCGCATGATCGCGCTCGAGCTTCATCCGCCCGCCGCTGCCAAAGCCGTGCTGGCGGCGGGCGAGCTCGCTGTCGAGTAGCTGCGACGACAGCGGCAGCCCCGCCGGCATCCCCTCGAGGATGCCGGTCAGCGTCGGACCGTGCGACTCACCGGCAGTCAAAAAACGTAACATCCAGGCTCCCGAGGCAAAGAGAGAAGGGGCGAGATGATAGCCCAGGGGACCTGACCATGCGAGGTCGTAGTCTTCTCACGGGTCGCGGTCGCGGGTCGCGGGTCGCGGGTCGCAAGTCACGGGTCGCAAGTCACGGGTCGCGGTCGCGGGTCGCGAGACACGGGTCGCGGGTCGCGGGTCGCGGGTCGCGGGTCGCGGGTAACGGGCGACTTTTTATGGCCGCTGGGGCTCAGTCGGTCTCGGACCAGGTCGCGGCCAGGACCGGGCCGGCTTCGGTCAGGTCGGCGCCGAGCGCGCGCAGGACCTGGGCGAAGCCCGGGAAGCTGTCGGCGGTCACCTCGGCGCCGTCGATGGTGGTCTCGCCGCTGGCGAGAAGGCCGGCGACCGCCAGGGCCATGGCCAGCCGGTGGTCGCCGCGGCTGCTCACCGCGGCGCCGCGCAGGCGAGTCGGCCCGACGATGTGCAGGCCGTCCTGGGTGGGCGTGATGTCGGCGCCAAGCTTGCTGAGCTCGGCCGCGGTGACGGCGATGCGGTCGGTCTCTTTGACCCGCAGCTCGCCGGCGTCGGTGATCACGGTGCGGCCGTGGGCCTGGGTGGCGGCGACGGCGAGGATGGGGATCTCATCGATCATCGTCACCACCTGCGGGCCACGGCAGGACACCGCGGTGAGCGGCCGCTGGACCAGGCGCAGATCGGCGATCGGCTCGCCCGCCGACTCGCGCGGGTTGAGAAAGTAAAGCTCGGCGCCCATCGCCTGCAGGGTGGCGACCAGGCCGCTGCGGGTCGGGTTTACGCCGACGCCGCGTACCGTGATGTCGCTGCCGGGGATGAGCGCCGCGGCGACCAGGACAAACGCCGCCGAGGACGCATCGCCGGGCACCGTCAGGGTGAGCGGCTGCAGCTCGCTGGCCGGCGCGATGGTGATGACCGCCTCGCGCTGTTCCACCCGGGCGCCCATGCTGCGCAGCATGCGCTCGCTGTGGTCGCGGGTCGGTCCCGGCTCGCGCACGCTGACTGCGGCGTCGGCGTACAGCCCGGCGAGCAGCAGGCAGCTCTTGACCTGGGCGCTTGCCACCGGCAGCTCGTAGTGCAGCCCGCGCAGCGGCCGCTCGCTGCAGCCGGCCAGCGCCAGCGGGGCCAGCCGCCCGCCCTGCCGGCCGATGAGCTGCGCCCCCATCTGGCGCAGCGGGCGCACCACGCGCTCCATCGGCCGCCGGCACAGCTGCGGCGAGCCGACGAGGAAGCTGGCAAAGCGCTGCCCGGCCAGGAGCCCGGCCAGAAGGCGCATCGTCGTCCCCGAGTTCTGGCAGTCGAGCGGCGCGCTCGGCTCGCGCAGCCCGTGCAGGCCCTGGCCGTGGATGAGAAGCTGCAGCCCGGCCGCGGCACCAGCGGCCGGCGCGGTCGGGTCAGGCTGCAGCTCGATGCCGCAGCCGAGCGCTGCCAGGGCGTGGAGGGTGGCGTGGCAGTCGGCGCCGCTCAGAAAGCCGCGCACGCGGCTGGTCCCGGCGGCGATCCCGCCGAGCATCACCGCCCGGTGGCTGATCGACTTGTCGCCCGGCACCGCGCACTCGCCGCGCAGCGGTCCGCCGGCGCGAGCGATAAGCCGCGCCGCGGCGGTCGGGGGTCGCAGCGCCGCCAGCCCAGCAGCGCCCGCGGGGGTCGCAGCGGTCGCAGCGGTCGCAGCGGTCGCAGCGGTCGCGGGGGTCGCGGCGGTTGCGGCGGCTGCGGCAGCGGAGGAGGTCAGGCTCTGGTTCGGCGGGTGAGACATCGGCGGTCCTCGGAGTAGGGCAGGGCGGCCGTTCATGGTAGAGATCCGCCATGATGACTGGCCGCGCGCGGGTAGCTTACGCGGAGCTCCGCGCCCTGTCTGCGCCGATGGCAGAGCCGGCCGGCAATGCCCATCGCCAGTGGACGCAGCGCGCCGGCTTGCTCCTACGGCTGGTCGATGCCCAGGGGGAGGTCGGGCTCGGCGAGGCCTCGCCGCTGCCCGGCTACTCGGTCGACGAGCTGACGAGCTGCGCGGCGGGCCTGCAGGAGGTGCCGTGGACCGCGCTGGACCTGGAGCTGGACCTGCGCGGCGGGCGGCTGGTGTTTGCGGCCCCCACCGAGCGCGAGCTCGCCCGGCTGCCGCCGGCCGCCCGCTGTGCGGCCGAGACGGCGCTGCTCACGCTGGTGGCCCGCCAGTGCGGGGTGCCGCTAGCGACCCTGCTGCGCGGGGCGACGCCGCCGGCCGCGGTACCGGTCTCGGCGCTGCTTGCGGGGGAGAGCCCCGCGGCGCTCCTGGCCAGCGCCCGGGCGGCGCTCGCCCGAGGCTTCTCCGTCCTGAAGATCAAGGTCGGCCGTCCGGACGGCGCCGCCTGGGAGCTCGCCGCCCTGCGGGCGCTGCGTCTGCAGCTGGGCCCGGCCGTCACGCTGCGGCTCGACGCCAACCGCGCCTGGTCGCTCGCCGAGGCGACCGCGCGCCTGGACCCGCTGGTCGAGCTCGCGCCCGAGCTCATCGAAGAGCCGCTCTCGCAGGTGCGTGAGCTGCCCCACCTGCGCACCTCGCTGCCGGTCGCCCTGGACGAGTCGCTGCAGCACCTTGATCCGGAAGCGGAGCTTGTCCCGCTGCTGGCGGCGGGCGCGGCGCGGGTGCTGTGCCTCAAGCCGATGGCGCTCGGCGGTCCGCTGCGCTGCCTGCAGCTGGCCCACCTCGCCGCGGCGCACGCGGCGCCGGCCCTGTGCACCCACCTGCTGGATGGACCGGTGGCGCTGGCCGCGGCCGCCGCGGTGGCGCTCGCCCTGCCGCGGCCGCTCGCCTGCGGCCTCGATACCCACCCGGGCCTTGCGCTCGGCCCCGCGGTGGCGCTGCCGTTTGCCGGCGCCTCGGCGATTCCGCCGCCGGTGACGCCAGGCCTTGGCCCTGAGCTGGCCGCCGCGCCGCTCACCGCGCTGTGTCTGTGGCGCTCGGCTCCGGGAGGCCCCCCACAGGGGCGATAGCCGCGCCCCGCGCGGAGGTCGCGGAGGTCGCGGAGGTCGCGGAGGCTGCTGCGGTCGCGGCGGTTGCGGGATCGCGGCGGCGGCTGCGACTGCTGCGACTGCTGCGGTTGCCGCGATCGCGGCGGATGCTGCAGCTGGGGTAGATGCTGCAGCTGGGGCGGCTGCAGCGGTTGCTGGACCACGGATGCGGCGGCGGCAGCGGCAGTTACGACAGTTGCAGCGGCTGCAGCTGTTGCTGGACCGCGGATGCGGCGGCAGCGGGGGCGGATGCAGCAGCTGGGGCGGCGGCGGCGGATGCGGCGGCAGCGGGGGTAGCAGCGGCTGTGGCGACCGCGGCGGCGGCGGATGCAGCGGCGGATTCGGCACCCTGCTTGGCGGCGGTCGCCGGGCCGCGGGTGGCTGCCCGGGCTCTGGCGAGCGACGCCGCGCCGGCTGCCGTAAGCGGGGCTCTGGTGGGGGCCGAGCCGCTGCGGTAGCCTCGCTGCATGCTGAGTGGGTCGCCCGATGAGAGCCTGTCCCTGCTGGCTGCGGCCCGCCAGGCGGCGCAGCGAGCGGCGCTGGTTGTCGACGGGCAGGAGCACACCTTCGCTAGCCTGGCGCCGCGCGTCGAGCGCTGCCTGGCGTTTTTGCGCGCGCAGCCGCTCGCGCAGGCGCCGTGGCCGCGCGTGGCGCTGCACGCGGACAACCGGCTGGAGACGGCGCTGTGGCTGTATGCCCTGCTCGAGCTGGGGGTCACCGCGGTGCTGCTGCACCCGCGCCTGGTCGATAGCGAGCGCGCCGCGCTACTTTACGACTGTAAGCCGGCGCTGGTGCTGGGGGCCGACGGTGGCGAGCCGGCCGTGGCGCCGGGCGCACCGCCGCGCTACGCGCCGCCGCCCGCGGGCCCCGGGGGTCCGCTGGCGATCCTCTATACCTCGGGCACCACCGGGCGACCCAAGGGGGCGATGCTCAGCCGGCGCGCCTTCCTGGCGGCGGCGCAGGCGAGCGCCGCCAACCTGGGCTGGCAGGCCGACGACCGCTGGCTGCTGTGCATGCCGCTGGCGCACGTCGGCGGCCTGTCGATCCTCACCCGCTGCCTGATTGCTCGGCGGACGGCGGTGCTGCTGCGCGGCGCCTTCGAGCCGGCCGCGGTGGCGGCCGCCGTGCAGCGCGATCGGGTGACCCTGTTGTCGGTCGTGCCCACCATGCTGCGCCGGCTGCTCGAGCTGACCCCGCAGTGGACGCCGCCTGCGCACCTGCGGGCGGTGCTGCTCGGCGGCGCGGCGGCGTCGGCGGAGCTCTTGCAGGCGGCGGCGGCGCGCGGCGTGCCGGTGCTGACCACCTACGGGCTCACCGAGGCCTGCTCGCAGGTCACGACCCAGCGCTACGGCACGCCGCCGGCGGCAGAGCAGGGCAGCGGCGAGCCGATCGCCGGCCTGACGCTGCGCATCAGCCGCGAGGACGGCCAGCTGCAGCTGCGCGGCCCGACGCTGTTTGACGGCTACTGGCCGCCGGGGCCGCAGGCCCTGCCGCTCACCCCCGACGGCTTCTTCGCGACCGGCGATCTCGGGCACCTGGACGCGCAGGGGCGGCTGCACGTCCTTTCCCGGCGCACCGACCTCATCGTGACCGGCGGCGAGAACGTCTACCCGGTCGAGGTCGAGCAGGCCCTGGAGCGCTGCCCGGGCGTCGCCGCGGCGTGCGTGGTCGGCGTCCCCGATGCCGAGTGGGGGCAGCTGGTCGTCGCCGCCGTGGTCGCCCGGGACCGGCCGCCGTCGCTCGACGAGCTGCGCCGCGAGCTGCGCGACCGCCTGGCCGCCTACAAGCACCCGCGCCGGCTGGTGCTGCTGCCGGCGCTGCCGCTCAACCCCACCGGCAAGCTCGATCGGGCGGCGGTGGCCAGGGCGGTGCTGGCCGCGCTCAGCGCGCCAAGAGCCGAGCCACCGCCTCGCTGATGCGCGGCGGCGGCGGCATGCGCTGGAAGGTCTTG
The DNA here is from genome assembly GCA_044222245.1 of Polyangia bacterium. Lineage (GTDB taxonomy): Bacteria > Myxococcota_A > Polyangia > Palsa-1104 > JAEUJZ01 > CALFML01. The sequence continues at coordinate 14,266 of JBGANQ010000073.1, read as the reverse complement.
GGGGTGACAAAGACGTGCACCGTCTGGGCGACCGCTACCACCTCGCCGCTCACCCGGACGCGCGGGCCGCGCGGCACCGGCAGCTCGGCCAGGGCCAGGCGGTAGCCCAGGGTCAGGGTGCTGCCGGACAGCTCGGCGGCGACGATGGCGACGCGCAGCTCGTCCCCGAAGTGCATCGGCCGCAGGAAGTCGGCCTCGGCGTGCACCAGCGGCCCGGCCCAGCTCCCGGTGAGCAGCGCCACCGGCAGCGGCTCGCCCGCCTCGGCCAGCCAGCGGACGAAGGCGTCGTGGCAGTACTCGAAGATGCGGGGAAAAAAGGCGATGCCGGCCGCATCGACATCCTGGAAGCGGACCGTCTGCGGGTGGCTGAAGCCGACCGCTGCGGCCAGCAGCTCCTCACGCAAGTAGCGACGGGCGGGCATGTTAGCGGGCGACCTTTTGCGCGTCAGAGTGCCTGGGGAGAAAGGGCTTGCCGCGGACTCTGCGCGCGCTCTCTCCCCACGGGCTGTCCGCATGGGAAGCGGGGTGCAAGAGGGCGCGGGTGCGCAGGGCGGGGGCAGCGGCGGTCTGGGTCATGGGATTCCTCGCGGGTGGCGGCCAAGCGTAGTCAACAATTCCGCCAAGCAAAGCGCTTGCTCGACGCCCGTCGCCACGCCGGCTAGCCAGCGCTCTGCCACAGGCCAGCGGCCCACAGCAGGCCGTAAAGGAGCAGCAGCTGCGCCGTGCGCTTGAGCAGCGGGTTGAGCGCCGCCCCACTGCCGCGGCGCAGCGCCTGGTTCAGGCGCAGGGCGAGCGGCAGGGTGACAAGCGGCAGCAGCGCCCACCGCGACAGCCGGCCGGCGAGCAGAAGCCCTGCGGGCACCGCGTAGGCGAGCAGCGACATCAGGTGGTACTCAAGGAGGCCCCCGGCGCGGCCGAGCCGCACCGCCAGGGTGCGCTTGCCGGCCAGCCGATCGGTGTCGCAGTCGCGGACGTTGTTGACCACCAGCACCGCGGTCGCCAGCGCCCCGACGGGCACCGCGCACAAAAGGGCCAGCGGGGAGAGCCCGCCGGTCTGCACGAACTCGGTGCCACCGACGGCTACAAGGCCCAGGAAGGCGAACACGAACAGGTCCCCCAGGCCGTGGTAGCCAAGCGGGTACGGCCCGCCGGTATAGGCCAGTCCCGAGAGGATCGAAGCGACGCCGATGGCCAGCACCAGCGGGCCCGCCACCCAGGTCAGGTAGACCCCGCACAGGGCGGCCAGGGCGAACGCGGTCCACATGCCGGCGCGCACCGCCTGCGGGCGCAGGAGGCCCGCCTGGGTGACGCGGGTGGGCCCGAGGCGATCCTTGGTGTCGGCGCCTTTTTCGAAGTCGAACACGTCGTTGGCGAGGTTGGTGCCGATGAGGATCAGCACCGCGCCGACCAGCGCCGCCAGCGCCGGGCCGCCGCGGAAGCTGCCGCGCAGGTGGGCGCACGCCGAGCCGACCAGCACCGGGGCCACCGCGATGCCGAGCGTCGCCGGGCGGGTCGCCAGGACCCAGGCCCCGAGCGAGCCGGGCGCCGGCAGCTTGATCGTCGGACTCGCCATGGCTAAAGGGCCCACGGCGAGAGGCCAAGCACCGGCAGGGCGGCGGGCAGGATGGCGAACTCGGCGGGCGCGACCCCCGGGGCCTCGCCGTCGAACTCGATGTAGGCGGGGCGCTCGCTGACCGGCTCGACCTGCAGGCGGCGGCCGCGGTGCTGGCTGACGCCGGGCACCGCGCCGTGCTCGCCTTTGTAGAGCTTGGGGGTGTTGCGCAGCTGCGCCAGCAGCGAGGTCGGGCGGATGATGACGACATCAAGCTGGCCGTCGGTGAGCCGGGCGCTCGGGCCAAAGCGCATGCCGCCGCCGGCGTACTGGCCGTTGCACACTGCCACCGTGGTGACCTCGGTGCCGTCGGCTTCCGAGACCTGCTGGCCGTCCAGCACGATGCGCAGCCGCGCCGGCTTGTAGCGCCACAGGGCGCGCACCGTGGCCAGGTAGAAGGCGACGCCGCCGCCCAGCCGCTTGCCGCTCTGCTCGACGAGGCGACAGACCAGGCCGCTGACGCCGCACGAGGCCATGTTGAGGAAGTAACGCTCGGCGCGGGCCCCGGCATCGCTGCGGTAGCGGGTCAGCCCGACATCAATGTAGGCCGCCGGCGACTCGCTGATGGCGCGGATGCCGGCGTCCAGATCGTGCCCGGCGAGCGTGACGCGGCAGAAGTCGCCGCCGGTCCCCGCCGACAAGAGGCCGAGCTGCACCGGGCTCGGGGCGCCGGCGCGCAGAAGGCCATTGACCACCTCGTTGTGGGTGCCGTCGCCGCCGAGCGACACCACGGTGGTGGCGCCGGCGGCGCGGGCCTGCGCGGCGAGCTCGGTGGCGTCGCCGCGGGCCTTGGTGAACAGCACCTCGCAGGCGCCCAGACCGGCGCGCAGCTTGCGCAGGAGCGCCTCGCGCGTGCGGCCGATGCGACCGGCGGCGGCCGCGGGGTTGGCCACTACGACGGTGTGCTTGGGATCGATCATCGCTCGGGTCTCCTCAATCAGGGCTCCTTGGCGGGGCGGCGCGGTCGCCGGGCAGCGCGGCTCTCGGGTGAGTTTATAGCAACTTGCGGGCGCCGCGGGCAGCGCCGCGGCCGCCGGGCTCACCTTGGCAGCAGCAGCACCGCCCGCGCGTCGACGTTGAGGACCTGGCAGCCGCTGTCGAGCTGGGCCAGCGGCTCGTGCCAGTGGGAGTGGCCGCAGATGACCAGCAGATCGCGGCGGGCGACCTCGATGAGCTCGCGGATGCTGGCGGTGCCCGGGCGGCGGGTGCGCGGGACGTCGGGTCCCTCGTGCAGCAAGAGGAGCTCGGGCCGGCAGAACAGCGCTCGCTCGAGCAGCTCGAAGAAGGTCGGCTCATCGCGGCGGCCGGGCTTTTTGGGGTTGCCGATGATGCCGCTGACGCCGCCGATCCGCAGCCCATCCAGCTCGGCCGCGGTGCCGTCGAGGAGGTGGACGCCGGGCAGGGTGGTGAAGCGCTCGCGCTCGCGCGCGGTGCCAAACAGGTCGTGGTTGCCGGCGACGCCGGCGACCCAGCGGAAGCGCTCGCTGAAGGCCTGCCACACCCGGCGCACATCGCCGGTGGCGCCGCGCTGGTCGCCGCCGGGAGCGGAGTACAGATCGCCGGCCAGCAGCACGCCGATGCGGCCTAGGGGCGGCAGCTCGCCGCGCTCGGCGAGCTCGGCCAGGTGCTCGGCCAGGACCTCGCCGAGCAGCGCCAGAGCGCCGTCCTGGCTGGGCAGCGGCGCGACGCCCTGCAGATCCGAGGTGACTAGGAGCCCCAACAGCTCGCCGGGCAGGGCGCTGACGGTGCCGCGCAGGATCGGCAGCGCCGTCCCGATGCTGCCGCCGCGCGGGGCGGCATTGCGGTACGGCAGGTTCCAGGACGGCGGGCTATGTTCGACCGATAGGATGCGCATGCGCACTTGGCTCGCGCGGTGGGCGGAGCGACGCTTGCATAATGTTCGCACAACCAGCGCCGGCGCGCGAAGGTGTCCGGTGCCCCGCTGCCGGCCGCTGCCGAGTCGGGCCCCGGAGCTGACTTGGCGCGGCGGTTTTCTGCTACCAAAGGATCGACATGCACTCATCTAGCTGTGATTTTGCTCCCGGCGCCGGCTCGCGCCTTCCTCGCCGGCGCCGCTGGCGCTGCGGTCGGGCCCTTTTGCTGCTCGGCGGGCTCCTGCTCGCCCTGGGCACCAGCGGCCAGGCCGATGCGGCCGAGCTGACCGTCGACGGACGCTACTTCCGCGACGCCGCCGGCCGGGTGGTGCTCTTGCGCGGGGTAAACCTCGCGGGCAACTCCAAGGTCCCGCCGTTTGTGCCGCTGACCGAGGTGGACAAGCTCGATCAGCTGGCCGACTGGGGCGTCTCGGTGATTCGCCTGGTCTTTACCTGGGAAGCCTACGAGCCGAGCCCCGGCGTCTACGATGACGGCTACCTGGCCGCCATGGTGCGCCTGGCCGAGGCGGCGTGGGAGCGCGGGATCTACACCATCGTCGATGTCCACCAGGACGGCTACTCGCGCTACCAGCTTGGCGGCTGCGGCGACGGCTTTCCCGAGTGGGCGATCCCGCCGGGCATCACCCGCCGCAGCCCTGACAACAGCGCCGCGACCTGCGCCAGCTGGGGCGTCAAGGTGCTGCTCGACGCCGACATGAAGGCGAGCTTCGCGGCGTTCTTCGCCGACCGCTACGGGGTGCGGCGGCGCTACCTGGCGCTGCTCGGCCGCATCGCCGCCGCCTTCTCGGCGGTGCCGGGGGTCATCGGCTACGATCCGCTCAACGAGCCGTGGGCTAACGAGGTGAGCGAGCTCGGGCCGCTGTACGAGGACGCCGCCGTCGCCATCCGCGCCGTCGCCCCAGAGGCGATCCTGTTTCTGGAAGGTCAGGTCCTGTGCAGCGGCGGTACCCCGAGCCAGCTGCCGCGGCCGAGCTTTGGCAACTTTGCCTACGCGCCGCACTTTTACGATCCGCTGGCGCTGGCGCTCGGCGCCTGGAGCGGCTTTACCAGCCTGACCGATCGCGCCTTTGCGACCATGAACAATAAGGCCGCGGGCTGGAACGTGCCGCTGCTGCTCGGCGAGTTCGGCATCGCCGCCGGCGCTGGCGGGGGCCTTTCCTACGTCGATCTCATGTACGAGCGGCTCGACGACTATCAGGCCTCGGGGACGTACTGGAACTTCACCCCGGGGTGGACGCCGGCGGCCAAGGACGGCTGGAACGGCGAGGACTTCTCGCTCATCGCCGAGCACGCGGCGCCGCGGCCGACCTTCCGCTACCGGCCCTACGCCCGCCGCATTCCCGGCACGCCGACCGCGCTCGTGGTCACCCACCCGGGACCGCTTGCGACCGGGTCGATCGAGGTCAAGTGGATGCACGACCCGGCGCGCGGTCAGCTGGAGCTGTACCTGCCGCATCGCGAGCTGTGGGGCGCGGTGCCGCTGAAGCTCGACATCGGCGGCGCCGCCACCGGCTGCTGGTTCGCCGATGCCAGCGAGCGGACCCTTTTGTGCCAGAGCACCGCGGCCGGTCCCAAGCGGGTCAAAGTCCGTCCGTGCATCACCGTCCTGGGAGTCTGTCTATAGCCGCCGGGGCTCTGGGAGCCGGATAGGATTCCTTTTTCCTCCTCCTTTTTCCGCTCCTTTTTTCTTTCATCGCTCCTTCCCTGTTATGCATGCCGGTCATGCGGCGCAGGTCTGTTCCCTTCCTCTTTCCGGCAAGCCTGCTCTCACCTGATCTCGGCCTCTTTTCCGTGCTGCTGTCAAAAAAGCCGCAGCCGGCGCCTATCCTAAAAAACCTGCTCTGTGGACTTACCCCGGGCCCGGCAGTGCCCCAAGGACCTACCCACGGCTTCTTAAATGGACTAAAGCGGCGCCGGCTTCCCGGGCTCTGCCGGCGGGAGCGGCGGCAAGTGACTTCGATTATGGGAGGTTGACGCCAGGCGCCATCACGCCATACGATATCAATCCGTGAAGGAAGAGGAGCGGTTCGACGACCAATCCTGGGGACGGAGATCGCTGCGGAGACAGCCGTGGTGATACCGGACCGCCCGCGTCCCTCTGCCCTTTGTGCGAAGCCGCAGCGTGTTTGAATCCCGTCCATACATACGACGTCGCGCACCGGGCCCGTCCGGCGGGCGCGAAGATTGACAGCCGATAACCGGCGAGCGCCGGCGCCGAGCACGAGTTAGCTCGACCGTGACAGCCAAGCCCTGGACGAACCAGCCGACTGACCGATGGAGACGCAAGAATGACGGTTCAAGTAGATAAAGATCTTCTCTGTATCAATACGATCCGCACTCTGGCCATGGATGCTGTGCAGGAAGCCAAGTCCGGCCACCCGGGCACGCCGATGGGGCTCGCCCCCGTCGCCTATTACCTGTGGCAGAACCTGCTGCGCTTCGATCCCGATGATCCGATTTGGCCAAACCGCGACCGCTTCGTCCTGTCGTGCGGTCACGCCTCGATGCTCCTGTACTCGCTGCTCCACCTCGCCAAGGTCAAGGCCGTCAATCCCAAGTATGAAGTGCAGGGCAAGCTGTCGGTCGAGCTCGACGACATCAAGCGCTTCCGCCAGACCGACAGCCGCTGCGCCGGTCACCCCGAGTACCGCTGGACCTCGGGCGTCGAGACCACCACCGGTCCGCTCGGTCAGGGCGTGGCGACGTCGGTGGGTATGGCGATCGCCTCGCGCTGGATGGCGTCGTACTTCAACCGCCCGGGCTTTGACATCATGGGCTACAACGTCTACGCGGTGGCCGGCGACGGCTGCATGATGGAAGGCGTGTCCTACGAGGCGGCGTCGCTGGCCGGGCACCTGGGCCTGTCCAACCTGTGCTGGGTCTGGGACAACAACCGCATCACCATCGAAGGCTCCACCGACGTCGCGTTCACCGAGGACGTGGCCACCCGCTTTATCGCCGCCGGCTGGGCGGTCATGCGCGTGGGCGACGCCAACGACCTCACCATGCTCGGCCGCGCGTTCAACTTCTTCCATAAGGTCGCCGATCGGCCGACGCTCATCATCGTCGACAGCCACATCGCCTACGGCGCCCCCAACAAGCAAGATCACCACTCGGCGCACGGCGAGCCGCTCGGCTGGGACGAGATCAAGGCGACCAAGAAGGCCTATAACTGGCCGGATCCGGACGCCAAGTTCCTGGTGCCCGAGGGTGTGCACGAGCACATCGCCGGGGGCCTGGGCGCCCGCGGCAAGAAGCTGCGCAGCGAGTGGATCGAGATGTTCGATCGCTACAAGAAGGAATACCCGGAGCTCGCGGCGCAGCTGCACCAGATGCAGACCCGCCAGCTGCCCGAGGGCTGGGACAAGGACATCCCGAGCTTCGCCGCCGACATGAAGGGTGTCGCCGGTCGCGACGCCTCGGCCAAGGTGCTCAACGCGATCGCCAAGAACGTGCCGTGGCTGGTCGGCGGCTCGGCGGACCTGGCGCCGTCGACCAAGACCCGCCTCACCTTCAACGGCGCCGGCGACATGCAGCGCGACGAGCCGGGCGGCCGCAACATGCATTTCGGCGTCCGCGAGCACGCCATGACCTCGATCTTGAACGGCCTGTCGCTGAGCAAGATCCGGCCGTTCGGCTCGCAGTTTATGATCTTCAGCGACTACGCGCGGGCGCCGATCCGGCTCTCGGCGATCATGGAGATCCCGTGCATCTTCATCTTCACCCATGACTCGATCGGCGTCGGCGAAGACGGCCCGACGCACCAGCCGATCGAGCAGCTGGCCTCGATGCGCGCCATCCCCGGCATCCTCGTTCTGCGCCCCGGCGACGCCAACGAGGTCGCCGACGCCTGGCGGGTGATCATGAAGCAGAAGCACGAGCCGGCGATCCTCATCCTGTCGCGGCAGCCGATGCGGACCATCGACCGCAGCGTCTACAACCCCTCGCAGGTCGAGCGCGGCGCCTACGTGGTGACCAAGGACGAGAATCCCGACGTCATCCTCATCGGCACCGGCAGCGAGGTCGAGCTGTGCCTGGAGGCCTCCGAGCACCTGGCCAAGGAGGGCATCACCGCCCGCGTAGTCAGCATGCCGTCGTGGGAGCTGTTCGAGAAGCAGGACGCCGAGTACCGCAACAAGGTCCTGCCGCGCAACCAGCGGGCCCGCGTCGCGGTCGAGAAGGCCTCGACCTTCGGCTGGGCGCGCTACGTCGGCATGGACGGCGCGATCGTCGGCATGGAGACCTTCGGCGCCTCGGCCCCGCTCGCCGAGCTGCAGAAGAAGTTCGGCTTCACGGTCGAAAATGTGGTCAAAAAGGCCAAGGCCCAGATCGAGCAGGCCAAAGCCGACAAAGGCAAGGAGTAACGCATGAGTGCGACCACAGCGCAAGAAGCCGCCGTCTACATCATCTTCGGCGGCACCGGAGATCTGGCGGCGCGCAAGCTCTTCCCGTCGCTGGCCCAGAGCTGCCTGGAAGGCAGGTTGCACGAGCGCACCCAGGTCATGGGACTTGGGCGCTCGCACAAGAGCGACGAGGCGTTCCGGGGCGAGATCCGCCCCTGGCTGCTGCAGGCCAAGATCCCGGCGGAGCACGCCGACAAGTTCCTGGCCCGCCTGCACTACCAGACCTGCGGCGACAAGGTCAGCGACATCCGCGCCCTTGCCGAGCGCCTGGAGGCGGTCTGCCACGCCAACGACATCCCGCGCAACTACGCGTTCTACCTGTCGCTGCCGCCCGGCGCCATGCCGACCACGGTGTCGGCCCTGGGCGAGGTCGGTCTGCACAAGCGGACCGACGGCTGGACGCGCGTCGTGCTCGAGAAGCCGTTTGGGACCGATCTGAAGACGGCGCGCGAGCTGAACCACATGGTGCACCAGCACTTCAGCGAGCAGCAGATCTACCGCATCGACCATTACCTCGGCAAAGAGACCGTCCAGAACCTGTTGGTGTTTCGCCTCGCCAACAACCTCATCGAGTCGGCGTGGAACCGCGACCGCATCGAGAGCGTGCAGATCACCGTCGGCGAGACGCTGGGCGTGGGCAGCCGCGCCGGCTACTACGACAAGTCCGGGGCGATGCGCGACATGGTGCAGAACCACATCGCGCAGGTCCTGACTCTGACCGCCATGGACGTGCCGCAGAGCTTTGACGCCGAGGCGATCCGCGCCGAGAAGATCAAGATCCTGCGCTCGATCGAGCCCATCGACCTGAAAAAGGGCGTGGTGCGCGGCCAGTACACCGAGAACACGTTCAAGGGCGAGCACTGCAAGGGCTACCTGCAGGAAGCCAACATCCCGCAGACCTCGCAGACCGAGACCTTCATCGCCCTTGAGCTGTATATCAACTCGTGGCGCTGGAAGGGCGTGCCGTTCTATGTCCGCACCGGCAAGCGGATGCCCAAGAAGCTCACCCAGATCGCCGTGCGCTTCAAGGACTCGCCGGTCACGTACTTCAAGGGGGAGGGCGGCAAGGCGGACAGCTCGGACGTGCTGATCATCACCTTGCAGCCCAATGAGGGCTTCTCGTTCCACTTCGACATCAAGGTCCCGGGCGATCCGTTCCGGCTGCAGCGGGTTCCGTTCCGCTTCCGCTATAACGACAAGTACCCCGAGATGCCCGAGTCGTATCAGACCCTGCTGCTGGACGTCCTGCGCGGCGATCAGACGCTGTTTGTGCACTCGGAAGAGGTCGAGCAGTCGTGGAAGCTGTTCATGCCGATCCTCGAGCAGCCCTCGCCGTGCTACCCCTACCCGGCCGGAACCTGGGGCCCCAAAGAGGCAGATCGGTTCGCCATCCCCGAAACCGAGCTGTGGCAGGAAGCCGATTAGAAAGGATTTGCAATGAGCAAACTTACGGAATCAAAGGCGTGGAAGGCCCTGCAGGGCCACCGCCACGACATGGATGGCGTACACATCCGGTCGCTGTTCGAAAAGGACCCCAAGCGCTTCGAGGAGTTCTCTCTGCGCTTCGAGGACATCCTGTTCGACTACTCCAAGCACCGGATTACCGATAAGACCATGCAGCTTTTGCGCGATCTGGCGAGCCAGGCCGGGCTGCAGGGCATGATCGACAAGATGTTCTGCGGTGAGAAGATCAACATCACCGAGGACCGCGCGGTGCTCCACGTGGCGCTGCGCAATCGCTCCAACCGGCCGATCATCGTCGACGGCAAAGACGTGATGCCCGAGGTCAACGCCGTCCTTGCCAAGATGCGGCACTTCACCGAGTCGGTGCGCAGCGGGCAGTGGAAGGGCTTTACCGGCAAGGCGATCACCGACATCGTCAACATCGGCATCGGCGGGTCGGACCTCGGCCCGGTGATGGCGACCGAGGCGCTGCGGCCGTACTGGAAGCCGGGCATGAAGGTCCACTTCGTGTCCAACATCGACGGGACCCACGTCAGCGAGATCCTCAAGCGCTGCGACCCCGAGACCACGCTGTTCGTCGTCGCCTCCAAGACCTTCACCACCCAGGAGACGATCACCAACGCGATCTCGGCGCGCAAGTGGCTGCTCGCAGCCGTCAATGGCCGCGACCCGGCGGCGGTGGCCAAGCACTTCGTGGCGCTGTCGACCAACGCCAAGGAAGTCGCTGGCTTTGGCATCGACACCGCCAACATGTTCGAGTTCTGGGACTGGGTCGGCGGTCGCTACTCGCTGTGGTCGGCGATCGGGCTGCCGATCGCGCTCATCATCGGCATGGACCACTTCGAGGAGCTCTTGGCCGGCGGCCACGACGTGGACGAGCACTTCCGGACCACGCCGCTAGAGAAGAACATCCCGGCGGTCATGGCGCTGCTCGGCATCTGGTACCAGAACTTCTTCGGCGCCGAGACCCACGCCATCCTGCCCTACGACCAGTACATGCACCGCTTCGCCGCCTACTTCCAGCAGGGCGACATGGAGTCCAACGGCAAGGGCGTGGACCGCGACTCCCACCGGATCACCGACTACAACACCGGGCCGATCATCTGGGGCGAGCCGGGCACCAACGGCCAGCACGCCTTCTACCAGCTCATCCACCAGGGGACGCGCATCATCCCCTGCGATTTCATCGCGCCCATCGAGAGCCACAACCCGCTCGGCAACCACCACGACATCCTGCTTGCCAACTTCTTCGCCCAGACCGAGGCGCTGATGAAGGGCAAGACGGCCGAGGAAGTGCGCGCCGAGCTGGCCAAGAAGGGCATCACCAATGAGGCGCTGGTCGCCCACCGGACCTTCACCGGCAACCGGCCGACCAGCTCCTTCATGGTCCAGAAGATCACCCCGCGGACCCTGGGGCGGCTGCTGGCGCTGTACGAGCACAAGATCTTTGTGCAGGGCGTCATCTGGAACATCAACAGCTTCGATCAGTGGGGCGTCGAGCTTGGCAAGCAGCTGGCCAGCGCCATCCTGCCCGAGCTCGGCAGCCCGGGCGACGTGCACAGCCATGACGGCTCGACCAATGGCCTTATCAACTACTACAAACATCATCGCAAGGGGGCAACGCCATGACCCAGTCGCTCTATGATCAGCTGTCTGCCATGACCGTCGTCGTGGCCGACACTGGGGATATCAAGTCGATCGAGAAGTTCAAGCCGCGCGATGCGACGACCAACCCCTCGCTCATCACCGCCGCGGCGCAGATGCCGGCGTACGCCGAGGTGGTCGATGCGGCGCTGCGTCAGTCGCAGCAGGAGCTGCCGGGCGCCGACGCCAAGGCGGTGGTCGGGCGCGCCATCGATCGCCTGGCCGTCGAGTTCGGCGTGCGCATCCTCAAGGTGGTCCCCGGCCGGGTGTCCACCGAGGTCGATGCCCGCCTGTCGTACGACAAGGAGGCGACCGTCGCCAAGGCCCACCAGCTCATCGGCTACTACGCCGCGCACGGGGTGCCCAAGGAGCGCGTGCTCATCAAGATCGCCTCCACCTGGGAGGGCATCAAGGCCGCCGAGGAGCTGCAGAAAGAGGGCATCAACTGCAACCTCACGCTGCTGTTCGGCATGCACCAGGCGGTGGCGTGCGCCGAGGCGAAGGTGAAGCTGATCTCGCCCTTTGTCGGCCGCATCCTCGACTGGTACAAGAAGGACACCGGCAAGGACAGCTACGCCCCCGCCGAAGATCCGGGCGTGGTCTCGGTGACCCAGATCTACAACTACTACAAGGCCTTTGGTCACGAGACCGAGGTCATGGGCGCCAGCTTCCGCAACCTCGATGAGATCATCGAGCTCGCCGGCTCGGACCTGCTCACCATCGCGCCGAACCTGCTCGACCAGCTGCGCAACAACCACGGCACCCTGGTGCGCAAGCTCGACCCCGCCAATGCCGCGCACCACAAGCTCGCCAAGATCCATATGGATGAGGCGACCTTCCGCGCCATGCACGAAAAAGACCGCATGGCCAAAGAGAAGCTGCACGAGGGCATCGAGGGCTTCTCCAAGGCGATCGTCGCGCTGGAGAAGCTGCTCGAGGGACGCCTCGCCCACCTCGAGGGCAAGGCGCGCATCAGCAAGGCCGCTCACGACGTGTTCAAGGTCTACGATCTGGACGGCGATGGCGCGATCACCCGCGAAGAGTGGGCCGGCAGCGCCGCGGTGTTCAACGCCCTGGACGTCGACTGCGATGGCCGCGTGACCCCCGCCGAGCTCGCCGCAGGCCTGGGCGCCGCCTGGGAGCTGCAGCAGCAGTAAGCACGCCGCGCGGAGGGCAGTGACGCTGCTGCCCTCCGCCGCCCAGTCCCCCGGCGCAAGACTCCTGCCAAATCCCAAGTAAGACGACCTGCCAGCGGCAGACCGCAGCTGAGCTAGTCTGCAAGTCTACGTTCGTAAAATAGAGAATCTACAAGTCGGCGGCAGAGCAGGCGAGAGCGACTGGACTCTGTTCATCGGTGCTTGGACAGGATGGTTGCTAGGGAGGTTAGCAGCGATCGGGACCGGGCCGGACCGCGCCGGGTCGCGCGACCGACGGGCACTGAGCAGTCTCGGGGCGGTGGCTCGACCGCAGACCGCGCGCGGCTGGTCAGCGGGCCAGCTGCTCGATGAGCTGGAGGAGCTTCGCGATGGCCAGCGGCTTCTGAATGTAGCCCGACAGTCCCAGCAGGGCGGCGGTGGCCGGCGCCGCGCTCTGACCCGAGATCAGTACGACCGGAATCTCGGCGAGCGCAGGGTCCTCGCAGCGCAGGGTGAGAAACTGCCACCCGTCGAGCACCGGCATCTCCAGATCGAGCAGGATGAGAAACGGCCGCTCCGCTGCCTTGCGCAAGTAGGCCAGCGCCTCGCTCCCATCGGCCGCGGTGGCTACCTGATAGCCCTGCGCCGCGAGCAGCTCGGCCAGGTAGGTGCGCACGTCTTGCTCATCATCGACCACCAGGATGGTTGACGGCGCGACCGCGGGGATGGCGCGCTGCGGTCCGGTGATATGGGCGCGCGCTCCCGGCAGCGGCGTCGGCTCGGCGTCGGCGCCCGGCGTCGGCTCGGAACTTTCTCCCGGCGCGGACGGCGGCGCGGTGGGTAGCGTGAAGTAAAACGAGCTGCCGCGCCCGAGCTCGCTCTCGGCCCACAGCTTGCCCCCGTGAAACTCGACGATTCCCTTGGCGATGGACAGGCCGAGACCGACTCCCTTGTGTGCCGTCTTTCCCGCCTGCCAGTAGGGATCGAAGATGTGCGCGAGCTGGGTCGACTCGATGCCCGGTCCGGTGTCATGCACCGCGAAAAGGACGCTGCCGGTCTGCGGCACGACCGCGACGCGGATGCTGCCGCCTCGGGGGGTGTACTTGATCGCGTTTCCGATTAGGTTGAGCAGCAGCTGGATGACGCGCTCGCGATCACAGTACGAGGGCAGCCGGTCGCCTTCGACCTGCAGCTCAAGCTGCAGCGCCTTCTCCAGCGCCGCCGGCTTGATAAGCTCCAGCGCGGCGACCGCGATGTCGGCGACGTCCTGGGTGGCGCGTTGCATCGACAGGTGACCGGCGCTCATGCTCGATAGATCCAGCAGGTCTCCAAGCAGGTGATTCATCCGCTCGGCCGACCGCTTGATGATGGAAAGGACGTTGCGACCTTGCGCGTTCAGCTCATTGCTGGTGGCGGCCGTCTTGAGCAGGGCCTGGGCGCCAAGGAGGATTGAGTTCAGCGGGCTGCGCAGATCGTGAGAGACGATCGCCAGGAAGTCCTCGCGCATGCGCACCGAGAAGCGCAGCGCCTCCTCGGCCTGCTGCCGCTCGCCAAGGTCGGTGAGCACCGCCCGGCAACCGACCCGACTGCCGCCGCCCTGGGAACCCAGCGCACTTGTGACCTGCACCAAAAGCGGACCGCGGTGCTTGAGGGTGAGCGTCAGCTCCAGGGTCTGGTTGCTGCTCCTTGTAAAGCAGCCGGTGAGGTAGCTCAGGAAGCGCTGCTTGTCCGCGGGCGCGACGAACAGGACGAACGGCTGGCCGCGCAGGCGCTCGCGCTCGCCCCCGAGCAGCGCCGCCGCGGCCAGGTTCAGCTCGGCGATGCAGCCGTGGGCGTCGAAGGTACAGTAGGCCGCCGGCGCGCAGTCGTACAGATCTGCGTACGCCTCTGCCCGGGCCTCGGCGGCGCGCAGTCGCTCCAGCAGCTCAGCGTGCGTCTTGTCTGCCTCGACCTTCATTTTTGCCGCCTCTCCAAGGCCTCGCTGCCATCGCCTCTATAGACACTAGAACGAAAGCCGCGTCAATCGCCACCGGTGAAATTACTATCCCCAGGAGCCGCCAGGCGATTCTGGCGTTGGCTGCGAGCTGTCCGACGCGAGGTGGTGGTGGAGGG
>JBGANQ010000171.1:0-6603 GCA_044222245.1 Polyangia bacterium | reverse complement strand
CCGCGCCGCGACGGCGGGGTGAGCATCGTCCGCAAGGACGAGCGGCGCGGCCCCGATCACCTCATCGCCTTTACCGCCGCCAACGTGCCGCGCATCCTCAGCGAGCCGGGCATGCCGGGCTTTACCGAGGTCGCCGCCTACGTCCATGTCTCGACCTACCGCACCTGGGAAGACGTGGCCCACTGGTACACCGGCCTTGTCGCCGAGCAGCTCGCCCCCAGCAACGACATCATCCAGGCCGCCCGCGCCGCCGTCGCCGGCCTCGCCGCGGGCGACGAGCTTGGCAAGCTGCGCGCCATCTACAACGAGGTGGTGCGGCGCACCCGCTACGTCGGCCTTGAGTTTGGCATCCACGGCTACAAGCCCTACAAGGTCGCGCAGATCTTCCAGCGCAAGTTCGGCGACTGTAAGGACAAGGCGTCGCTGCTCAAGGTCATGCTCAAAGAGGTCGGCATCGACAGCACGCTGGTGCTGGCGCGCACCCGCCGCAACGGCCACATCGACCCCGAGCCGGCGTCGCTGTCGGTCTTTGATCACGCGATCGTCTACGTGCCCAAGTTCGACCTGTACCTGGACGGCACCGCGGAGTTCTCGGGGGCCACCGAGCTGCCGACGCAGGACCAGGACATCATGGTGCTGCTGGTGAGCGACCCGCGGCCGCCCTATAACGGCAAGGGGCACCTGACGCGCACGCCGGTGCTGCCGGCCACAAGCTCGGTGGTCGCGCGGCGCTTCGCCGTCCAGCTTGAGCCGGGCGGCAGCGCCCGCGTCGCCGACGAGCTGCGCATCACCGGCCAGTCGGCCGAGCGCTGGCGCGAGCACTTCCAGACCCCCGGGTCGCAGAAAGAGCGCTACGAGAAATCGTGGAACGAGGTCTACCCCGGCGCCAAGGCGCTGCGGGTCGCCCTGCCCGGCATCACCGACCGCGACCAGCCGGTGATGCTCAGCGGCGAGGTCGAGGTGCCCAAGTGGGGTCGCCCGCAGGGCGGCGCGGGCAGCGAGTCGACCCGAGGCGCCAGCGCCGACCTGGTGCTGCGGCCGCTCGGGCGCGACCCGGATCTGCTGCGCAGCTTCGCCCGCCTGTCGCAGCGGCGCTACGATTTGATCCTCGGCTTCCCCTGGAGCAACCAGGAGGAGGTGACGGTGCGACTGCCAGCCTCGCTGACCGTGCGCCGGCTGCCGGCGGCGCGCCACCTCGAGTCGCCGTTTGGTCAGTTCGACCTCACCGCCGAGCAGCGCCGCACCGCCGCCGGCACCGAGGTCGTGGTCAAGGCCGCGCTGCGCATCGACCGCCACCGCATCGCCGCCGGCGAGTACGCGGCGTTCCGCAGCTTCTGCTCTTCGGTCGACAGCGCGGTCGCGCAGGAACTGGTGGTGGGCCGTGAGTAAGCCGATGTCTCTTTCCCCGTCCCCGTCTGCTATGCCGTGCGCCGTGCCGTCCGCCGGCCGCCGGCGCTTCCCTGGGGCCCTGCTGGTGCTGGGCCTGCTCTGCGCGTGCGCCGCCCCGGGCGCTGGCCGTCGCGGGTCGAGCGCGGCGGGCGGCGGCGCCCTGGATGCGCAGACGCTGGAGACAGAGCGGGCGGCGCTGCTGCAGAAGGTGCAGTCGCTGGCCGCGAACCAGCTCACCCCGCAGCTGCAGCGCGACCTGGGGTGGGCGCAGCTGCTGGCCGGCGAGCAGCAGGCGGCGCAGCAGCTGCTCGGGCCGGCGCGGGCGGCGGGCGAGGTGCGGGCGCTGCTCGGGCTGGCGCTGCTGGCGCAGGAAGCCGGTCAGGGGCGCCGCGCGCAGGACCTGTGGCTGGAGCTGCTCGAGCGGGTGGCGCGCGGCGGGGCCGGCGGCGAGCCGCTTGCCCCGGCGATCGCCGAGGTCGCGGCGCACCGCCTGCTCACCCTGGGCGGCGACGGCGGCGGCGCCGAGGCCGAGGCGCGGCTGCGCCAGCGCCTGCAGCAGCTGTGGCAGCACGCCGCCGGGCTGCCGCTGGAGGCGCGGCAGCTGCTGGCCGCCCTGCTCGGCCAGCGGCTGCGCGTGGCCAGCGATGAGGCGAGCGCCGAGAAGGTCGACAGCGAGCGCGGCTGCCCGCAGTGGTTCTATGTCAGCGGGCCGCTGGGCCACCTGCCGGTCCTCGATCTGCAGACCGCGCTGCCCCCCGATGACCCGACGCGCGATCCCGGGCGGGCCGCCTATCGGCGCAAGAGCGGCTCGGGCTGCAGCGTGGCCCTGGAAGGGGTGGCCGGACGCCCCGGGGTGATGTACGCGACGACCTGGGTGCGCAGCGAGCGCGCCGGTTCCTTTCCGCTGACCGTCGAGACGGGGGTGACCCCGTGGGCGCTATACGTCGACGGCAGGCAGGCCTTCCTCGACCCTGAGCCGATCCGCCGCCGCCACCTGTGGCTAGAGCTCAGCGCGGGCTGGCACGCGATCGCGGTCAAGGTCGGGGTCGGCGGCGGTCAGGCGCAGGTGCAGCTGGCGCTGCCCGGGGTGCAGTTCTTCGCCGGGCCGGCCGCGGAGGCGCCGCCGCTCGCGGGGGGAGTGACGACGGCGCGGCGGCGCTTGCTCAGCGAGCTGCCGGAGCTGCGGTCGGCCGTGGAGCGGGCGCTCGGGCGGCTGCTGCTGGCGCAGCAGGCCTATCTGCTCGGCGACGCCGAGGCGGGCCTCGGGGCGACGGTCGAGCTGGCGGCCAGCGCGCCGCGCTGCGGCTCGGTGGCGCTGGTCCACGCCGGCCTCATCCTGGACGATCGCGGGCGGCCCGAGCGGCTCGGGCGGGATCAGGCGCGGGCGATCCTGAACCAGGCGCTGACGCTGCACCCCGAGCTGCTGCGCGCCCGGCTGTCGCTTACGACCATGCTCTTGCAAGACGAGAAGGCGGAGCAGGCGCAGGAGCTGCTGGAGGCGCGGCCGGCGGCCGAGCCGAGCTGGCAGCAGGCGCTCCTGCGCTATCGCATCCTCAAGGCGCGCAGCTTCACCCACGAGGCCGAGCAGGCGCTGACCGCGGCGCTGGCCCTGGGGCCCTCGGCCTGCCCGGTGCTGGAGCAGCTGACCGACTGGCGGCGCGAGCAGCAGGACGTGCGCGGCGCCCTGCAGGCGGCCAAGGAGCTGGCCGCCTGCAACCCCTACAGCGACCGCTACGCCGACGAGCTGCTCGAGGCCGAGCAGCTGCCGGCGGCGGCAGCCGAGTACCAGCGGCTGCTCCAGCTCGAGCCGGACAACACCGAGTGGCTGCGCGGGCTGGCCAAGGTCCTCTACCAGCGCCGCGGCCCCGGCGACCTGCAGCAGGCGAGCGCCTTGTGGGAGCAGCTGTGCGCGCGCTCGCCCACCGCCACCAGCAACTACCTGGAGCTGGCCAACGTGCTGGTCGATCGCGGCGAGCGGGCGGCGGCCGAGCAGGCCCTGCGCCGCGGCCTGCGCGAGGTGCCCGAGTCGGCCGAGCTGCTGCGCGCGCTGCTGGCGCTCGGCGCCCGGGACGATCTTGAGGCCTACCGCCTGGACGGCCGCAAGGTCATCGCCGAGTTCGCCGCGCGCAAGGGCGCCTTCGGCGGCGAGCCAGCGGTGCTGGTCCTGGATCGCACGGTGGTGCGGGTGCTCAAGACCGGGGCCCGGCTGACCCTGACCCACAACATCATCCGCGTGCTGACCAAGGACGGGCTGGCCAAGTTCGGCGAGGTCAACATCCCCGAGGGGGCGGACGTGCTCACCCTGCGCACCGTCAAGGCCGATGGCAGCACCCGCGAGCCCGAGGAGATCCCCGACAAGGACAGCGTCTCGGCGCCGGATCTGGAGGTGGGCGACTACGTCGAGTTCGAGTACGTCGACCGCGAGGAGCCGCAGGCGGCTTTCCCCGGCGGATTTCTCGCCGAGCGCTTCTACTTCGCCTCGGCCGACGCGCCGCTTGATCGCAGCGAGTACCTGCTCATCGTGCCCAAGGAGATCGAGCTGCAGATCGACGCCCGCGGTCCCGGCAAGGCCGACGGTGGCCGCGAGGTCCCCGAGCCGGAGATCCGCACCCAGGGGGACGAGCGCCTGTACTTCTACGTCCGGCAGAAGGTGCCGCGCATGATCCCCGAGGCGCCGATGGACGCGGCGCTCTTGGACGACTGGATGCCGTCGATCCGGGTCGGCGCCGGGCTGTCGTTCCCGCGCTACGTGAACTACCTGCGCGAGCGCCGCTACCGCTCGCTGCGCCTCTCGCGCGAGCTGCGCGCCCGGGCGGCCGAGGTCGCCGGCCCGCCCCCGGCTGCCGGCACCGAGGAACCGGCAGCGAGCCTCATCGCGCGGGCGAGCCGGCTGGATGCCTGGGTGCGCAAGAACATCCGCTCGGGCGGCTCGATCGACGAGCAGGCGAGCTCGATCCTCGCCCGCCGCGAGGGCCGCCGCGACGTGCTGCTGCTGGCGCTCCTGCGCGCCGCCGGCATCCCCGCCGAGGCGTGGCTGGTGCGGTCGCAGAGCGGACCGCAGCTGGACGGGCCGCTGCCCGACATCCTGGCCTACAACGAGCTGATCGTCGCCGTCGCGCCCGGCCGCGGCGATGCTGGCGGGCCGCTCTTGTGGCTGGACCCGGTGTACCGCCACCTGCCCTCGGGCTACGTGCGACCGGCGCTGCGCGGCGGCCGCGCCCTGCGCCTGCCCGAGACCGGCCTGTCGCCGCCGGTCCAGGCAGTGACCTTCACCACCGTGAGCCTGCCCCCGGCGGGCGGAACCAGCGCCGCCTACGCCGCGGCGCTCGCCGGCGCGACCGGAGCGGCTGCGACCCCGGCTCCCACCGCCGCGGAGTCGGCCACCACGCCGCCGAGCCCGCCCGCGGTGCTGCGCGATCAGCGGCGGCTGGCCCTGGACATGACCCTGGCCGCCGACGGCAGCGGCGAGGTCACGGTGCGCGAGACGCTGACCGGCTGGCCGGCGCTGGAGTGGCGCGAGCAGGTCGAAAACATCGCCGAGGAGAAGCTGCGCCAGCAGATCGAGCAGCGGGCGCTCGGCTTCTACTTCCCCGGCGCCAGC
Organism: Polyangia bacterium; assembly: GCA_044222245.1. Classification (GTDB taxonomy): domain Bacteria; phylum Myxococcota_A; class Polyangia; order Palsa-1104; family JAEUJZ01; genus CALFML01. The sequence continues at coordinate 1,613 of JBGANQ010000171.1, read as the reverse complement.
CTGCTCGACCTCAAGTACGGGCCGATGGATCGCGACACCGCCGAGCTGACCGTGGAGTACCGCTTCCGCGCCCCGCGCCTTGGCCGCAGCCGGCGCAGCGACGGCGGATCCGAGCTGGTGCTGCCCGCCCCCTACCCGCTGCTCCTCGGCCGTAACTACGTCAGCGTGGCGCGGCGCCGCACGCCGATGATGCTGCACTACGCGCTGCCGACGGTGCTCGATGCCCGGATCACCATCCCGGCGGGAGCCCGGGTGGCGCAGCTGGCGGCGCCGCTGCAGCTTGCCGACTTCGGCCAGTTCAACCAGCAGGTCACGGCCCTGGGCGGGCGCATCCTGCTGCACACCGAGACCTCGCTGCCGCTCGCCCGGGTGCTGCCCGAGCGCTACCCGCGCTTTGTCGAGTTTGCCACCCGCATCGACGCCGCCGAAGAGACGATCGCCGTGCTCACCCTGCCCTGACCTTCCGTCGCGGCCGCCGGCGGGCGTTTTTTATCGTCGGTGGCGGCTTGCGTAGTATAACCCACGAGGAAAAGGAGACGCTCATGGCGCTCGCGGGCTTTCGTGTCATCAAGGGTCAGTTTCACATTCGCGGCTTCAAACCCGACGGCGACTCGGTCCGCTTCAGCGCCGAGCGCAAGGACCTGTTCGTCGGGCTGCACCGCGAGTACAAGAGCCTGTCAACCACCGGCGACTTCCAGCTGCGCCTGGAGGGCATCGACGCCCCCGAGACCCACTACGGGCTGGAGTGCCAGCCCTTCGGCGTGCTCGCCCGCGATCGCCTGCTGTCGCTGCTCGGCTTCACCGCCATCCACCACCTAGAGGAAAAGGTCGTCGGCTGCGAGCCTGAGCTTGTGCCCGGCGCGGTGCTGACGCGCGGCTTTGACCCGCACGGGCGGCCGATCTCGTACGCGCTGCTCGGTGAGCAGCCCGAGCTTGCCGACGGCAGCGATCTGATGGTCGGGGTCGACCTGCTGGCGCGGACGCTCAACGCGCAGATGATCCAGCAGGGCTTCGCCTACCCGCTGCTTTACACCTCGACGCCCGCCACCCACCGCGCCTGGCTGCGCGCCCAGGCCTTCGAGGCGCGCGAGCGCAAGCTGGGGGTGTGGGCGGCCGACTCGTCGCGGGAGTTCAAGCTGATCGATCGCACCTCGATCTGCGCGAGCACCGGGACGCTGATCTTTCCCAAGTTCTTCCGGCGCTCGATCGACTACCTGCGGCAGACCGGGAGCGGACAGTTCCGCGGCGACTTCGCCGCCTGGCTGGCCGCCACCCCGAGCGAGAACGACCTGGTGGTGATAAACCGGCTGGAGGTGCCGCTGAGCCAGCTGTTCCAGCAGCGCAACAGCAAGATCACCTGCCAGGCCGAGCTGCTCGACATGGTCTTCGTCGAAAAGTAGCCGCCGCCCGTCCGCAATCGCTCCCCCGCCGCCGGCGCCCGCCGGCCACCGCCGAGCGCCCCGGGGCCAGTTCTCAAGCCGGCCAAGGATCCCCGCCTCGGCGGCCGGTCGGGCTGTGTTCCGCGGTCCGAGGGGTCGGCTGGGGGATGATTTGCGCCGGCGGCGCCACTTCTAGCGCGCGGCCTGGGGTTGGGGCAGGCGTGACAGTCGGCC
>JBGANQ010000170.1:0-6650 GCA_044222245.1 Polyangia bacterium | reverse complement strand
GATCCGCTGGTGATCCAGCGGCCCCGGCCCGGCCTCCGTCGGAGCGCCAGGCGGCGCCGGCAGCGGCCGGGCACCCCGGAGCGTAAGCGCCGAAAAAGACTGAAGATCATCGCCCGGCGGTACAGAAGTGCAGCTTCTGCAGTGGGACTTCAAGGTCCCGATGGTGAGACCCGCCAGGGCGGGCTCCTGTGATCCGCGGGTCATCCAGGGCGGGCGGCAGGCTGGGGCGGCGCTGCAGGTGGCCGGGCGGGCGCCAATTCTGCGAAAGCTCGGGCAAGAGGGGACGGGGCGGGGAGCGGCGGCGGGCAAGCGCGGCCCAAGGGGCAACAATTTTGCGCCTGATTCCGCCAGGCTACGACGCTGCCCCCGCAGTCCGCCTCCGGGTAGCGAGGGAACCTGATAAAATGATACGGCATCTATGAGTAAGATTGAGTCGAAACCTCCCGATACGGCCCCGCCCCGCAAGAGCTCCGGCCTGGTCGCCCTGGAGCAGGAGCTGGCTCTGCGGGAGACCGCCCCGGGACCGCTCGGCTCGCCGCGGACGCTGACTGGCGGGACCGGGGGCCCCGGAGGCAGCCCCGGCAGCCCCGGAGGTCTAGGCTCGACGCTGCGACCCAAGCCGCAGACCTTGACCGGTGCGGCGAGCAGCCTGGGGCCGCCGCGCAACAGCAGCGACGGGCTGCGCCCCGGGGCGCCGAGCCCGCGCGCCCGCCCCCCGCAAGAAGAAGATCCGGCCCTGCGCGAGACCGCTCCAGGGCCGCTCGGTCAGGCCCGCCCCGGGTCCGCCAGCAACTCGGGCGGCCTGGGAGCCAGGCTCAACTCGACCCTGCCGGCCGGCGGTGAGCCGCCTCTACCCGGGCCCCCGCGGGACAGCGCCGCCAGCCAGCGACCCGTCTCCCAGGCTCCGCGCCCGCGCACGGCGCAGGAAGAGGAGCTGGCCCTGCGCGAGACCGCCCCGGGGCCGCTCGGCCAGGCCCGTACCCCCCTTTCGGCCAGCTCCGACCCCACCAGCCCCGCCGAGGTCAGCCCCGACAGCACGACCCTGCCCGAGAGCGAGCCGCCAGGCCCGGGGCTGCCGCGGCACATCGAGGACGACCTGCGCCAAGGCGACCAGGGCCCGCCGCGCAAGGACATCGAAGGCGAGCTGCCGCGCGGCCCGAGCCTGGGCCGCTACCTGGTGCTCGGGGTGCTGGGCTCGGGCGGCATGGGCGTGGTCTACAGCGCCTACGATCCGGAGCTCGATCGCAAGGTGGCGATCAAGCTGCTCCGCACCGATGTCGCCGGCGAGGACGCCGGCCAGGCGCGGCGGCGGCTGCTCCGCGAGGCGCAGGCGATGGCGCGGCTGCAGCACCCGCAGGTCATCGCGGTCTATGACGTGGGCACCATCAAGAACCAGGTGTTCATCGCCATGGAGCTCATCGAAGGCACGACGCTGTCGGGCTGGCTCAAGGCCAAGCCGCGCAGCCGCGATGAGATCCTGGAGGTCTTCACCCTCGCCGGCCGCGGGCTGGCTGCCGCCCACGCGGTGGATCTGGTCCACCGCGATTTCAAGCCTGACAACGTGCTCGTCGGCAAGGACGGGCAGGTGCGGGTCACCGACTTCGGCCTGGCGCGCAAGATCAGCCAGAGCGACGACTATGTCCCCGGCTCGCACGTCTCGGATCCGACGCTCAATGAGCCGGGGGCGCTGGTCGGCACGCCGCGCTACATGGCGCCCGAGCAGTACTCGGGCGACCCGGTCGATCAGCGCACCGACCAGTTCAGCTTCTGCGTCGCGTTATACGAGGCGCTCTACCATGTAGCGCCGTTTGCCGGCGACACCATCGGCTCGCGCGGCTTCAACGTCGTGCGCGGGCGGGTGCTGTCGGCGCCGCCCGAGGCGCGGGTGCCGGCGTGGCTGCGCCAGGTGCTGCTGCGCGGCCTCAGCGTCCGCCCAGAGAACCGCTACACCGACATGGAGGGGCTGCTGGTCGCCCTCAACCGCGACCGCCGGGGGTTGCCCAAGCTGTGGCTCGGCACCATCTTCCTCGTCGTGGCGGCGCTGGGGGTAAACCTGGTCTACCACCTGCGCAAGGAGGACCGCGAGGCGCTGTGCCGCGGCTCGGAGGCCAAGCTCAAGGGCATCTGGGACCCGGCGCGCAAGCAGGAGCTCAAGTCGCGGCTGCTCGGCACCGGCAAGCCCTACGCCGCCGACACCTGGCAGCGCATCGAGCAGGTGCTGGACGAGTACACCCAGAGCTGGGTGAACATGCGCACCGCCGCCTGCATGGCGACGATGCGCGGCCGGCAGCCGGCGGCGGTGCTGGAGCTGCGCGAGCGCTGCCTGGACGATGGGCTGCACGAGGTCAAGGCCTTCACCAACGTCCTTGGCAGCGGCGCCGCCGAGGTGGTGCTGGAGTCGAGCAACACCGCGGTGCACGAGCTGCCGCCGGTCGCCCGCTGCGCCGATGTCGAGGCCCTGCGGGCGCCGCCGCCGCTGCCCGACAACCCCAAGGAGCGCGCCGAGGTGCAGCGCCTCACCGAAAAGATCCACGCCGTGCGCACCGAGCAGCGCTTTGGCAGCTACGGCGTGGCGATCAACGAGGCGCGGCAGCTTGCCGAGCAGGCCAGCCGCGTCAAGTACCTGCCGGTCAAGGCCGAGGCGCTGTCGCTGCTCGGTCAGGTCGAGCAGCCGGTCGACGCCCGCCGGGCCGAGAAGACCCTGGTGCAGGCGGCGGCGGCGGCCTTTGAGAGCCACAACCAGAAGCTGGTCGCCGAGACCTGGATTCGCCTGACGGCGCTCACCGGCAACATCCTGCGCGAGCCCGAGAAGGCCGCCAGCTGGGAGATGCTCGCCGACGCGGCGCTAGAGGCGCTAAGCCCGAGCGACGCCGAGCCGCTGCAGGCGCAGCTGCAGCTGGCGCGCTGCCGGGTCGAGATCGCCAAGCGCGCCTACGACAACGCCATCCGCTACTGCCAGCAGGCGCTGGCGCTGGGCAGCAAGGTCTATGGCGACAGCCGGCCGGAGGTCGCCGATGTGCTGCACGTGCTGGCCACCGCCTACCGCGGCAAGGAGGACTACGCCCACGCGATGCAGAACTATAAAGAGGCGCTGGAGGTCGAGCAGAAGGGGCTCGGCGCGGTGCACCCCTCGATCGCCTCGAACCTGCGCGGCATCGGCCTGACGCTGATCCTGCAGAACCGCGGCAAGGACGCGCAGCCGTACCTGGAGCGGGCGCTCGGCATCATGCAGCAGTCGCTGGGGCAGGACCACATCCGCACCTCGGACTTCTATCTGCTGGTCGGCAAGAACCTGCTCGCCTTGAACCGGGTCGTCGACGCCGAGCTGCCGCTGCGGCGCTGCTTCTCGATCCGCGAGAAGGCCACCGATGGCGAGACCCTGCGCGCCGAGGCGCGCTACTTCCTGGGTCAGGCGCTGGCGCGGCTTGGCAGCTACAACGAGGCGCTCAACCTGAACGTGGTCGGGCTGGAGCTTATCGAGCGCGCGGCCAAGCGCAGCGAGGCGCGGGTCGCCTACAACCTGCACGCCATCGGCGTCATCCTCATCGCGCTCGGCCGCAGCGAAGAGGCGGTGCCGTACCTTGAGCGGGCGCTGAGCATCCGCCGCAACCTGCGCGAAGAGGAGCTGCGGGCCAACCTGCAGCGGCTGGCCGAGACCCAGTTTGCGCTGGCGCAGGCGCTGTGGGTGCCAGCGCGCGGCGCCCGCCATAAGGGCAGCGAGCAGGCGCGCGTCCGCGCCACCGAGCTGGCGCAGGCCGCGCAGATCAACTACCGCGAGTGGGGCAACAAGCCCGAGAGCCAGCTGGAAGCGGTCACCAAGTGGCTGGCCGCCCCCAAGAACAAGCCGCCGGTGCTGGCGGCGCTCGGCTTTGGGGAGGGAGTGCCGGCGAGCAGCCTGCCGGCCCACGGCAAGGGCAGCCCGCCGGCATCGCCGGGGCAGCCGCCGCTGCCGGCGGCAGACGTGCTGGCCCCCGAGCCACCCGCCGCCGCCAGCGCGCCGCCGCCGGCACCGACCAGCCCCGCCGAGGAGTATCCGGCGCCGCCGGGCCCCCTAGAACTTCAGGCGGTCCATCTCGCTGTCGAGAAAGTCGGGCGCGAGGTGGGCGTAGACCAGCGTCATCTTGATGTCCGAGTGGCCGAGGATCTGCTGCAGCGCCAGCAGGCTCCCGCCCTGCATGACGTAGTGGGAGGCAAAGGTGTGGCGCAGGGCATGCCACGGGCGAGCTAGCGGCCGACAGCCCGCCTCGGTGCACAGGCCGGAAAGGTCGAGCTTGTGGTGGGCGGCAGCAGCGCGCGGCCGCCCGGCGCTGCCGAGCGGGAAGACCAGCCCCTCGGCAGTGGGCGGGCAGGCGGCGGCCCAGGCGGTGAGCAGGGGCACAAGGGTCTGCGGCAGCCGCAGGTGACGGGGCTTGTCGGCCTTGGGCGTACTGCCGTAGCTGCGGGCGACGGTCAGCCGCCGCGCTTGCAGGTCGATATCGCGCCAGCGCAGGCCGAGCAGCTCGCCGCGGCGCAGCCCGGTGTGCAGCGCCACCGCCAGGCAGGTGTGACGCAGCCGGTCGAGCGCAGTGCCCTCCGCGGCGCGGCGGGCGGCGGCGGCCAGCAGCGCGCGGACCTCATCCCCGCTGAGGTACTCGGTCAGCTCGCGCCGGGCCGGCAGCTCGACGCCGCGCAGGGGGTTTGTCGGCAGGAGCTTCTGCTGCACCGCCCAGGCGAACATCACGCCGAGGAAGCTCAGGGTCAGGCGCACGCTGGCCGCGGCGCGCCGCTGGCCTAGCTCATCGCGCAGCCGCTGCAGCGCGGCCGCCGTCACCTGATCCGCGGCCAGACCGCCAAGCCGCGGCAGCGCCCGCCGCAGCGCCGTGCGGGCGTAGCTGCGGTAGCGGGAGAGATCTTTGATGCGCGGCCGGCTGTACTCAGTAAGAAACCGCTCGCTCAGCTCGCGCACGGTGGGCGCCGGCGGCGGCGGCTCGGGCAGGCCAAGCAGGCCGCGGGCGACCCGGGCTTCGATCTCGACCAGGTAGCGGCGGGCCAGCTCGCGGGTCGGCTGATGGCTGGCGCGCACCTTGCGCCGGCCGTCCACATCCTTGTAGCGGACATAGAAGCCGAGGAACCTGCCATTGCGGACAGTGCGGATGATGTCGCCCACAAGAAGACCCCGCCGTCATCGTAGCACGCGGCCGTGATCCGCTGGTGATCCAGCGGCCCCGGCCCGGCCTCCGTCGGAGCGCCAGGCGGCGCCGGCAGCGGCCGGGCACCCCGGAGCGTAAGCGCCGAAAAAGACTGAAGATCATCGCCCGGCGGTACAGAAGTGCAGCTTCTGCGACATCCATCTGTCCTACGTCGGCGACTACGACACCGCGACGGCGCAGAACCTGGTCGACAAGGTCGAGGAGATCATCGCCCAGACCGGCCACAGCGGCTTCCACTTCGTCGATGAGGCGATGCCGCCCAAGGTGATGCGCGACTTCGCCATCGAGGTCCTGCGCCGCGACCTGCACATCTCCTGGCACGGCATGCTGCGCTTTGACAAGGCGTATACGCCGCAGCTGTGCCGGCTGCTCGCCGCCTCGGGGCTCATCGCGGTGTTCGGCGGGCTGGAGGTCGCCTCGGACCGGCTGCTGACCCTTATGAAGAAGGGGACCACGGTGCAGCAGGTCGCCCAGGTGGCCAAGAACTTCAAGGACGCCGGGGTCAAGGTACACGGCTATATCATGTACGGCTTCCCGACGCAGACCGCGCAGGAGACGATCGACGCTCTGGAGGTCGTGCGCCAGCTGTTCAAGTATGGCCTGCTCACCTCGGCCAGCTGGGCCAAGTTCGGGGTCACCCCGCACAGCCCGATCGGCAGAAACCCCGACGAGTACAAGATCACCCTCTTGCCCATCGAAGAGGGGGCGTTCGTCGAGCAGATCTATCCCCACCTCGATCCCACCGGCGCCGACCACGACAAGTTCACCGACGGCCTGCAAGAGGCGCTGCGCTACTACGGCCTGGGCTACCACCACGACGCGCCGGCCGAGAGCTGGTTCCGGTTTCCGGTGCCGCTGGTCAGCATCGATCGCGACCTCATCGGTCAGGTGATCAAGTCGCCGCCGCCGCCGCCCGCGGGGGGCAAGGCGGAGGCGCGCGACCGCCGGGTGCTGTGGCTCGGCACGCGGCCCTCGCTGCGCATGCTGCCGGTGACAGCTGGCCAGCCGCCGCAGGCCGAGCTGACGGTGCACGAGGCGCGCGGCGACCAGCAGCTGATCATGCCGGCGGCGTGGGCGCAGTGGCTGCTCGGGGTGCTCGAGCAGGCGCAGGTGCGGACCGGGACCGAGGGGGCGACCTCGCTCAAGGAGCTGGAAGAGTCGTGGAACGGCTGCATCCGGCCGCTCGCCGCGCCGGCGGCGGCGCGCAGCCCGGAGACGAGCGAGCCGGCGGCGGCGTCCGCGGCGTCCGCGGCGTCCGCGGCGTCCTTTGACGAGTTTCTCAAGTCGGAGGTCTGGCTCGCCCTGCAGGAGCGCGGCCTCATCCTGACCCAGCAGCAGAAGCGGGTGATCTGGACCGGCGGTACGCCGACCGTCCAGCCGCTCGTGCAGCCGCCGAGCCCGGCGGCCAGCGAGCCGCACGCCCAGCTGGTCTTCCCGCTGGATGAGGGCGAGGCGGCGCCC
>JBGANQ010000072.1:0-45437 GCA_044222245.1 Polyangia bacterium | reverse complement strand
CGGCGCGCGTCTTTACCGAGTCAAGCGCACCGCGCGACGACAGATCGATGAGCACGGGGGTAAAGAAGATGCTCACGAACACCAGGCTGGCGACCAGGATGATGAGGTTCAGCTTGTTGTCGTAGTAAAGGTGCATGAAGAACAGCGCGACCAGCGAGCCCTTGATGGTCGCCACGAACATCGCGATGACCGTGTTGGCCGAGCCGAAGTCAAAGCGCGACACCGCCACCGTGATCACGGTGAGGACGACCAGCGCCGCCCAGACCCCGAAGTAGACCGACAGGGGCAGCACATGGGGCTCGTCGCCGTGGCCATGGCCGTGGCCGGCGCCGTGGGAACCGTGAGAGTTGCTCGAATATGCGTCAGCTTGGGTCATGGCTAGCCCACCAAGTAAAGCAAGGGGAACAGGTAGATCCAGATCAAGTCGACCAGGTGCCAGTACAGCCCGACCAGCTCGACCGGAAAGTAGTACTTCGAGTGAAAGTCGCCGCGGATCGACCGCACCATGACCCACAGGATAGCGATCATGCCGATGACCACGTGCAGGCCGTGCAGGCCGGTCATAAGGAAGTAGCAGCCAAAGAACGTCCACGGCTGCTCATACCCCTCAAGGCCCTTGTACGTGTAGCTGAACCAGTGACCGGGCTCGCCGCCGGGCAGCGTACCCACGTGCAGCTTGTGGCTGTACTCGAAGTACTTGACCACGAGGAAGGCGCAGGCGCACAGCAGCGTCACCAGCAGGCAGGCGATGGTCGCCCCGCGCTTGTTGGTCTGCGCCGAGCGCACCCCGAGCGCCATGGTCAGCGACGAGAAGATCAGCACCATCGTGTTGACGGCGCCGAGCTTCCAGTCCAGGAGCTGGTGCGCCGCCTTGAACATCTCGGCGTGGGTGTAGCGGTAGGCGGAGTACGCCATGAACAGGCCGGAAAACAGCAGGATTTCCGTAGCCAGGAAGATCCACATTCCCAGCTTGCTCGTCTCGGACTCAAGACGAGCGGTGGGGAAGTGGTGCGCTTGATGGTACTCGCGATTATTGGATAGCGTGGCGGTGCTCATAGGGCTCGTCTGCTTTCCAGGGGTTTAGTGTTGCGCCGGGGCGCGGTCGTAGGGACCGGCGGTCACCACCGGCGGCTCCTCAAAGTTCTCCAGCGGCGGCGGCGACGAGGTCTTCCACTCCAGCGTGGTCCCGCCCCACGGATCATCCGGCGCCTTGGCCCCCGACTTCAGCGAGGTGATGAGGCACACCGCGGTCATGAGGAAGCCCAGGCCCAGGACATACGAGCCGACCGAAGAGAAGGCGTGCAGCGGCTGGAACTGATCGAGGTACGAGTAGTAGCGCCGCGGCATCCCCTGGGTGCCGAGCGCGAACTGGCTCATGAACGTCATGTTGAAGCCGATAAACGCGGTCAAGCAGGCGATGTTGCCCAGCGTCTCGTTGTACATGCGGCCGGTGATCTTGGGCCACCAGTAGTGCAGGCCGCCGATGAAGGCGAACATCGTCCCGCCCATCATCACGTAGTGGAAGTGGGCGACCACGAAGTAGGTGTCGTGCAGGTGCAGGTCGATAGACATCGTGCCCAGGTAAAGGCCGGTCAGACCGCCGACGGTGAACAGGAACAGGAAGCCGAGCGTGTACCACATCGGGGTGCGCAGCACGATCGAGCCCTTGTACAGGGTGGCGACCCAGTTGAGCACCTTGATCGCCGTCGGGATGGCGACCAGGAACGTCAGGAACGAGAAGATCATGCCCGCCAGCTCGGACTGCCCCGAGGTGAACATGTGGTGGCCCCAGACCAAAAACCCGATGATGGCGATGCTGATCGACGACATCGCGATCGCCCGGTAGCCAAAGATCGCCTTGCGGGAGAAGCAGCTGATCATGTCGCTGATGATGCCGAAGCCCGGCACGATCATGATGTACACGGCAGGGTGGCTGTAAAACCAGAAGAAGTGCTGGAACAGCACCGGGTCACCACCGATGGCGGGGTCGAAGATGCCCACGTGCAGCACGCGCTCGGCGATGAGCAGCAGCAGCGTGATCGCCAGCACCGGCGTCGCCAGCACCTGAATCACGCTGGTCGCGTACAGCGCCCAGACAAACAGCGGCATGCGGAAGAACGTCATGCCCGGGGCGCGCAGCGAGTGGGTCGTGGCAATGAAGTTCAGCCCAGTGAAGATCGACGAGAAGCCCAGGATGAACACCGCCAGCGTCATCGAGATTACGCTGGTCTGGCTGGTCGTCGAGTACGGCGTGTAGAACGTCCAGCCGGTGTCCACCGCGCCGGTGACGATCGAGTACAGGGCGAACAGCGCCCCGCACACGTACACGTAGTAGCTCATCAGGTTCAGGCGCGGGAAGGCGACGTCCTTGGCCCCCAATTGCAGCGGCAGGATCAGGTTGCCAAGTGAGGCCGGCACCGATGGGATGATGACCAGGAAGACCATCACCGCGCCGTGCAGGGTGAACAGGCGGTTATAGGTGTTGGCGTCGACGATCGTGTGGCCTGGGGTGAGCAGCTCGGTGCGCACCAGCAGCGCGAACACGCCGCCCACCAGGAAGAACACGAGCACGGAGACCAGGTACATGATGCCGATCCGCTTGTGATCGAGCGTGTACAACCACGACTTGAGCCCGGAGGCGGCTTTGTAGAACGACGGCGCGCGCGGCCGATCGTCCTGCGCAAGCGGTGTAGGTGGGCTGAACTGGGTCATGTCAAAACCTCGATTACTTCAGGCTCTTGATGTAGCCGATGAGATCGCCAATCTGGGCGTCGGAGAGCAGACCCTTGAAGGTCGGCATCTGGCCGGCGGGGAAGTTGGCGACAGTCTTCTTATTGGGGTACTCGATGGACTCGCGGATGTAGTTCTCATCGATGGTCAGGGTGACGCCGTCGGACATCGTCTCTTTGCGACCAAACGAGTTCCACAGCCGCGGGCCGATCGTCGGCTGACCGCCGACCGAGTCCGGCTGGACGGCGTGGCAGGCGTTGCAGCCCTTGAGGGCAAACAGCTTGGCGCCGCGCTCGGCCGGGGTCTTGCCGGGGGAGTTGTGCGCCTCCAGCCAGCGGTCATAGTCGGCCTGGTCCATGACCCGGATCTTGGCCAGCATGCGCGAGTGATCGGTGCCGCAGTACTCGGCGCAGAACACCTGCTGCGACCCGTACTGGGTCGCCTGGAACCACATCGTGTTGAACTTCTTGGGAACGACGTCCATCTTCACCCGGAAGCTCGGCACGAAGAACGCATGCAGCACGTCGTTCGAGGTCATGATGAGCTTGACCGGCTTGTTGATGGGCACCGCCAGCTCGTTGCTGCTGGTGGCGCCGTTCTCATACTCGAATGACCAGCTCCACTTCTGGCCGGTCACCCGGATCTCGATGGCGTCCTTGGGCGGGATCACCATGTCCAGGTAGTTCTTGAAGCCCCAGGCGAAGAGCCCGATGACGACGAACAGCGGGATCACGCTCCAGGCCACCTCCAGGGCGGTGTTGTGCGAGATCTCCACCACGTTGTGGGCCCCGCCACGGTAGCGATACTTCCAGACGAAGTACACCATCGCGCTCATGATCAGCACCAGGCAGAACACGAGCAGCGCCGTGAGCGAGTTGAAGAGCAAGTCGTAGCCCGGGGCCATCGTCGAGGCCTGCGGCGGGAGCAAGAAAGAGGGGGTGCTTGGCTGCATCATCATTCACCGAAGCGCGGCACTCCGACGCCACGCAGTAAAAAGGAACAATCCCAAGAACACCATGGTCAGTACGCCGCCGATGCGCATTACCGCCATCGGGGTCAGGCCATAGCGACGCGTCTCCGGGTCATAGTGGTAACAGTACAGGAGCAGGCGATCCACCGGTGAGCCGATGCCCCCCTGCGAGGCCTCGACCAGCGCCAGCCGGAGGTCGCGCGCCGGGAACTGGATGCCGTAAAGGGTCCGCGAGACCCGACCGTCCGGGGTGAGGACGAAGATCCCGGCGGCGTGCGCATACTGCTTGCTCTGCTCGTCATAACGGTAGTGAAAGCCCACCGCCTGCGCCAGCCGCGCCACCGCCGCCTCGGCGCCGATGAGGAACGGCCAGTCCTTGGCGTTGTCCGCCATGCCGCGGCCCAGGCTCTCCAGGTAGGCCTCGCGCTTCTTCTTTGCCACCTCGGTGCCATCGCGCGGATCAAACGAGACGGTCACCACCTGATAGTGCTTGCCGGGGGTGAACTCCAGGGCGCGCATGCCATCGGTCAGGCCGTTTAGGACAAACGAGCACAGGGTCGCGCAGCGGTAGTAGTTCAGCGCCAGGATCACCGGCCGCTTGGGCTGAAAGTAATCCTTCAGCATGACCTTGGCGCCGTTCTCATCGACGAGCGGAATGTCGAGCGGAACCGTCTTGCCCAGGCGCTCCTCGATCTCGATGCCGCGCAGCTCGGGCGGCACCGTCTCGTCGGCGGCATGGGCGACGCCGGTCGGGCACAGCACCGCCCCGACCGCCATCGCCACCACGCCGACAAGGAGCGTCCGAGTCAGGGCGCTCATTTCGCCGCGTCCCCCTTGGCTGCAGCAGGAGCACCAGTCGCGCCGGTCGGCGGCGCTGCCTCACCGGCCGGGGCCACCGGCTGCCCGGCCGGAGCTGGGGCCGGCACCGCCGGCTGCCCGGGCGCCGGAGCTGCGGGCACCGCGGGAGCTGGAGCTGCCGCCTCGGCGATGACCCGCTTCATCCCCTCCTCGATCGGGATGTGCACCAGGCCCTTGGTCTGGTCGTTGTAGCCGTAGGTCGACAGCAGCTGGCTCTCCTGGGCCCGCTGCTGCAACAGCTCGGGCGAGCCCACCGAGAGGACCTTGGCGTTCACCTCTTCATCGGTGATGCGGCCAAAGATCGACGACAGCACCGCCGCCGCGCCGAAAAATACGAGGATCATCACCAGACCCCAGACGACGATCGCCGAGTTGCTAATCGGCGTCTCGTCGACCGCTCCCGAGGCGTGGTGGTCACTTCCGTGCGCGTGCTCAGCCATTATCGTACTCCAGCGAATCGGGGAGGAAGGGATCCTTGACCGGGACCAGCGGCGCCGCGCCGAAGGTGCGCACCACCAGGCCCAGGTAGATGCCGGCGACCCCGCACAGCGCCGCCGCGTCGGTCCACTCAAAGCTGGCGACCTTGCGGAACAGCGGCATCACCACCCAGAACAGGTCAACGTAGTGCATGACGATGAGCAGCGCCGCGACCGGGATCATGATCGCCGCGTTGCGCTTGGCGTGCCGCGACAGGATGGCGAAAAACGGCAGCAGGAACTGCAGCCCGATAAGCGCCCAGCCGACGGTCGACCAGTCATGATCCTCATACGTCCAGTGCTTGCGGAACCACAGCGTCTCTTCGGGAATGTTGGCGTACCAGATGAGGAAGAACTGCGAGAAGGCGATGTAGGCCCAAAACACGATGAAGCCGAACATGAACTTGCCGATGTCGTGGAAGTGCTCTTCGTTCACCACCCCCTTGAGGTAGCCAAACTGATGCAGCAGCCGCCCGGTCAGCGCCACCGTGGACAGCGCCGACAGGAAGGTCCCGGCGAAGGTGTACACGCCGAACATCGTCGAAGCCCAGGTCGGATCGAGCGACATCATCCAGTCAAAGCCGGCGAAGGTCAGGGTCACACCGAACACCAGCACGCCCGGCGGGGCCATGCGGCGCAGCCGCAGGATGAGGTTCGGATCGCCGTCCTTGTCGAGCTCCACCGACCGCTTGTAGACCACGTAGCCGAGCACCGCCCACGAGACCAGGTAGAACGCGGCGCGGATGAAGAAGAACGGCTGGTTCAGGTAGGCGACCTTGGCCTTGACGATCTCCTCCAGCGGCCCCGGGCCCGCCCACTCGTGAAACAGGGTCGGCACGTTCAGGGGGCCCGCCCACTCGTGAAACAGGGTCGGCACGTTCAGGGCGATGGGGATAAACAGCGGGATGAGCAGCCACAGCGGCGCGCCGAAGTTCTCGGCGATGCGGCGGATCGCCACGCTCCAGCGGGCCCCGACCAGGTGCTGCAGCATGGCGAAGAACATGCAGCCGACGCCCACCGTGGCGACGAACATGAACGCCACCAGGTACGAGGTCAGCGCCGTCAGCTTGTCGCCACCGGCGAAGATGGCGTATCCCGAAGCCCCTAGCCCGGCTACGCCCAGCGCAAGCAGCGCCATGGACACGCGATTGGCATCGGCTGGCGCTATCTGCAGCCGAGCTTCAGACAAGTTGCTGCCTTGCGCGCTCATTTCAGGTTGTTCCTCTGTTCGGGGGAGAGCTGGGCCATGTTCAGGTTCTGGCTGCGCTGCAGGGCGCGGACATAGGCCACGATCGCCCAGCGGTCGCTCACCGGAACCTGGTAGGAGTACGACGGCATGGTGCCTTTGCCGTGAGTGATCACGTCGAACAGCTGGCCGACCGGCTCGTTCATCACGGCCTCGTCATAGTAGGACTTGGGCTGCCACAGGGCGCCGGTCCGCTTGACGTGCTGGATGACGATGCCGTTGCCGGCGCCGGTGCGGTCGTGGCAGGGGGCGCAGTAGATGTTGAAGCGCTCCTGGCCGCGGCTGAGCAGGGCCTGATCGACCGTCACCCCATCGGGCCACTTGCTGACGAACTGACCGCTGTCGTCCTTGCCGGTGAGGTAAGGCGTCGGCTCGATCGCCGCCGTGGTCGACACGGTGCCCGGCTCCAGCGGCCGCATCGAGCGGTGATCGTCAAAGAACAGGTTCTGGCGCTGCGCCTTGCCCTTGTCCTGGGTGAACATGCCGCGCTGCCAGTGAATCGGCGGCTCGTCCGAGGTGTTGCCGCGGCAGCCGCCGAGGCTCAGCGCCGCCAGCGCGGTGCCCGCGCCCAGGCAAAAGAGGAAGTTCCGGTTCGACATAGAGATGGAGATGGACATGGGGGCCTACGTCTCCGGGGTGTCCCTGATAAGGGTGATTTCGGTCCCGCCCGCGCTCTTTAGCACCTCGCGCGCCTTGGACTCGCTGAAGTTCGGATCCTTGGCCTCGATCGAGAGGAAGAAGCCATCATCCGAGAAGCGGCCAAAGCGCGGGTGGTTGAACAGCGGGTGGTAGGGCTGCGGCAGAAGGTTCATCGCCAGCATCCCGAGCACCGCGGTGAACGCCGAGAACAGAACCGTCAGCTCAAAGCCGATGGGCACATACGCCTGGTAGGACACGACGGGCTTGCCGCCGATGTGGTACATGTAGTCGTAGCCGTTCATCCACCACTGCAGGGCAATCGCGCTGGCGGTGCCCATAAGGCCTCCGCACAGCACCAGCCACGGCAGCTTGGAGCCCGGCAGACCCATCGCCTTGTCCATCCCGTGAATCGGGAACGGCGTGTGGGTGTCGATCTTGGAGAAGCCGGCCTTGCGCACTGCCTTGACCGCCTCCAGAAGCTCGTACGGGGAGGCGAACTCGGCGACGATCCCGAAGGTATCGTCCATAAGGCCGGACTTGGAAGGAGTGTAGCCCGACATCAGTGTGTCTCCTTCGAGTGCGCGGTGGCGCCGTGCCGGGGCCCGTGCGAGTCAGCGTGCTCGGACACGCCCTTGATCTCGGAGATGGCGACCATCGGCAGAAAGCGCAGGAAGAGCAGGAACAGGGTGAAGAACAGTCCAAAGGTGCCAAGGTACATGCCGACGTCGAAGATGGTCGGTCGGAAGTAGCCCCAGGACGACGGCAGGAAGTCGCGGTGCAGCGACGTCACGATGATGACGAAGCGCTCAAACCACATGCCGATGTTGACAAAGATCGAGACCACGAACATCACCGGGATCGACCGCCGGATCTTGCGGAACCAGAACAGCTGCGGCGAGATGACGTTGCAGCTGATCATCGTCCAGTAGGCCCAGGCGTACGGACCGAAGGCGCGGTTTAGGAACGCGAACTTCTCGTAGGGGTTGCCGCCGTACCAGGCGATGAAGAACTCCATCGCGTAGGCGTAACCGACCATGGTGCCGGTCACCAGGATGATCTTGTTCATGTTCTCCAGCACCCGCATCGTCACCAGGTGCTTGAGGCCGTAGAACTCGCGCGCCAAGAGCATCAGCGTCATCACCAGGCCAAAGCCCGAGAACACCGCGCCGGCGACGAAGTACGGCGGGAAGATCGTCGTGTGCCAGCCGGGGATCACCGAGGTCGCGAAGTCAAACGACACGATCGAGTGCACCGACAGCACCAGCGGCGTCGACAGGCCGGCCAGGATCAGGTAGGCCTTCTCGTAGTGCTGGAAGTGGCGGTTGCTGCCGCGCCAGCCGACGGCGAGGATGCCGTAGACGATCGCCCGCACGCGGGTCTTGGCGCGGTCACGCAGCGTCGCCAGGTCGGGGATGAGGCCGACGTACCAGAACAGCGCCGAGACCAGGAAGTAGGTGCTGACCGCGAACACGTCCCACAGAAGCGGCGAGCGGAAGTTCGGCCACACCGACATCTGGTTCGGCAGCGGGAACAGCCAGTAGATGGCCAGCCACGGACGACCGGTGTGGAGCAGCGGGAACTGCAGCGCGCAGAGCACGGCGAAGATGGTCATCGCCTCGGCGAAGCGGTTAATCGAGGTACGCCACTTCTGCTTGAACAGGAACAAGATGGCCGAGATCAGGGTGCCGGCGTGGCCGATACCGATCCACCACACGAAGTTGGTGATGTCCCAGGCCCAGCCGACCGGCTGGTTGTTGCCCCAGACGCCGATGCCCTTCCACACCAGGTAGCCTACCGTCGCGCCGAACACGCCGAGCAGGCCAAGGGCGATGACGAACGAGATGATCCACCCGATGGGGGTCTTGGCAACCTCGGTCTCGACCGGCGCGCACACGGCACTGGTGATGTCGTGCAGCGACGCGTTGTTTTCGATCAACGACTCGGGCTCGAGGGCGCGGGCGGCCGCGCCGACGTTTCTCTCTGCACTCATGGGTGGCTCGCTCCGGCTTCGTGCTCTTTTTTGAAGTCTTTCGGGGCTCCGGGCTCAGGCCCGGCGCCGTGCGCGGCGGCGGCCGTGCCGTGCTCGTCTTCTGCGGGGGCCTCCGCAGGCTCGGAGTACAGCGCCGGATTGGGGTTGCGGATCCGCGCCAGGAACGAGGTCCGCGGCCGCGTGTTCAGCTCGGCCAGCATCTCGTAGTTGCGCGGGCTCTTTTTGGCCTGCGCGACCTTGGAGGCGGCGTCGGTGATGTCGCCGAAGGTGATCGCCTCGGCGGGGCAGACCTGCTGGCAGGCGGTGACGATCCGCTGATCCTCAACGTGCTCCGAGCCGGTCTTGACCTTGGCGTCGCGCTGGGCGCCGCGGATGCGCTGCACGCAGTAGGTGCACTTCTCCATGACACCGCGGGCGCGCAGGGTGACGTCCGGGTTGTAGGTCAGCTTCTGCACCTCTTCGACGTCCCCGCGCCAGTCGAGGAAGTTGAAGCGCCGCACCTTCCACGGGCAGTTGTTCGAGCAGTAGCGGGTCCCGACGCAGCGGTTGTACACCATGTCGTTGAGACCATCGGTCGAGTGCAGCGTCGCGGCGACCGGGCAGACGTTCTCGCACGGGGCGTTCTCGCACTGCATGCAGGGGATCGGCTGGTGGGTGACCTCGGTGTTGTCGTCCGTCAGCTCCGACTGATGCTGGAACGAGAAGTAGCGGTCGATGCGGATCCAGTGCATCTCGCGGCCCTTGCGGACCTGCGCCTTGCCGACGATCGGGATGTTGTTCTCGGCCTGGCAGGCGGTGGTGCAGGCGCCGCAGCCGACGCAGGCCCCGAGGTCAATGGTCATCCCCCACTGCTGGCCGACGCGCTTGTCGTCATCCCACAGGGCCAGAAGCGGCGGCAGGTGCACCTTGTGCTTGGCGAAGTCGGGGCGCTGCTTGAAGCGGGTGAGCGAGGCCTCGCGCACCAGCGGCCGCCCTTCCAGCGCGAAGTGATCCTGGGTGGTGACCAGGCCCGTCTGCTTGACGATGTCACCGAACCACTCATCGCGCGAGTCGGTGTACTTGCTGCCCAGCTTGACCACCTCGGCGGCATCGTTGCCGAGCGCGTCGCTTGCGCGCAGCGGATAGACGTCAAAGCCAGCGCCCTTGCCGACCCGCCCGACCTCGCGCCGGCCGTAGCCCAGGGCAATCGAGACGGTGCTGCCGGCCTGACCGGGCTGCACGAACACCGCCGCGTCCACCGACTGGCCGCGCACCGTGATGCGCACCATGTCGTCCTTCTCGACGCCGAGCTGCTTGGCCGTCTCCAGCGACAAGAGCGCCGCGTTGTCCCACACCATCTTGGTGACCGGGTCGGGCAGCTCCTGCAGCCAGCCGTTGTTGGCGAAGCGGCCGTCGAGCAGGGTGTTGTCGATGAGGAACTGGATCTCCATCGGCCGCGGCTTGACCGCCGCCAGCTTCCCGAGGGCCGCCGCCAGCTCCGCCTTGAGCATCGGCTTGACCGTCTCAAACGCCGAGCCCTCGATGACGCCGTCGTGCAGAGCCTTGCGCCAGAAGCGCTCGAAGAACAGGACCGGCGCGCTCGGCACGCCCGGCGGCGGCGCAGCTGCAGGTGCCGGCGCGGCGGCAGGTGCCGCGGCCGCCACTGCTACAGCAGGCGCGGCGGCCGGCACGTTGTTGACCAGCTTGTGAGCCCCTGCCGGGTGCTTGCCACCCTTGACCGGAGCCTGGACCACCGCCTCCACCGGAGGAGCCGGCGGTGGCGGCGGGGCCGGCATGCGCGCCACCGCGACGCCGCGCCAGGTGTCGCGCACCAGCTCGTAGCCGCGGGTCATCTTGCCGGTGAGCAGGTAGTTGACTAGCTCGATGTCCGAGCAGCCCTTATAGAGCGGCGCGATCAGCGGCTGGATGATGCTGGCGGTGCCATCGGCGGACCGCGCATCGCCCCAGGCCTCGAGGGTGTGCGCGCGCGGGATGTGCAGCGCCGCCGCCTTGGCCGTCTCATCGCGGTAGCAGCCCAGGTGCACCACCGTCGTCTTGGCGAGCTTCTCGGCGAGCTTCAGATCCGCCGGGGCGTCGTAGACCGGATTGGCGCCGAGCACGACCAGCGTCTCGACCTCGCCCTTTTCCAGCGCCGCCGCCAGCTCCTTCAAGGAGTCGACATCGAGCGCCCGCCCGCTGTCCACGGCCTTGGTGTAGGTGACCGTCTCGCCGGCGGCACCAAGCGCCGCGTGCAGCGCGTGCACCAGCGCGTGGACCTCTTTGGGCTGGTTCGGACCGACGGTGATAAGCGCCCGCGACCCGGCCTTCTTGAGGTCCTCGGCGACCGCGGCGAGGAACTTCTCATCCACCGCCGGACCCTTGGGCAGCGCCTCGGCCAGACCGGGCACCGCCGCCGGCATCGCCACCCCGAGCCCCGCCAGCTTGGCGGCCAGCGCCGCGGCAAACTGCGTAACCTCGCTCGGGCGGGCGCGCAGGCGGTGGTCGGCGTTGGTGCCGGTCACCGTCCACGCCGACTCGACCACGTACAGGCGATTCATCCCATCGCTCGCGCTGTTCACGCGGCGGCGGCCGGCGAAGTGGCGCGCGCTGCGCACCGCCTGCCCCGAGCCGTACAGGAAGTCCGAGTCCAGGGCCAGCACGACGTCGGCCTTCTGGAAGTTGGGCAGGGTCACCAGATCTTCGCCGAAGGCGAGCCGGCTGCCGGCGCGCAGGTTGTCCTCGCAGTCGGCCTCCCAGGTGCTCCAGCGGGCCTCGGGCTGCTCGGCCTTGAGCTGCTCGCGCAGCCGCAGCAGCGTCGGCGAGGTCAGCGCCCCGGACAGGACGTGCAGGCCCTTGCCGCGCTGGCCAGCCGCCTTGTCGCGACGCCCGCGCAGAAAGCCAAGCGCGTCTTTGCTGTCAAAGTAGCGGATCTTGGGCGCCGCCGCCCCGTGGCCCTCATGCTCTTCGCCGTGCTCCGGGGCCGCCTCACCATGCCCCTGCGCCGGCTCGGCGCCGTGCGCCACCGTGTGCAGCGGCGCCACGACCTCTTCATGATCCCGGCCCTGCAGCATCGGCGCCGCCGAGCGATCCGGATCATAGAGCTCGAGGATCGCCGCCTGGACATAGGAGTTGGTGGCCCCCAGGCTCATCGGGTGCAGCGGGTTGCCCTCGATCTTGGTCGGCCGCCCCTCGTTGCTCTCGACCAGCACGCCGTAGACCGCCGAGCCCACCGGGATCGCGGTCGCGTAGTAGGTCGGCAGCCCCATCACCATGTCTTCGGGCGCCTTGGTGTAGGGCAGGATGTTCTCTTCAGGACGCCGGCAGCCCGACAGCCCGGCGAGCGCCAGCGAGGCGCCCATCAGGGTCATGAACGAGCGCCGCCCGAGCGGCGACTTCAGCTCGGCCGCGCCGTCCTGAAACTCGCGATGGAGGAAGTCGCGAAACTCGGTCGTGTCGGCAAGTTGATCAAGGCTGCGCCAGTAGACCCGGTCATCGGCATCGGCGGCAGGCCACTTTATCGGAGTTCGCTTCATCGGTGGCACCTAGAGCAATCAGTAGGAGGCGCAATCTTGTTGGCCTGGACAAGCTTCTGACCAAAGGACTCCCGGGTCTCGCCCGCCGGCGGCTCCCAGTCCATGGTCGTGACCTTGTCCGCCGGCCGCAGGTGCGGGGCGGGGTCGCGGTGGCACTCCAGGCACCAGCCCATGCTCAGCGACTGCTCCTGCCGCACCTTGATCATCTGGTCGATGCGCCCGTGGCACTCGACGCAGCCGACTCCACTTGTGACGTGACGGTTGTGGGGGAAGTAGACGTAGTCGGGACTCTTGTGGATGCGCACCCACTTCACCGGCGTCCCCTTGGCCCAGCTCTCGCGCAGGGCGGCGAGCTTGGGCGAGTCCTTGCGCACCTGGGCGTGGCAGTTCATGCACACCTGCGTCGGCGGCACCGAGGCCACCCACGACCGCTCCACGTTTACGTGGCAGTAGCGGCAGTCCATGCCCATGTCGCCGGCATGCAGCTTGTGGGAGTAAGGTATCGGCTGGTCCGGCGAGTACCCCACATCTGTGTTGCTGGGGGAAAAGTAGAACCAGATCCCGGCGATCACACCTATGAGCCCCCCGATCGCGGCCACGAAGGACAGCGGGGGAAGCTTGTTTGTCCACGGCGGGAAAACAAATCTCTGTTCTGGATTGGGCTGCATCGTCATTTCACAAGGCCTCTTGAGCAATCTCTGTGCCGCTTGTGGGGCCGGTCGTAGGGCGGTCGCGGGCGGTCGGGGCTCCGCCGGAAAAAGGACAGAGTGAGCTGGCTTCCGGCAGCGCGCCGGCTGGCCGCCGTTCCCCCGCGGCGGCCGGCAAAGGTGGCAGTTTGCCGCGGCAGTTTGCCGCACCCCACCGCAAAAACCAGCGCGCAGGCAGTCCTTCCTGCCTGCTCCGCAGCGGGCCGGGGGCGCTCGACGGAAGGACTACTCATCCCGCCAGTCGATCCCCAAGCTACGCAGCTTGCGCTGCAGTGTGCGGCGGTCGATATCTAACAGCTTGGCAACCATCGTGATGTTCTTGTGCTCGCGGAGGAGCTTTTCGATATGGCGGATTTCCAGCTCACGCAGCGAGAGGGGCTCTGCGGGCTGCAAGCCTACCAAAGGGGCGGCGGGGCTGGCAAGCGGGGAAGTGCGCGGCGGCGCTCCGCTGCCCCCAGCTGCACCTACCAGGGCCCCTTGCTGTAAGTGCGCCACCGACGTGCCAAGCGGCGTTGGCCGCTGATCGGGGAGCGGCTCGGGGGACGGGGGTGCGGAACGGATCTTCGGCGAGCATCCGCTGGACCAGGGCGCCGTCCACCACCCCGCCGGACGCGAACAGCGCGACCCGCCGCACCACGTTGACCAGCTCGCGCACGTTGCCCGGATAGTCGTGGCCCTGCAGCGCCTGCTGCGCATCGGCGGTGAGGCGCAGCCTCGGGGTCGCCGCCGGGCGTCCGGGGCTCGCCGGCACAGCGGGCTCGCCGGCGCCGCTCGGGGCCGCCTGGCCGAGCTTGTCCAGCCAGTACTGGGCGATCGGCACGATGTCCTCGGCGTGCTCGCGCAGCGGCGGCAGCACCACCGGCAGCACGGCCAGGCGGTAGTACAGATCCTCGCGGAACAGCCCCTTTCGGACGAGCGCCCGCAGGTCGCGGTTGGTGGCGCACACCAGGCCCGCCTGCAAGAGCTCCTCGCGCGTCTCGCCCACCGGCCTGAAGGTGCGGGTCTCCAGGGTGCGCAGGAGCTTGGGCTGCAGCTCCAGCGGCAGCTCGCTCACCTCGTCGAGGAACAGCGTCCCCTGGCCGACCTCGGCGAACAGCCCGCGCTTTCGCCGATCCGCCCCGGTGAAGGCGCCGCGGGCGTGGCCGAACAGCTCGCTCTCGACCAGCTCGCGCGGCAGGCAGGCCAGGTTGATGGCGACCAGCGGCTGGCTGGCGCGCCGCGAGCGCTGGTGCAGGTAGCGCGCCGCCACCTCTTTCCCGGTTCCCGTCTCTCCATATAAGAGCACCGGATCGGAGGCCTGGGCGCAGTTGTCCAGCACCTGGCGCAGCCCGCGCATCGCCGCGCTGTCGCCGACCAGCTGATCGCGGGCCCGCGGCGCCGCCGCCAGCGCCTGCTTTATCACCGGCAAAAGCTCATCGGCGTCGATCGGCTTCTGCAGGAAGGTAAACACCCCCAGGCGCATCGCCTCGACCGCATCGGGGACGGTGCCGTGGCCGGTGAGCACGATGATCTTGGGGCGGTGGCGGGGCGTGCTGCGCAGCACCTGCAGCCCCGAGACCCCGGGCATGAGCAGATCGAGCACGACCACATCGGCGGCGCAGTGCTCGTCGCGCAGGAACTCAATCGCCGGCGCCCCGCCGGACAGCTCGCTGACCACAAGCCCCTTGCGCCCGAGCGCCTTGGCCATCGCCCGACGAAACGTCGCGTCGTCATCGACCAGCAGCACGCGCACGGCCTCTGGCCGCTTCTGGGAATCGAGCTCGATGGTCATGTTCCGCCGCCCGCTGCCTCCTGGGTCCGTGGCAGGACGAGGCGGGCCAGCACCCCGCCGCCCGCATCGTTTTCAATCGTCAGCTCCGCTCGTAGCTGCTGCGCCAGTCGGGCGCAAGTATAAAGACCAAGGCCGGTGCCCTTGCCCGGCGGCTTGGTGCTGACAAACGGCACGAACAGCCGCCGCCGCACCTCCTCGGGCAGCCCCGGTCCGTGGTCGCGGACCAAGAGCACCGCGTGGTCGCGCTGCGCCGTCACCGTCACCTCGACCGGCTCGTCCGAGGCGTCGCTGGCGTTCTGCAGCAGGTTGACCAGGATCTGCAGCAGGCGATCGCCATCGGTGACGCAGGCCACCTCGAGCTCGCCCTGCAGCAGCACCCGGCCGCGGCCGGTCTGCCGCCCGTAGGCGAGCCGCGCCGCCCGCCGCACCACGTCGGCGAGCACCGTGCGCACCGGGCTGTGCTCGCCGAGCCGCGCCGTCGACAAGAGCTCGCGCGAGATCTCGCGGCAGCGCCGCGCCTCCGAGGCGATGAGCGCAATCGACTCATCGGTGTCGGGGCCCGGCTGGGCGTGCGCGAGGTCGACCGCCAGGGTCTGGATGCTCGCCAGCGGCGTGTTCAGCTCGTGCGCCACCTGCTGCATCGCCCGCCCCAGGCTCGCCAGCTGCTCTAGCATGATCGCCCGCTGCTCGTTGA
The DNA here is from genome assembly GCA_044222245.1 of Polyangia bacterium. Classification (GTDB taxonomy): domain Bacteria; phylum Myxococcota_A; class Polyangia; order Palsa-1104; family JAEUJZ01; genus CALFML01. Next base: position 29,844 of record JBGANQ010000072.1, on the reverse strand, counting down.
CCGTGCCCTCGGTGCGATCGACATAGATGAAGGCGCGCACCCCGTCGGCCTCCCAGCCGGCCAGGGCGAGCAGCTCGTAGAGGCGGGTCTCGCCGCGCTCGGTGTGGGCGAGGCGGCGCCGCCGCGGCTCTTTTCCGGTGGGGTCGGCGGCGTCGGCGGGCTCGGGGTCGGTGCTCGCCAGGCCCTGCGGCATCGACCACTGGCCGTCGGGACAGGGGTGCAGGGTGGCGGCGCGGCGGTTGGCCAGCAGCAGCCGGCCGTCGGGCGCCACCAGCTCCAGCCCGACCTGCAGGGTGTCCAGGGCGGCCAGCAGCAGATCGTAGTTGCGCAGCGCTCGGCCCTGCTCGCGCTCGACAAAGCGCAGCACCCCGAGGGCAAAGTAGGCCAGGCAGCACACCATCAGCACCGCCGCGCCGACCATCAGCCACAGCGGCGGCGATAGCAGCGGCGGCGACAACAGCTGCCCGCCGAGCTCGCAGGCCACCAGCAGCCCGACCCCGCAAAGGCCCATCGCCGCGGCGAGCAGCGCCCCGCGGAAGTAGCCGAGCATGGCGCCGATGACGACGTGGAACCCGTAGAACATGCACACCGGGTTGCGCACCCCGCCGCTGGCCAGCAGCACCACGGTCAGCGCCACGACATCGGCCAGCACCTGCAGCTCGAGCTCGCGGCCAACCGCGCTCGGTCGGCCGCTGTCGCCCGGCTCGCCCTCGGGGGTGCCGCGGCGCCCCGGCCAGTTGCGCGGCTGCGGCTCGGTCGAGGCCTGGTAGCGCGCCCGCATCCGCTCGCCAAAGCGCCGCAGGTACCACAGCCCGCGACGCCCGCCCTGCGGCCGCGCCGCCGCCGGCGCCACCGGGACCCCGGTTACCGCCGCCAGCGAGCTCCGCCCGCTGACGCTGATATCACTTAGATCGCTGAGCTCGCTGGGGTCACCGCCGGGGGCTGCCGCCCGCGCCGCTTCCTCGCCGAGGGTCTGCTGCTCCAGGCGCCGCAGCCGGCGGCGGAACGCCAGGTTGTAAAGGACCCCGATCATCAGCACAAAGCCGATCGGCGGCCCCTTGACCCAGGACAGCCGCGCCGCCGTCGCCACCGCCAGACCCACCGCCATGCCGACGAGCGCCAGCCAGCGCAGGCTGACCAGCCAGCGCAGCCGGGAGGCCGGCGGCACCGCGAAAAAGCTTGAGGGCTGATTGGCCGCGAACATGCGTCTAGGCTCGTCTCTGCCGCTCGGCGGCGCGCCCAGGTCGCGCCTCACCGACGGAAGTTCTCCACAGGGGCTCTGCGCCGAGCATACCAGAGCGCCGCCCCGCAGGCGCTTATTTCACCCGCCCAACCCGCTTGGCAAACCCGGCGCGCGCAGGTAGCGTGCGGCGATGGAGCTGTGGCAGGCGCTAGTGCTCGGGGTCGTCGAAGGGCTCACCGAGTTCGTCCCGGTGTCGTCGACCGGACACCTCATCTTGGTGCAGCACGCCCTGGGCCTCACCGGTCCGGGGGTGAACGCCTACGCGGTGGTCATCCAGCTCGGAGCGCTGCTGGCGGCGGTCTATTACTACCGGCGCACCCTCATCGCCACCGCGGTCGGGCTGACCCAGCGGCGACCGGCGGCGCAGCGGCTGGCGCTCAACCTGGCGCTCGGCTCGCTGCCGCTGCTCGTCCTTGGCTATGGGCTCGGCAAGCGGATCAAGGCGCGGCTGTTCGCGCCCGGGCCGGTGGCGGCGGCGCTGCTCGTCGGCGGCGTGGTGATGGTGGCGCTCGATCTGTGGCAGCGCCGGCGGCAGCGGCAAGCGGCGCAGCAGGCGGCGCCGGCCCTCGCAGAAGATCCGGCCGCGCTGTCCCCGCCGCGGGCGCTGCTCATCGGCATCATCCATACCCTGGCGCTGTGGCCCGGCACCTCGCGCTCGTTTGCCAGCATCACCGGCGGCCAGCTGGCCGGCCTGTCGACCCGCGCCGCCGCCGACTTCGCGTTCCTGCTGGCGCTGCCGACCCTCGGGGCGGCCACCCTGTACGAGCTGCTCAAGGAGGGGCCAGTGATCGCAGCGACCTGCGGCACCACCCAGCTGGCCCTCGGCCTTTTTGTCTCGTTCGTCGTCGGCCTGGCGGTGATCGCGGCGTTCCTGCGCTACCTGCGGCGCTTGGGCCTGTGGGCCTTTGGCTGCTACCGGATCCTCCTCGGCCTGCTGCTGCTGTGGGCGCTCGCGCCGGGCCAGCCACCGGGACCCTAACGCTCGCGCCAGGGCTTGTCCTTAGCTGCTACTCTCGTTCGTATAAAGCCCAAACTGCCACCTGGGCATGATCCATTCCCTCTCCCCACTGCTGCGGTAGCAGTCGCTGAGCAGACTCCGCATCATCTCGGCAGAGCAGTCCAAGCGCTGTTGCGCCGCTCAGCTTCGGTTGCGCCCTTGCAGGCCGACCGCGCCGAAGCTAGATTCCCCGCCATGTCGACCCTAGATATCACTCCAATCGATCTGTCGCCGTATCTGCGTTCACCGATGTTTTCTGTGCAGGAAGGGATCTCGCTGGCGCGGGCGCTCGTCTCGCGCTGTCCCCGGGAGGCGCCGGCGCTGGTCAAGCGGGCGGCGAGCAAGCTCAAGCGGGCCGCCGAAGAGGCGCAGAGCGCACTCAGCGCCCGGCAGCGCGAAGAGAACCAGCAGAGCGAAGAGGACAGCCGGCTGCTCGATCAGGAGATGGACGCCGCCTGGGGCGGGCTGCGTCTGCGCCTGGAAGGGTATGCCAGCCTCTCGCGCGAGCTGGTGCCGCGGGCCGGCCGCGCCGCCGAGCTCCTGGCGGAGCTGTTCGGCAGCGAGGGGCTCAGCTTCTTGAAGGTGACCTATTCGGCGCAGCTTGCGACCATGCAGGCGCTGCTGCAGCGGATCGCCGAGGACAAGCTCGACAAGGAGCTGGATGCGCTGTGCGGGCCGGAGTTTCTCGCCCGCATCCACGCCCTGTTGCCGCGCTACGAGCGCATGGTCCACGCCGCGCTCAGCCGCAAGAGCGGTCCGGCGGAGAACCTGCTCAGCTATCGCAACGCCCTAAGCCGCGCCGTGCTGGGCTATGCCACCGCGATCTGCGCGACGGTAGATGAGCAAGACAGCGAGACCGTAGAGCAGGCCCTGGCCGCGCTCGCGCCGCTTGCCGGTCAGCGAACCGCCGTCGCGGGGCGCCGCAGCGCGACGGACAGCCCAGAGCCGCCCCCTGCCCCGGACGCCTCACCAGCGCCACCGGCAGCCTGAGCGCGCGGTCGAACGGGCCTTCTTAAAGAGGTCGATTTTCCTCCACCAGCGGAGCTTGCGCCCGGCGCGGGAACAGGAACAGGCTCGGTCGCGAACCTGGCACCTTGGTGACCGACCCAAAGCAGGCGTGGAAAATAGCCGGGGGCCTTTTATTCGACCTCGATCGCGCCGGCAGATTAGGCGGCGCCCTTTTTCCGGACCTCGATCGCGCCGGCGGAGCAGGCTCCGTCCTTGTTCCTGACCTCGATCGCGCCGGCGGAGCAATGCGCACCTTGTGGCGCGACCTCGACCGCGGTGGACAAGCAGGCTGCGCCCTTTTTCCCCGACCCCGATCGCGCCGGAAGATCAGGCTCCGTCCTTGTTTCCGACCTCAATCGCGCCGGCGGCTCAGGCGGCGCCCTTGTTCACCGACCTCGATCGCGCCGGCGGATTAGGCGGCATCCTAGTTTCCGACCTCGATCGCACCGGCGGATCAGGCTGCGTCCTGCTTCCCGACCGCGATCGCACCGGCGATCAGGCGGCATCCTGCTTTCCGACCTCGCTCGCACTGGCGAACGGTCAGGCTCACGGCTGGTTGGCCAAGCTCGCGCGGCGGCGACGGGGGCCGGGGGCCGCGCGACTGGTCGCGGGCGCTCGCTGTGGTAAGGTCGGGGCATGTCGGCCGCCCCCTCGCAGAAAACTCCGGCTCCGCCGTCGCGGTATTGTGACGATCCGTTCAATCGCGAGGTGCTGCGCGGCGTCGAGCTGATGAGCCCGCGGCCGGCGCTGCCCGATGCCTACTGCGCGACGCAGCTGATGGCTCAAGTTGGAACTGCGTTTGGCCGTCGGCGTGGTCCGAGCGTCGGTGAGGACGGCTGGTTCATTCTCGTCGAACCCGAGCTGCACCTGGAGGACGAGGACCCGATCATTCCCGACATCGCTGGTTGGCGAAAACAGCGCCTGCCGGCGATTCCCCGGGCGGCGTTCCTCCGCTTGCCTCCGGACTGGGCCTGCGAGATCATCTCGCCGTCCAACGAGAAGACCGACCGGACGCTCAAGATGGCCATCTACGCCGACGCGGGCGTCGGGCACCTGTGGCTGGTCGATCCGCTCAAGCGTCGACTTGAGGTCTATACCCTGGGTGCGGGGGGCTATGGGCCAGCGCTTTTCCACCAGGGCGACCAGGTCGTCAGCGTGGCCCCCTTCGCGGCCCTGGCACTGGAGCTGGGCGAGCTGTGGCTGCCGGCGGGGTAGTTACTGCCCGAAGCGGGTGCGCACCTGCTGCAGGTCGCCCATGCTGGCTAAAAGGACGATGACCACCCCGGGCTCCAGCACCAGATCGGCGGTCGGGTTGTAAAGAAAGCGCGTCTCGCCCTTGCAGCGCGCCGCCACCACCAGGGTGTTGTTGCCGCGCAGGTTCGCCTCGGCCAGGGTCTTGCCGGCGATCGGGGCGCCGGGGGCGACGGTCAGCTCCTCGAAGCGGTGGGTGCTCTGGGGGTCGCGGACCATGTTGTCCAAAAACGTCACCACCATTGGCTGCACCAGCTCGCTGACCAGGCGCAGGCCGCCGATCGCGGTCGGGTCGACGCTGCCGTTGGCGCCGGCGATCTTGAGCTTGCGGCGGCTGGCCTCGTCAAGGACCTTGCTGATGATGCGCAGCTGGCGGTTCATCGCGCGGGCCGTCAGCGTCACGAACACGTTGTCCTTGTCCTCGGTCAGGCAGGCCAAAAGGCCCGCTGCGCGCTCGATGCCGGCCTCGCGCAGCACCTCGTCCGACTCGGCAGAGCCGACGATGTAGGGGAACTCGCCGATCTCGTGGCACAGCCGCTTGAGCTTCTCTTCGTCGCGGTCGATGGCCACCAGGGCCCGCCGGGTGTTGTGAAGCTCGATGACGCAGTGCATGCCAGTCGAGCCGACCCCGCACACGATGATGTGATCGCGCAGCTTGGCGATCTGCTTGTCCATACGCCGCCTCCGGTAGACATCGGTGAAGAGCCCCTCGACGATCACCGCGGTGACGTTGGAGACCAGAAACGCCGGCACGGCGATGCCGACCATCGCCAGCAACATCGTGAAGCCCTCGGCCAGGTGCAGGCCCTTGAGCTCCAGCCAGTCGCCGTAGCCGATGGTGGTCAGGGTGATGACTACCATAAACAGGCAGTTCAGCACCGTCCAGTCGGGGCGATGGTAGTAGTAGCGACCTAGGAGATAGAAGACCCCGACGCTGAGCAGGGTCAAAAAGAACAGCAGGATGCCGCCCCACTTCATATAGCGAAACGGGTCGAACGACTTGAGCACGCGCGAAACCGGAGTCGCAGAGGAAGTCACGCAGACCCTAGTTTATCGCCCCCGCGGGCTCGCGGGGCAAGCTCAATGACAGCGTCGGCAAAACGACCCGCCTACGGGGCGAGCGGCGCCGCGGCCAGCCGCGTCCTGGCAGGCCGCGGCGGCTTAGCCCGCGCGCAACTGGGACCGCAAGCGTCCTCGGAAATTGGGGAAAAGGGGGTGAAGTCGGAGATGCCGCTGCTATCTTTCCCGCGCGGCTGTGGTGCGGCCGGAAGCTGCTCGTAAACCCCTAAACTTCGGAAGGATTTACTGCCATGCCTATCGCCTGCTTGAAAGTCCGTGGTCCCTTTTGGGCGAGCTTGCCGCTCGCGCTGCTTGCGCTCTTGGGCGGCTGCGCAAGTGACGAGCAGCCGCAGCCACCGCCGACCATGCAGCCCGAGCCGCAGCCGCCGCTGGCGCCGCCGCCGTCCGGGCAGGGCGTGCAGTACAAGATGCTGACCGAGCTGCAGCCGGGCCAGGAGATCGAGCGCTGCCAGTTCGTGGTCGCGCCGCCCGAGGGGCTCAACATCAATCACGATGAGGTGCGCTACACCGCGGGCAGCCACCACGTGCTGCTGTACCTCACCCCCTACCCCACCGTGCCGACGACCGACACCCACGGCCAGACCCGCGACACCAGCGGCGTGTTCGACTGCGGCTTCGGCGCCACCGCCGACTGGTCGGTCAGCGGCGTCGTCGCCGGCGCGCAGTCCTCGGGGGGCGGCTCGATGGTGTCGCTGCCACCCGATGTCGCGGTCAAGGTCCCCGGCGGAGCGGTGATGCTGATGAACACCCACTACCTCAACGCCAACCCCAAGCCGCTCATGGCCGAGGCGCGGATCAACGTCTACACGATCCCGTCGGCGCAGATGAAGCAGGAGGGCGGGGTGCTGTTCTTCTACAACCCGATCATCAGCATCGCCGCCGGCAGCACCGCGACCGCGCGCATGCGCTGCGCCGTGGACACCGACATCGTCCTTACCAACATCCAGTCGCACATGCACCGGCGGGCGGTAAACTACGAGGCGCTGCTGAGCGACCCCTCGGGCCAGAAGGTCGAGAGCCTGTACAAAAACGACGACTGGGAGAACGTCCCGGTCAAGAAGTTCGAGCCGGGCAAGCCGGTCGCCGCCGGCAGCACCTTCGACTATCACTGCGACTACAAGAACTCCGAGACCCACGACATCCGGCAGGGCCCGAGCACCAAGGACGAGATGTGCATGCTCATCGGCTCGTACTACCCGCGCAACCGCCAGATCGAGGGCTGCCAGCGAGCGACCTGGTATGGCAACGGCAACAAGTCCTGCAACGTCTCGCTCGGCTGCGCGGTGGGGGCGCTTGGCAGCAACAGCTTCTCGGACGTCATCGACTGCGTGGCCGATAGCTGCAGCAGCGTGGGCAAGCAGCTGACCGATGCGCTGTTCTGCGTGCTCGAGCAGTCGGGCAGCGGCTGCCGGACGCAGTGCCAGGGCCCGGGCGGGGGCGACTGCCAGGCGTGCATCGCCGCGGCGTGCCAGCCGGCGACCGATGCTTGCAAGGCGGCGACCTGCCAGTAGGCGGCGCCGGGCAGGCGGGAAAGTAGCGGCGGCGGCGGCAGGCAGTTAGGGTGGGGCCATGCATAGAAGTTCTGGCTTGCGATTGATGGGGCTGGGGGGGCTTGGTCTTTTGTGCGGGCTCTTGCCGCTGCTGGCTGGGAGTGCCGCCGCGGCGGGCGTCGCCAAGCCGGCGGTGGCGGCGCTGGACCCGGGGGCGCTTGTGCCGTATTTCGCCGCCGGGCCGCTGCTGCAGGCGAGCGCGCGGCTGCGCAGCGGCGACGCCAAGGCGGCGGTGCAGCTGATCGGGGACTATGTCGCCGGGCTGCAGGCGGCGGCGGACAAGCCGGTGGTGCTGGAGCCCAAGGTGGAGTTCCTGCTGGCGGTGGCGCAGCTGCGGGCGGCGGCGGGCCTGGGCGCGGGGCCCGAGCGGGTGGCGCTCGGCAAGCGGGCGGCGCAGCATTTCGACGCGCTGGCGACAAGCTATCCGCTGCTCGCCAGCTATCACGCGCTGTACGGGGCGCGCAGCTACCTGCTGGCGCAGCTGCCGAGCGCCGCGCTCGAGCGGCTGTCCAAGGTGCCGAGCGACTCGGTGCTCGACTGCGATGGCCGGTTTCTGCGCGGCGAGGCGCTGCGCGAGCTCGGGGCCGAGGCGCGCGAGCGGGCGATCGGCTCGTATCGCGCCTACCTGTCGGCGTGCAAGGCGAGCGCGCAGAGCCAGCGCTGGAGCGCCCAGGAGCACTGCGCCGAGCTTCTCGACGCTGCAGGTCGGCAGGCCGAGGCGCTGCAGCTGTGGCGGCGGCTGTACATCGAGGCGGCGACGGAGAACTTCGGGGCGCTGGCGCAGCGGCGGCTGGAGCGGCCGGGCACCAAGGTGGCGGCGTTCACGGCGGCGGAGCTCCTGGAGCGGGCGCAGGTCCTGTTTGACGGCATGCGCAACGCCGAGAGCGAGGCGGCATTCCGGTGGGCGCTGGAGAGCCCCGACATCGATGAGGCGCAGGTGTGCCTCGGGCGCTATCACCTGGCGCAGAGCGTGTTCAAGCAGCGCCAGCGGCCGCGGGCGGCGCCGCTGTTTGATGAGGCGGCGCAGAGCTGCGCCCCCGCGGCGGGCAAGAACGACGACCTGCACATGAAGTCGATCTATCAGGCGGCGCGCTGCCACGCCTCGTCGGGGGAGCTGCAGCAGGCGGCCGAGCTGTTCGCGCAGGCGGAGGCCGCGCACCCCGGGCACAGCTACGCCGATGACTCGCGGCTGCGCCAGGCCGAGATGTATCAGGACCTCGCCGACAAGCTCAAGCGCGACGGGGCGCGCAAGACCTGCAAGGCCGAGGCGTGCCCCGACTATGAGGCGCAGTTCGCGGCGCTGCTCGGCGATCTGCCCGAGCGCTACCCGGACGGCGACAAGCGGGCCGAGGCGCTGTGGCGGCTGGCGCTGCGCAGCTACCGGCGGGCCGAGCTCGACAAGGCGCGCAGCTGGCTGGAGCAGACGCTCGTGCGGGTGCCGCGGGAGAGCGGCTGGGATCAGGAGGGGCGGACGCTGTACTGGCTCGGGCGGGTGGCGCAGCTGCAGGGCGACAGCAAGCAGGCGCTCGGGTATTACCGCCGCACCTGCCAGGAGTACCCGCTGAGCTTCTACACGCTGCTGGCCCTAAACCGGCTGCGCGAGGGCTTCGGCGGCGAGTATGAAAAGCTCTTGCAGGAGCTGTACGGCACGCCGCGCCCGGAGGACGAGGCGTTTTCGTTCAAGCCGCGGGCGCTGTTCGCCCTGCCGGGCTTCTGGCGCGGCGTCGAGCTGCTGCGCCTGGGCCTGGGCAGCGAGGCCAAGCGCGAGTGGAGCGCGGTGGGGATCACTGTGCCCGAGAGCAAGACCTATCAGGTGCCCGGCTCTGCCCCCCCGCCAGCGGCAGGCGCGGCGGTCGGCGCGGCGCCCGACCCCGGCGGCGCGGGGCAGCCGAGCGACCCGGCGCTAGAGCTGTTTAACGAACAGACCGAGCGCCTGTGGATCGCCGCGGTGCTGTACGACCGGGCGGGGGCGTGGCAGATGTCGCACTTCATCCCGCGCCACATCCTGACCGGCTGGCAGCGCCACTACCCGGTCGGCCCGTGGCGCAAGCAGTGGCTGCTCGGGTTCCCGCGCGGCTACGCCGAGCTCCTGCGCAGCGCCGCCGAGCAGAACGGCCAGCCCGAGCCGCTGCAGGTGGCGATCGTGCGCGAGGAGTCGGCCTTCGATCCGCTCACCGAGTCGTTTGCCAACGCGATTGGCCTGACCCAGATGATCCCGCCGACGGCCAAGCGGTTCTCCGCCGGCCTGCCCTACGATCGCGAGGCGCTGCGCGATCCGGCGACCAATGTCGCGATCGGGGCGCGCTTCCTCGGCTTTCTGTGGAAGGTGATGGGCGGCAACGCGGCGCTGGCCGTGTCGGGCTATAACGCCGGCGAAGGCGCGGTGTTCCGCTGGCTGAAAAATAGCGGCGGCGAGCTGCGCGAGATCGACGCCTTCATCGAGGCCATCCCCTACGACGAGACCCGCGGCTACACCAAGCGCGTCCTGTCCAGCTATCTCACCTACAGCTGGCTGGCGCCGCTGCCGGCGGGCACGCCGCTGGCGCAGCGGGTGCCGACGATCGTCTTTGCTCTGCCAGCCCAGGGCGCGAGCACCGCCGGCTCGGGCGCGCCCGCCGCGGCCGCGGCTGCCGCGACGCCAGCTGCCCCCGCAGGCCCCGCAGTGGTGCCCACAGCGCCCACGACGCCCACGACGCCCACGGCTCCCACGGCTCCCACGGCTCCCACGGCGCTCACGCCTCCGAGCTCTCCGACGCCGCCCACGCCTCCCGCCGCTCCGCCAGCGGCTACTGCGGCCGCGAAAAAACGTGAAAAATCTCGCGAAAAGTAATTTCGCCTGGTGGCTACGCGATTGTTGACCTCACAAAGAGCTTCATGGAAACTCGTTCTTATCAGGTACCGGGCACGCCAGTCGCGGTCGCCCCCTTCCATGATGCCTTCGACTCTTGAAGATCCTGACGGTCCTGAAGAACCTGACGTGCCACGGCGATGGCCGCTGCGCTGTAAGCTGAGCGGCCGTCGCGCCCGCGCCCGGTTCTCGTCAGTGCTCACCCGTCCGGCTGGATCCCCCCGATTGCCGTCCCGGCTCCGCTCGCACGCGGCCCAGCAGCAGCCGATCCCACTTCTTCCCTTGGAGGACGAACAGTTTTTATGAAAATCGCCTTCACGCACAACCTCCGCCTCACCGATGCTGAAGAAGAAGCGGAGTTTGATACTCCCGAGACCGTCGAAGCGATCGCGCAGGCCCTCAGCAAGGGCAACCACGAGGTCGCCCGCATCGAAGTCAGCGGCCCGGCATCGCACCTGGCGGCCCGGCTGGAGGCATTCTCGCCCGACCTCATCTTCAACCTCGCCGAAGGGCGGCGCGGGCGGGCGCGTGAGGCGTTCTACCCGGCGCTCTTTGAGGAGCTCGGCTACCCGTACACCGGCTCGGATGCCTATACGCTGACGCTGACGCTCGACAAGTGGCTGACCAAGCTGGTGCTCAAGGCGCACGGCATCGACTCGCCGCAGGGCCGGCTGCTCACCGCGCGCGACCTGCCCGACGCCAGTCGCATCGACGGCGTGCTCGGCGGCTCGCTCGGGGTGCCGATCCCGACCATGGTGAAGCCCAACTTCGAGGGGTCATCCAAGGGCATCAGCGACGACTCGGTGGCGCGTGACTGGCGGTCTTTGCGCGGGGCCGTGGCGCGCATGCTGGAGCTGTACCCGCAGGGGGTGCTGGTCGAGGAGTTCATCCCCGGCATCGACATCACGGTGCCGTTTGTCGAGGGCATCGGCGCCCGCGAGCACGAGGGTGTGCTGGCCCCGGTGGAGTTTGTCATCGACGAGGCGGCCCGCGGCCGCTACAACATCCAGGACTATCGGCTCAAGAGCCGCGAGGCGAGCCGGGTGCACCAGCGCTGCCCGGCCCACCTGCCGCGCGACGTCATCGCCCGCCTGCGCGCCCTCACCCGCAAGGTGGTCCGGGTCCTGGGCCTGCGCGACGTCGCCCGCGTCGACTTCCGGCTGGGCGAGGACGGGCGCATCTACTTCCTGGAGGTCAACGCCCTGCCGGCCCTGGACACCCACGCCGCGCTGTTCGCCGCCACCAAGCGCGAGGGCCTGGACTACGAGGGCACCATCGCTGCTGTTTTGGCCAGCGCGGCGGTGCGCTGGAAGCTGATGCCGGGCGATGCGCAGAAGCCCAAGTCGCGGCAGGCCGACAAGCTGCGTATCGGCTTTACCTACAACATCAAGCGCCCCGGCGGCAAGGCGGTGGGCGACGCTGAGGCCGAGTATGACTCGCCGCTCACGATCAACGCGATCTCCACCGCGCTGGAGTCGCTCGGTCACGAGGTCGTGCAGCTGGAGGCCAACAGCGAGCTGCCCTCGCGCCTGATGGAGTCCAAGGTCGATCTGGTGTTCAACATCGCCGAAGGGCTGTCGGGCAGAAACCGCGAGGCGCAGGTGCCGGCGCTGTGCGAGCTGTGCGGCATCCCGTACACCGGCAGCGACGCGGCGACCCTGGCCCTGGCGCTGGACAAGGCGCTGGCCAAGCGGCTTCTGCGCCAGCACGGCATCCTCACCCCGGCATTCCAGGTCATGACCACCGGCCGCGAGAAGCTGTCGGCGACGCTGCGCTACCCGCTTATCGTCAAGCCGATCGCCGAGGGGTCGTCCAAGGGCATCGCCGCCAAGGGCGTGGTCGACGACGAGCACGCGCTGCGCAAGATCGTCCGCGAGCTCATCGACAAGTACAAGCAGCCGGCGCTCATCGAGGAGTACATCTCGGGCCGCGAGTTTACCGTGGGTCTATTGGGCGATCGCCGCCCGCGCGTGCTGCCGCCGATGGAGATCCTGTTCAAGGACCAGAGCAACAAGCGGCCCGTGTACGACTACGAGGTCAAGCAGGACTGGCCGCAGTACGTCTACTACCAGTGCCCCGCCAAGCTGACCCCGCAGGAGCTCAAGGCAGTCGAGCGCGCCGCCCGCGAGACCTTCCAGGCGCTCGACTGCCGCGACGTCGGCCGCGTCGATCTGCGCATGGACGCGCAGGGCAACGTCTACGTGCTGGAGCTAAACCCGCTGCCCGGCCTCACCCCCGAGCACTCGGACCTGGTGCTCATCGGCACCGCGGCGGCGATGGACTACCGCACCCTCATCGCCGAGATCCTCGCCGGCGGCCTCAAGCGCCTGCGCGAGAAGCGCCGCGACGGCGGGACGCGCAACGGCATCCACACTCGCGCCGCCCGCTTTGAGGGCTCGGCCTCCGCCGCCAGCCCCGAGTCGTCGGCCTCGCCGGTCGAGGCGGTGGAGGCGCGGCCGAAAAAGCCCGCCAAGCCGCGCAGCCGGCGCGCCGCCGAGACGCCGCCCTCGGCGGAGAGTACCCCGCGCAAGCCGGCGCGCAAGAAGGTCAAGGCCAGCCACTAACCCGCGGGGACCGAGCAAAAAGGCCCGGCTCCGCCACCTCTGCCGATGCAGCTTCTAACCGATCACGACCAGTACCTGTTCAATGAGGGCCGCCACCTGCGGCTATATAAGAAGATGGGGGCGCACCTCATCCCGCCCGCGGCAGGGTCGGAGGGGGGCTGCGCCTTTTCGGTGTGGGCCCCCAACGCGCGCAGCGTCTCGGTGATGGGCGATTTCAACGGCTGGGTGCCCGGCAGCTGCCCGCTGTCCGCGCGCGGTCAGTCGGGGCTGTGGGAGGGCTTTGTCCCCAGGGCCTGCCTCGGGCAGCGCTATGTCTACCGGGTCGACTCGCGCTTTGCCGACTACAGCGTGGACAAGGCCGACCCCATGGCCTTGTATGCCGAGGTGGCGCCGGGCAAGGCGTCGGTGATCTGGGATCTCGACTACACCTGGGGCGACGCGCAGTGGATGGAGCACCGGCGGGCGAAAAACGCCCTGGAGGCGCCGATCTCGATCTACGAGCTGCACCTGGGCTCGTGGATGCGCGTCCCCGAGGACAACAACCGCTGGCTGAGCTACCGCGAGCTCGCCCCGCGGCTGTGCGACTACGTGCGCAAGCTCGGCTTCACCCACGTCGAGCTGCTGCCGGTGATGGAGCACCCGTTTTACGGCTCGTGGGGCTATCAGGTCACCGGCTTTTTCGCCCCGACCAGCCGCTACGGCACGCCGCAGGACCTGATGTTCCTCATCGACTCGCTGCATCAAGCCGGCATCGGCGTCATCCTCGACTGGGTGCCCTCGCACTTCCCGGCCGACGGGCATGGCCTTGGCTACTTCGACGGCACGCACCTTTACGAGCACCGCGATCCCCGCCAGGGCTTCCATCCCGAGTGGAACAGCCTGCTTTTTAACTACGGCCGCAACGAGGTGCGCAGCTTCCTTTACAGCAGCGCCATGTTCTGGCTCGACTGCTACCACGCCGACGGGCTGCGGGTGGACGCGGTGGCGTCGATGCTGTACCTCGACTACGCGCGGCAGCCGGGCGAGTGGATCCCCAACGCGCTCGGCGGGCGCGAGAACCTGGACGCGGTGTACTTCCTGCGCACCCTCAACGAAGAGATCTACCGCGCCTACCCCGACGTGCAGACCATCGCCGAGGAGTCCACCTCGTGGCCGCTGGTGACGCGGCCGACGACGGTCGGCGGCCTGGGCTTTGGCCTGAAGTGGGACATGGGGTGGATGCACGACACCCGCGACTACCTGGCGCGCGATCCGATCCACCGCAAGCACCACCACGCCGAGCTTACCTTCCGCATGATGTACGCGCGCACGGAGAACTTCGTGCTGGCGCTGTCGCACGACGAGGTGGTGCACCTCAAGCGGACGCTGCTCGGCAAGATGGCCGGCGACCTGTGGCAGAAGTGCGCCAGCCTGCGGCTCTTGTTTGGCTACCTGTTTGCCCAGCCGGGCAAGAAGCTCCTGTTCATGGGCGGCGAGTTTGGTCAGCTCGCTGAGTGGAACCACGACATGAGCCTGGACTGGCACCTGCTAGAGCGCCCCGAGCACGCCGGCATCCTGCGCTGCATGCGCGACCTCAACCTGCTGTACCGCAGCGAGCCGGCGCTGTCGGTGCGCGACTATGAGGACGACGGCTTCGCGTGGCTGGAGCCGGACGACGCCGACCACAGCGTGCTCACCTTCCTGCGCCGCGGCAACGACCCAGCCGACACCCTGGTCATCGGCTGCAACTTCACCCCGGTGCCGCGGCCCGAGTACCGCATCAGCGTCCCCGGCCCCGGCTTCTGGCACGAGGTGCACAACAGCGACGCCACTTTGTACGGCGGCAGCGGCCTTGGCAACCTCGGCGGAGTGGCGGCGCGGCCCGAGCCGCACAACGGGCAGCCGTACTCGATCCTGGCGCTGTTGCCGCCGCTGGCGATGGTGATGTTCAAGCGGCGGCAGGCCGCGGCAGACCAGCCCTAGACGGCGTCCTCGCCGGGGAACTCCCTGACCGCGACGTACTTGCCGTCGCGGAAACGGAACAGCCGGGCCCCCTTGACGCCGTCGCGGTGGCAGGAGATGACCAGGTAGTCGACCGCGTAGGCGGGCGTGCCGTCAAACAGCGCGGCGCGGTGGTCCTCGTCGGAGAAGTAGGCGCCGCGGTCGACGTGCGAGTGGTAGATGATCTTGACCGGGCGGGCGCCGCTGGCCGAGTCCTCCAGGGCGCGGATGTCGGCCAGGCTCAGGCAGTAGGCGGTGGTGGCGTCGCGCGGGAAGCGCTCGGGGTCCAGGGCGTGCATGCGGTTCTGCTGGTTTTTGCACGGCCGCGCCTCATCGCACAGCGGCGCCGCGGCCGGGCCGAGCAGCAGGCCGCACGCCTCCTCGGGGTGGCAGCGGCGGGCGTCTTCATAGCAGGCGCGCAGCGCCGCGGGGGTGATATCAAGCTCTGGGGTCTCACCACTCATAGCGACGCTCCCACTTAAGCGGTACGAAATAGCGGTCACCGCGATCGCACAGCACGGTCGCGACGCAGCCGGTCTGGCCGCGGGCCGCAAGCTCGCGCGCCACCTGCAGCGCCGCGGCGACGTTGGCGCCCGCCGAGTGACCGACGAACAGGCCCTCGGCCTCTTTGAGGGTCTCGGTCATCTCCCAGCCGGCGTCGGTCGACATCGCTCGCACCTCATCGACGCACTCCTGCGGCCGCCAGATCGCCGGCACCAGCGAAGAGGCCATGTGCTTAAGACCCTCCAGGCCATGGAAGGCGTCGTCCGGCTCGACGGCGATGACGCGCACCTGGCCGCCATCCGGGCGGCGGTGCTCCTTCAGGCGCCGCCCGGTGCCCATGATCGTCCCCGAGGTGCCGACGCCGGCGACGAAGTGGGTGAGCCGCGGGCCGAGCTCGGCGACGAGCTCGGCGCCGGTGCCCAGGTAGTGGGCGCGGGGGTTGGACTCGTTGCTGTACTGGTCGGGGTAGAAGTAGCGCTCGGGCTCGCGGGCGACCAGCTCGCGCACCAGGCGGATTGCCCCGTCGGAGCCTTCCAGCTCGGAAGAGAACACGAGCTCGGTGCCGTAGGCAGAGGTGATCTGCTTGCGCGCCGCCGAGACGTTGGCCGGCATGACCAGCTTGACGCGGTAGCCGAGCGCCGCCCCGACCAGCGAGTAGGCGACCCCGGTGTTGCCCGAGGTGGAGTCGATGAGGGTCTTGTCGCGGGTCAGCCGGCCGTCGGCGATGGCGTCGCGGATCATCTGCAGCGCCGGGCGATCCTTGACCGAGCCGCCGGGGTTGCAGAACTCGCACTTGGCCCACAGCTCGACCCCGGGCGGCTCGAGGTTGAAGAGCCGCACCAGCGGCGTGCCGCCGATGAGGTCGACCACCGAGTCCGCGGCCTGAGCGCGCCGCACGAGCAGCGCCGCATCGAGCTGCGCCCCCGCCGGGCGTCGCGGACCCTCGGCAGAGGCAAAGGGGCGCGGCGCAGCGGCAGGAGCGGCGGCGCGCGCGCCTGGAGGTGTGGATGGGCCGGAGCAGGGCTGCATGGCGTCTTATGATGCCCAACTCGGCCCGGTCACGCCGTAGATTTCCGCTGACCGCGGCCAGCGGCCGCCGTAGTCGCCGGACGCGCTCAGTCCGCCTGATTCGGCGGATTCGGCGGATTCGGCGGGGCGTCCGAGTCGCCTGCGGTGGGGGCCGGGTCGGCCCCAAATAAGGCCTGCTTGATCGCCGCCTCGCCCACCCCGTGGCGATCGCCGTCAGCCGCCCGCGCGCCGGGTCGGCGATCGCCGCCAGCAGCTCGCTGGTCACCAGCAGCCACGGCACCTCGCAGTCGGCGACAAGCGCCTGGCAGGCGGGGACGCTCGCGGCAAACCCGGCGGCCGGCGGCCGGTCCGGGCGCGCGCTGCCTCGGGGGAGGCGCCCCCCGGCCTGCTGGCTCAGGTAGCTGCGCAGCTTCAGCACCGCGCGCAGGCAGTCGTGGACATCCAGGCCGTAGCGGAGCCAGCCCTCAGCCGCCTCCCGCTCGGCAGCCGGGGCCCGCGCCGGGGAGCTGGCGCTGTCAGCAGCGCGCTCGGCACCGCTGGCAAAGGCCGCCAGCGCCGCGGCGACAAGCTGCCGGCGCCGCGCAAGCTCGTGGGCGGGCTGCTGCTCCCACTCGCGCAGGGCGGCGGGGAAGCGCTGGGCGATCGCCCGCATGTCGTCCCGCCGCTGCAAGGTGCGCCCCGGCTCACTATCGCTCAGGCGGATGAGCAGATCGTACTTCTGCAAGAGGCGGCGCAGCCGCGCCGGCGGCTCCGGCAGCGGCGCCAGAGCGGAATCAGCGACGGGGCTGCCCCAAGCGGTGGACATCGCCAGAGCATAGCATGGCCCAACCAGCTGCCAGCCCTTGACTCGCCTCGGGGCGGTCGGTGTAATCATAGCCATCCGCTGGGAACCAGACGCCGCGTGCACATGTCCGACTCAGTTCATACTCCAGCCTTGAGGCGCTCTCCTTGAGCAGCGCCCGCTGCCGGGCCCTGGCCCTGGCCTTGTACCGGGGGCTGTATCGGCTCGCGCTGGGCAGCCTGCTCGTGCAGACCCTCGCGCTCGGCCTCGCCCTGGCGGCCAACGAGCGCCTGAGCGAGCTGCAAAAGACCCTGCGCGCGAGCAAGAACACCGCCCAGCGCCGCCAGGCCGCCGAGGAGCTCGGCAAGCTCGGCGAGGAAGCGGCGCTGCCGCAGCTCATCCAGTCGCTGCTCGCCGACCGCAGCGAGGCGGTGCGCGCGGCGTGCGCCGAGGCCCTCGGGCAGCTCGGGGAGGTCGGTGCCCGCGCCGCCCTGCGCGCCGCCGCCCATGACGAGAGCGAGCGCGTCCAGCGCCTGGCCACCGCCGCCCTCGGGCGGCTGGAGGAGCACCAGGCGGCCCTGGCGCGGCCGCTGCAGAAGGTATCGGTGATCATCGGCCGCATGGGCAGCAAGGCCAAGTCGGGCACCCTCGCCGACATCCCCAAGCGCCTGCGCGAGACGATCTTTAAGGAGCTGCAGGCGATCCCCGAGATCGAGCTGGCCGAAGAGGGCAAAAAGCCAAGCGGCCCGAACAAGCTCTTTCTAGTCGAGAGCAGCGTCACCAACCTCGCCCGCCGGACCACCCCCTCGGGCGAGCTGGAGATCTCGTGCGACATCAGCGTCGTCATCGCCCTTATGCCCGGCCACAACATCGTCGGCATCGTGTCGGGCGGGGCGAGCGCCTTCGGGCCGCGCGGCCCCTCGACCAAGCCGACCAAGGCGCTGCTCGAGAACCTGGAGACCCAGGCCCTCACCCAGGCGGTGCAGGCGGCCAATGAGAACCTGGTGTCGTTCCTGCGCTCGCAGACGCGGGCCCCGGTCCTGCAGTAACCCTCTGGCCGGCCGGCGCATTTAGGCGCTTGGCGCGGGCGCCGGCTGCGCTAGGCTCTGGCCATGATGGCGCGCCGGTCTTGCAAGCGTAGGCGATCGCTGGCGATCCTCGCCGTGGTGCCGCTGCTGCTCGTGGGCGTTGGCGGCTGCGCACCGCTCGAGACGCTGCCGCCCGACGAGCTGCCGGCGGTGATCTCGCTGGTCTCGCCAACCTCACCGCTCGGGCTTCACTATGGGGAGTCGGCGCTGCTGGAGCTCGGCTACACGCTGCACGGCGAGCCTCGGGCCGGGGTCACCCTGCACCTGAGCACCGACGGCGATGACGGCGGCGCGACGCTGTCGACGGCGAGCGTGGTGACCAACGACCGCGGCCAGGCGAGCGCGCGGCTCACCGCGGGGGCCGCCGAGTCGGCGTTCCATGTGCTGGTCACCGTCCCGCGGGCCGCCGAGCTGGTCATCGACGTCGCGGTCTCGCGCTACGACTTTGGCCGCATGCTGGTCAAGCTCAATACCCAGGACCTGAGCCCCGCCGCGGTCACGGTCGAGGCCGGGGCCTATATCGACCAGGGCTGCGCCGAGCTGCCGCCGACGGCCAAGCTGATGGGGGCGCTGCGCAGCCAGCAGGGTCCGGCGCAGCCGGGTGAGCTGCTGTTCGCCACGCTGCTCCTGCACAACTATACGGTCGTCGGACGGGCGCTAGACCGGCGCGGCCGGCTGATCGCGCACGGCTGCGTCGGCCTGCCCGAGCGGCTGCTGCGGTCGGGCGTGGTGGTGCCGCTGGCCATCCCGCTGCAGCCGGTGTTCCTGAGCCCGGTGGGCTCGTTCACCGTCAAGAGTGAGCTGCAGCTGCACCTGCCCGACCGGCTGTTCGCGCTGCTCAGCTGCCGCTACGGGCTGGCGCAGACCCTGCTTGATGCGCTGCTCGCGGCGGTGCCGCCGGCCGATCGCACCCTGGCGATGCGGCTGCAGGCAGCGCGGGCGATGGTAGATGGTCAGGGCTGCCGCAGCACCGGCCTGACCAGCGACGCGCCGGATCAGAGCGTCCAGACCCTGCTCACCGGCACCGCCTCGGCCCTCACCCTCATCGCGGTGGCGGGGGACCTGGCCGCGGTGCAGGGCACGGCGGTGCTCACCTCGCGCCTGGACGTCCGCGGCAGCGAGGCAACGCGCTGGTTTGCCGACCACACGCTGCTCGCGGTGACCCTGAAGACCTCGACCTTGAGCGCTACCTATCCCCTGCTCACCGTGCCCACGCCGACGGTGCGCGAGCTGCCGGTAGCGGTCCACGCGAACCTGCTCGGGGTGCCCACCCACGCCCTCAGCCTGCAGCTGCCCGAGAAGTGGCGGCAGGCGCAGACCGAGCTCGTGATGACGCCGCGCGGGGTGACGATGAGCCCGATGCAGCTGTGGCAGGCCGCGGTGAGCGGGGCCCGCAGCGGCATGGCCAGCGGCTGTCAGGCGGTCGAGGCGGTGCTGTGCAGCAAGCTGGCGCCGCCGTGCAAGGGGGTGCTGGTCGGTCCGTGCCAGACCGCCAGCACCAACATCGCCGCCGAGCTGCTGCACGCCCTGGATGACGCCCGCCAGCAGCTTGACCTGCGCTACGGCCTGTCGGCGGATCTCGACGAGCCCGATGACCTCCTGCAGGCCAAGACGTTGAGCGGCGGGCAGGCCGCGGGCGAGCTTGTCCTTGGCAGCGGCACCGCGGCCTTCACCGCCACCGCGACCGGAACCCGGCGCGCCGATTCGCCGTAACCGCCACCTAGCACAAGCGGCCGCCAATCGGCTAAAGTGCGCGGCATGACCCCTGCCGATCGATTGGCGCCTGACGCGCACGCTCCCGCTGCCCCGCACGTCCACGGGCCCGACTGCGCCCACGGGCATGACCCCGACCCCGAGTCCTACGATCCCAACCTGCTGCTCAAGAAGCAGCCGGTGTACCGGACCGAGCCCAAGGTGGGGCGCAACGACGCCTGCCCGTGCGGCAGCGGCAAAAAATACAAGAAGTGCCACGGCGCCTAGCGCCCGCTTTCCGCCAGGAATCGCATGTCCACTGTGACCATCAAGCCGATTAAAAAGATCCTGATCGCCAACCGCGGTGAGATCGCGGTGCGAGTGATCCGCGCCTGCCGCGAGCTCGGCATCCGCAGCGTCGCGGTGTACTCCGACGCCGACCGCGGGGCGCTGCACGTGCGCATGGCCGACGAGGCCTACGCGATCGGTCCGCCGCCGGCGCGCGAGAGCTACCTCGACATGGAGAAGGTGGCCGACGCCGCGGTGCGGGCCGGCGCCGACGCGGTCCACCCCGGCTATGGCTTTCTCTCGGAGCGCGCCGAGTTTGTCGAGGTCTGCGAGCGCAAGGGCCTTATCTTCATCGGCCCCTCGGCGGACGCGATGCGCAAGATGGGCGAAAAGACGCGCGCCCGCATCAACATGCAGGCCGCCGGCGTGCCCACCGTGCCGGGCGACAACGGCGAGGACGGGCGCGGCTTCTCGACCGTCGAGGCGGCGCTGGCGGCGGCCGAGAAGGTCGGCTACCCGATCATGCTCAAGGCGGCGGCCGGCGGCGGCGGTCGCGGCATGCGGCTGTGCGACGGACCGGCCAAGTTCGCGGCGATGTACGACAGCGCCCGGCGCGAGGCCAAGGCGGCGTTCGGCGACGACACCGTCTACCTGGAGCGCGCCATCGTCAAGCCGCGCCACGTCGAGATCCAGATCTTCGGCGACCGCCACGGCCACCACGTCTACCTGTTCGATCGCGACTGCTCGGTGCAGCGCCGCAACCAGAAGGTCATCGAAGAGGCGCCCTCCCCTGCGGTCGACGACGAGCTGCGCCGCCGCATGGGCGAGGTGGCGGTGCGCGCCGCCGCCGCGGTCGACTACGTCGGCGCCGGCACCTGCGAGTTCCTGGTCGCTCCCGACAAGAGCTTCTACTTCCTGGAGATGAACACCCGCCTGCAGGTCGAGCACCCGGTCACCGAGCTTGTCACCGGCCTCGACCTGGTGCACCTGCAGATCCGCGTCGCCGAGGGGCACCCGCTGCCGTTCCGTCAGCAGGACCTGCGGCTGCGCGGCGCCGCCATCGAGTGCCGGGTCTACGCCGAGGATCCCATTCGCTTTATGCCCTCGCCGGGCAAGCTGGCGCGGCTGCGCGTGCCCTCGGGCCCGTCGGTGCGCAACGACAGCGGGGTGTACGAGGGGGCGGAGATCAGCATGTTCTACGACCCCATGATCTCCAAGCTGGCGGTCTGGGCCGAGACGCGCGCCGAGGCGATCACCCGCATGAGCCGGGCGCTCAGCGAGTATCAGGTCACCGGCATCAAGACCAACCTCCCCTTCCACCGCCGGGTGATGCAGGAGCCGGACTTCATCTCCGGCCGCTACGACACCGGCTACATCGAGGGCCACAAGGCGACCCTGCTCGCCCCCTACGCGGCCGATGCCGACGCCACCACCCTGGCCATCCAGGCCGCCGCCATCCACGCTGCGCAGGCCGCCGCCGCCGCCCCCGCCGACAAGGCGGCAGCTTCCACCGAGCCCTCCGCCTGGCGCGCCGGCCACGCCGGCTGGCGCCGCAATCCCTAGCCCGCCCCCCGCCTGTCGCCGCTCGAACTTAACCCTTACGTAAAGGGAAGATTCGGTCTTGACAGGTCACCTACGATATCACACACTCCACTTAGAACCTGACGCATACGTAAGGGTTTAAGTTGGACTTAAAGATGGCTACAGCGGACGACAAGCAAGTGGCGGCGCGCCAAGAAGGATCAGGCGGCAGGCCGGCAAGCAGCGGCGAGGGCTCGGCAAGCCTCTCCCCGGTCGCCATGACTACCGATGGGGAGTCGGCTCTGAGCAGCGGTGAGCGTCGCGAGCCGCTACTGCCCGCCGAGGGCCTGCTCCGCATCGGCCAGCTGGCCGATCGCTGCGGCAAGACCGCGCGCGCCCTGCACCTATATGAAGAGATGGGGCTGCTCAAGCCGGCCATCCGCTCGCGCGGCGGCTTCCGCATGTACTCGCCGAGCGCCGTCGAGCGCGTCGAGTGGATAAGCCGCCTGCAGGAAGCAGACGTGTCGCTTGGCGAGATCCAGGCGCTGCTGCGCGATCTAGAGAGCCGGCACATCGGCACCGAGGCGATGAACCGCCTGCGCCAGCTGCTCGATCAGAAGCTGGCGATGTGCCGCGAGCAGCGCGCCAAGCTCGACCGGCTGGAGAGCGATCTGCTGGCGGGGCTGGCATACCTGGACGGCTGCAAGACGTGCGGCCCCGAGCACTTTACTTCTGAGTGCGGCGACTGCCGCCTCCACGGTCACGACGGAAACCAGCCGCTGATGGTGGCCGGGGTTCACACCAGCTGAGACGGACGCGGCGCGGCCGGGCCCAGCACACGAAGGAAGAGACATGGCGGTCAAGCTCCCAATTTTCATGGACTATCACTCGACCACCCCGGTCGACCCGCGGGTCGTCGAGACGATGCTGCCCTACTTCTCCAGCCACTTTGGCAACGCCGCCAGCCGCAACCACTCGTTCGGCTGGACCGCCGAAAAGGCGGTGGACGACGCCCGCGAGCAGGTCGGGGCGCTCATCGGCGCCAGCGGCAAGGAGATCATCTGGACCTCGGGCGCCACCGAGTCCAATAACCTGGCAATCAAGGGCGCGGCGCACTTTTACAAGGACCGCGGCAACCACATCATCACCACCCAGGTCGAGCACAAGTCGGTGCTCGACACCTGCAAGCGGCTGGAAAATGAGGGCTTCGAGGTCACCTACCTGCCCGTCGAGAAGGACGGGCGCATCGACCCCGAGCGGCTGCGCGCGGCGCTGACCGAGCGGACGATCCTGTGCTCGATCATGCTGGCCAATAACGAGATCGGGTCGATAAACGACCTGGCGACGCTCGGGGCGATCATCAAAGAGCGCGGGGCGCTCCTGCACAGCGACGCCGTGCAGGGGGTGGGCAAGATCCCCTTTGATGTCGAGCAGTGCAAGGCGGATCTGGTGTCGATGACCTCGCACAAGATCTACGGCCCCAAGGGCGTCGGGGCGCTGTATGTGCGGCGCAAGCCGCGGGTGCGCCTGGAGCAGCAGGTCGACGGCGGCGGGCACGAGCGCGGCATGCGCTCGGGGACGCTGAACGTGCCGGGCATCGTCGGCTTTGGCAAGGCGGCCGAGATCGCTCGCCTGGAGCTGCCCGAGGAGGGCAAGCGCATCGCCGCGCTGCGCGACCGCCTGCACAAGCGGCTGGCGGCGGCGCTGCCCGAGATCTACCTCAACGGCTCGGTCGAGCATCGGCTGCCCGGCAACCTCAACCTCAGCTTCGCCTTCGTTGAGGGCGAGGGGCTGATGATGGCGCTCAAGGATGTGGCGGTGTCGTCGGGCTCGGCGTGCACCTCGGCGTCGCTGGAGCCTTCGTACGTGCTGCGCGCCCTCGGCATCGGCGAGGAGCTGGCGCACACCTCGATCCGCTTTGGCCTGGGCCGCTACACGACCGAGGAAGAGGTCGACTACGTCGCCGACCTGGTCATCGACAAGGTCAGCCGGCTGCGCAACATGTCGCCGCTGTGGGAGATGGCGCAGGAGGGCGTGGACCTCAAGAGCATCGAGTGGGCGGCGGCGCACTGACGGCGCAGCCGCCCTGGCAACGACCAACGACCAACGACTCTGGGGCTGCCGGCAGCGGCCCTTGGCTAAGAGACAGAGAGAAAAAATTATGGCCTACAGCGAAAAAGTCATCGACCACTACGAAAACCCGCGCAACGTCGGCAGCCTGGACAAAAACGATCCCTCGGTGGGCACGGGCCTGGTCGGCGCGCCGGCGTGCGGCGATGTGATGAAGCTGCAGCTGCAGATCGACGACAGCGGCGTCATCAAGGACGCCAAGTTCAAGACCTTCGGCTGCGGCTCGGCGATCGCCAGCTCGTCGCTGGTGACCGAGTGGGTCAAGGGCATGAACATCGATCAGGCCGAGCAGATCCAGAACTCGGCGATCGCCGAAGAGCTGAACCTGCCGCCGGTGAAGATCCACTGCTCGGTGCTCGCCGAGGACGCCATCAAGGCGGCGATCGCCGACTATCGCAAGAAAAAGGGCCAGCCGAGCACGGCGGCGCACAACAAGGCAGGTTGACCATGGCCATGGCGACCATCACCGCAACCCCCAAGGCCATCTCCGAGGTGCTGCGGCTCAAGGACAAGCGCGCCCTGGAAGGCAAGCAGGCGCAGGGCCTGCGCATCGGTATCCGGGGCGGCGGCTGCACGGGCTTTTCGTACATGTTCGAGTGGGCCGACGAGCCCCCGCGCAGCACCGACAAGGTCTTTGAGTTTGAGCCCGGGGTGAAGCTGTTTGTCGATCCCAAGAGCCTGGTGTACTTAAACGGCACCGAGCTCGATTTTGTCACCAGCATGATGGGCTACGGGTTCCGCTTCAATAACCCCAACACCAAGGGCGCCTGCGGCTGCGGCGAGAGCGTCCAATTCTAGGCGAGAAGCCCATGGCGCCCGCGCGCAACCACTTCGAGGTGTTCGAGCTGCCGGTGCGCTACGCGCTCGACCGCGAGCAGCTCGAGGCGCGCTATCGCGAGCGCTCGCGGCACTGGCACCCCGATCGCTTCAGCCGCGCCCCGGCCGCCGAGCGCGCCGCGGTGCTCGCCCGCGCCACCGACCTCAACGAGGCCTACCGGGTGCTGCGCAGCGACCCGCGGCGGGCGCAGTACCTTTTGCAGCTGCACGGCATCGACGTCACCCGCGAAGGACCGGGCAGCAAGCTCACCGTCGACCCGGCGTTCCTGATGGCGATCCTGGAGCTGCGCGAGGAGCTGGTCGAGGCGCGGCAGGCCCACGATGCGGCGCGGCTGGCGACGCTCGCCGCCCAGGTGCAGGAGCGCATGGGGGCCTTGGAAGAGTCGCTGGCTACAGGCTTTGCCCGGCTGGAAGCGGCGGCCGATGCCGGCGAGCAGGCCGAGCTCCTCGGCATGCTGACCCAGGCGGTGCTGGCGCAGCGCTACTACCAGCGCTTCTGCGACGAGCTCGCCGAGTACAAAGAGGCGCAGGCGGAGCGCGCGGCCAGCCCGCTCCTGTAGCCGGCCCACCGCCGCGGCGCGCCGCGTCCGGCCACTTGGGCGCCCCGAACTTCCTGAAAATCTCCTGACAACTCCGAGAGAAGAAGACCCACATCTATGAGCCTGTTTCAGATCGCAGAGCCCGGCGAGTCCAGGGTGAAGGAAGCCTGCAGAGGCCGCGTCGTCGGCATCGACCTCGGCACCACCAACTCGCTCGTCGCGGTGGTCACTGACGGCACCCCGCGCTGCCTGCTCGACCCGCAGGGGCAGGCGCTGCTGCCGTCGGTGGTGCGCTATCAGGCGGGCAGCCCGCCGGTGGTCGGCAGGGCGGCCAAGAGCAGCGCGGCGCAGGCTCCGCATGACACCATCGCCTCGGTCAAGCGCTTCATGGGGCGCGGGCCCCGGGACCTGGACAAAGACGGCACCGCGCAGCGCTTCGGGCAGTATCGGTTCGCTCCGGCCCCGGCCCATGGCGACCCGCAGGCCGCCGACATCGTCCGCCTGCTCGTCGCCGGGGATAAGGGACCGGCCAGCCGCAGCGTCACCCCGATCGAGGTGAGCGCCGAGATCCTGCGCCAGCTGCGCCAGCGTGCCGAGGAGAAGCTCGGCGGCGAGCTGGAGGGCGCGGTGATCACCGTGCCGGCTTATTTTGACGACGCGCAGCGCCAGGCGACCAAGGACGCCGGGCGGCTCGCCGGGCTGAACGTGCTGCGGCTGCTCAACGAGCCCACCGCGGCGGCGCTCGCCTACGGCCTGGACAAGAAGCGCGAGGGCAAGTTCGCCGTCTACGACCTGGGCGGCGGCACCTTCGACATCTCGATCCTCGACCTGCGCGATGGGATCTTCACCGTCATGGCGACCGCCGGCGACACCGCGCTCGGCGGCGATGACATGGATCACGCGCTGGCCGAGCTGCTGCTGCGCAAGCACTCGCAAAAGGCCGAGCTCGCCGCGGCGCTGCAGGCCGACGCGGGCCTTGGGCGCGAGCTGCTCGATGAGGCGCGCGCCCTCAAGCACCGCCTGAGCGCCGAGCCGACCGCCCAGGCCGAGCTGCGCGGCCAGGCGCTGACCGTCACCCGGCAGGAGCTGGAGGCGGCGATCGCGCCGGTGCTCCAGCGCACTGCCACGCCCTGCCGGCGGGCGCTCAAGGACGCCGAGCTCACCCCGGAGGCGCTGGACGGCGTCATCCTGGTCGGCGGCGCGACGCGGGTGCCAGCGGTGCGGCGTTTTGTCGCAGGGCTGTTTGGCCGCGAGCCGCTGTGCGAGCTCGACCCGGATCAGGTGGTGGCGCTCGGCGCCGCGGTCCAGGCCGAGCTGCTCGCCGGCGACAGCAGCGGCGACAGCAGCGGCCTCTTGCTCATCGACGTGACGCCGCTGTCGCTCGGCCTTGAGCTCATGGGCGGCATCGTCGAGAAGATCATCCCCAGAAACAGCCGCGTGCCCACCGGGGCGCGCCAGGTCTTTACCACCTACGCCGACGGCCAGACCGGCTTCGACCTGCACGTCGTCCAGGGCGAGCGCGAGACCGCCGGCGAGTGCCGCTCGCTGGCGCGCTTCACCCTCACCGGCCTGCCCAAGATGGCGGCCGGCATGGCGCGGCTCGAGGTGACGTTCCTCATCGACGAGAACGGCCTTCTGAGCGTCACCGCCCGCGAGCTCAACTCGGGCAAGGAGGCGCACATCCAGGTCAAGCCCTCGTACGGCCTGTCCGACGAGCAGATCGAGAAGATGCTGCTCGACAGCTTCGAGTATGCCGAGGTCGACCTCAAGCAGCGCATGCTGCTTGAGCAGCGCGTCGAGGCCGAGCGCATCCTCGCGGCGCTGCAGATCGCCCTTGCGCGCGACGGCGACCTGCTGCCGCCCGCCGAGCGCGCCCGCGTCGAGGCGGCCCGTGACGCCGTGGTCGCCGCCAAGGCGGGCACCGATCACCGCCGCATCGCCGAGAGCATCGAGGCCCTTGATCACGCGAGCAAGGAGTTCGCGCAGCTGCGCATGAACCAGAGCCTGAGCCGCGCGGTCGCCGGCCGGTCGCTGAGCGCGGTCGAAAAGGCGGTGCACTACGATCCAACTGCCGCCAGCCCCGACGCGGTGGCCGAGCCCGAGGCGGGTCCGGGCGACCAGGCCGCGCCCGCCGGGCCCCGCCCCATCCCCGCTGCGGAGTAGCCGATGCCACGCGTGACCTTCCTTAACGATCCGTCGCCCGAAAATCCCGCCGTGCCGCGCTCGGTCGAGGTGCCCGCCGGGACCTCGATCCTGGAGGCGGCCAAGAAAATCCACGCCCAGGTCGGCTACGCCTGTGGGGGCGTGTGCGCCTGCTCGACCTGCCACGTCTACGTCAAAAAGGGCGCCGCCTCGCTGAGCCGGCAAAAAGACCGCGAAGAGGACATCCTCGATAAGGCCTTCGATGTCCGCGCGACCTCAAGGCTCGGCTGCCAGGCGCAGCTCTCTGGCGAGGACATCGAGGTCGAGATCTCCCGCGAGAGCCGCCGCGCCTACTTCGACGAGCATCCCCCCACAAGCTAAAAACCGAGCGGCAAGCCGAGTCGGCCGGCGCCCGGCCGGCGATTTGACCGGAAGAAAGGCTTGAAGCCTCCGGTCGTTTCGCTCTACGTTGGAATAAGAACATGTCTAGTCGGATGGGATGGGCTGCCTCCATGGTCGGCCGGACGCTCGACGCGCAGTACCCCGGCGATGGCCTCCTGGGCGAAGGGGCCCAGGGCGTGGTCATTCGCGGCGTCAACCAGGCGATGGACAAGCCCGTCGCCATCAAGATGATGCGCAAGGACACGTTCGACACGCCCGACGCGGTCGAGCGCTTCAAGCGCGAGGCGCGGGTGTGGAGCCAGCTCAATCACCCAGCGATCACCCAGGTGTTCGACTTCGGCATCCAGGACGGCATGCCGTTTCTGGTGATGGAGCTTATCGAGGGGGCCGACCTCTCGGACGTGCTCAAGCAGGAGGGCAAGCTCAAGCCGCTGCGGGCGGTGGCGCTGATGCGGCAGCTGGCGGCGGCGCTGGAGGAAGCGCACCGGGTGGGCGTGGTCCACCGCGACATCAAGCCGCAGAACATGAAGCTGTTGCGCTACCAGGCCGGCGGGCGGATCGTGCTCAAGGTCCTTGACTTTGGCATGGCCAAGCAGGTCGGCAACAAGGCGCAGTCGCTGACCGCCCCGGGAATCCTCGTCGGCACGCCCAAGTACATCGCGCCCGAGCAGGTGACCGAGAACCCCAAGATCGACGGCCGCACCGACCTGTACGCGGCGGGCGTGCTGTTCTACGAGCTGCTCACCGGGCAGGCGCCGTTCCTCGGCACCCCGCACGAGGTGCTGTTCGCGCACCTGGGCAGCGAGCCCAAGCCGCTGCCCGAGACGGTGCCGCTGGTGGTGCAGGACATCGTCATGCGCCTTTTGCGCAAAAAGCCCGAGGAGCGCTACGCCAACGCGGCGCTGCTCGACCAGGCGCTGGAAGAGGCCGAGGAGGCGATGCGCGCCGGCGGCTCCGGCCTGTACTCGGGGACCAGCTACCCGCCGGTGTCGGCCGCCAGCGCGAGCAGCGGGGTGCCGCTGGCCTCCAGCACCTCGCTGCAGCCGGCCCGGTACGAGAACTCCAGCGGCCTGCGCACGCCGCCGCCCTCGCTCTCGCCATCGATGCAGAGCGCCCCCGCGCGCGCCTCGGCGGTCACCCCGGCGCCGCGGCCGCCGCCGCCGGTTGCCGCGCCGCCGCCCCGGGCGGCCCTGTCGCGCTACCTGTGGCCGGGTCTGTTCGTGCTGGTCATGTGCGGCAGCGCCGGGTTCTTCTACGGCCTGCGCCACAGCCTGGCCCTGCAGCGCACCCTGGCCGGCACCCTGAAGTTCTACAAGGTGCCGCAGGACGAAGAGGTAGAGCGCGCTCTGGGCGTGCTGCAGGTCGCGGTGCAGAACCGGTCGTGGGCCGCGGTCCTGGCCGGCTCCGAAGAGCTGCAGCGGCGCTACAACGGCACCCTGATGCCGGCCCAGCAGAGCGAGCTTACAGCGATGCGCCAGGAGGCGATCAGCGAGCAGCCGATGCAGGAGGTCTACCAGCGCCTGGAGGCCGCCGCCCAGAAGCGCGACCACGAGGAGGTCGTCCGCAACTACGGGCAGCTGGCCGCCGACTCGGTCTACCGCACCATGGCGCAGCCGGCCTACGACACCGCGAGCGAGGCGTTCGTCAGCAGCCAGCTCATGCTGGCGGCCAAGCTGCGCGAGCACCACCAGTGCGCCGAGTTCACCGCCCAGGTGCAGAAGCTGCTCGACACAGTGCCCGGGCACCCGCAGGTGCGCGCCGAGCAGCGCAAGCCCTGCACCGCGGCCACCGAGACGACGCCGCCGGAGACCCCGAGGCGCCGGCGCTGGCGCTCGCCAAGAAGGAGCTCACCGATGTACCGGTCGCCCTGATCCAGGCCAACCAGGCCTACAGCGAGAAGAAGTACAGCGAGGCGCTGGCGGCGGCGCAGACCGTGCTCAAGTCCGGCGACCGCCGCAAGCCGCACATCGCCGTCCTGGCGCTGCGCCTGGCGGTGCTGGCGGCGTGTCAGATCCCCGACGCCGCGGCGGCCGGCCGTCTGTTTGGCCGCCTGGACGACGCCGAGCAGAACAAGGTCCTGGAGGTGTGCAAGCGCAACGGCTTCCAGCTCGCGACGAGCTCGGGTCACCGCGACAAGGCGACGCCCGATCCGGCCAGCCCCTCCGCCGCGGACCCCAACCGCCCGCTGCCGCCGCCGCCGCCGGTTCCCACCGAGTAGGCGGTCGCCGTCCTGGGCTCGGCGCCGACCGCCCCTGCACGGCGGCCCGACCGGGTCGCTCAGGTGGGCGGCGGCACCGGCCGCTTGCCCTGTTCGAGGCCACGCAGAAGCGCATGAGGGTCTCGAAGTACTCGCGCACGCTGGGCACCTGC
>JBGANQ010000169.1:0-6837 GCA_044222245.1 Polyangia bacterium | reverse complement strand
CGCAGGGCGAGGGCGCGGCGCAGGGTCTCGTGCAGCTCGCTCTGCTTTCGCAACAGGGTCTGCAGCTGAGCGGCCTGGGCGTCGAGGTCGCGCTGGCGGTCGCGCACGAGCTGCCGCTGCTGCACAAGCCGCGCGGCGTGGCTGGCGAGCAGCTGGGCGGATGGCGGCTCCAGGCGCGGCGGGCGGGGTGAGCTCAGCCCGGTCAGCTCGGTCAGCCCGGTCAGCTCGGCGGCCAGGTCCTGGAGGCGCTTTCGCGCCTGCTCGAGCTGGCGCTGGGCCTGGGCCTCGCTGCGGCGGGCGAGCTCGAGCTGCAGGCGGATGCGTCGCAGCTGCTCCTGGGCATCGGCCTCGGCGCGTCGGCGCAGGGACAGCACGAGCGCGGTGACCTGGGCCCGCCCGGCGCGCCGGCCCAGGGCGATGCCGGCGCTGACCGGCGGCGGGCCGGCCGGCGGCTCGCGGCGGGCGGCGGGCGGGTCAGCGGGCGGCGGCGCGGGGCGGCTCACTGCTTCATTATGCCTGAGCTCTGGGGCGGGGACGCAGCTCCCGGGCGGAGGTCGGCGGAGCTTGCCCGACCTCGGCGACCTCGGCGACCTCGGCGGGGGTCGCGCGGACGGGGCGGCGCGGGCAAGCATGCAAAAGGATTGCGTTCGCCCGGGCGCTAAAATACGCTCGCGCGGTGTCCTCCGTCGGGTCTGTGAGGAACGTGTCGCCGCCCCTATCGAGCATCCAGGTTCTAGCTGCGGGTGAAGAGGTAGGCGGGTACGTACTAGGCGAGCTGCTGACCCAGGGCGGCATGGCGTCGGTCTATCTTGGCAAGCGGGTGGCCCCGGGGGGCTTTGTCAAGACGGTGGTGCTCAAGCGGCTGCGCCCCGAGCTCGGGCGCCAGCCGCCGCTGCTGGCGCTGTTCCTGCGCGAGGCGAGCCTGTCGGCGGCGCTCGATCACCCGAGCATCGTGCGCACGCTCGATCTGACGCGGCTCGACGGCGACTACTACCTGGTGATGGAGTATGTGAGCGGCGGCGACCTGCGGCTCTTGCTGCGGCGGGCGCGGCGACGCGGGCAGCGGTTCTCGGTGGCGGCGGCGCTGTACCTGGCGCAGGAGCTCTTGGGGGCGCTGGAGTACGCGCACACCCGCCGCACCCCCGATGGACGGCCGCTCGGGCTGAGCCACCGCGACGTGTCGCCGGCCAACATCCTCCTGTCGGCGGAAGGCGAGGTGAAGCTAACCGATTTCGGCATCGCCCAGGCCGGAACACCGGAGGTGGGGGTGCTGGGGGTGCGGCTACGCGGCAAGGTCGGCTACATGTCGCCCGAGCAGGCGGCCGGGGCAGCGGTCGACGCGCGCACCGACCTGTTCGCGCTGGCGGCGGTGCTGTACGAAGTACTGACCGACAAGCGCCTGTTCATCGGCCAGCCGGGGCAGCCGACCGCCGAGATCTACGAAGCGGCGATCGTCCCGCCATCGCAGCTGTGCCCGGAGCTGCCGCCGGCTTTTGATGACGTGCTGCGCCGCGCCCTGGCCCGCCGCCCCGAGGACCGCTACCAGAGCGCCCGCGAGCTGAGCACGGTGCTGCGCGAGCTGACCCGGCAGCACGGCCTGTGGCTCTGCCGCCTGGGACTGGCCGAGCACCTGCGCGAGGTCTGCGGCCCCGATCCGACCGCCTGGCACTCGCTGGAGGAGCGCACCGGCACTGCGATCATCCCGTCCATCGGCGACTTCGACGACCCGGACTACGCGGCGGACAGTGATCGCCACAGCCTGCTTGATGTCGAGCCGGCTGTCGAGCCGGCCGTCGAGCCGGCCGTCGAGCCGGCCGCCGAGTCGACTTGTGAGCATGTGATCACGGTGCCGTGGCCCACGGTGCCCGACCGGGAGCTGCCGCTGTCGACCGATGACACGGTGCCGCTGCCGTCTGCGGTGCTCACCGAGCTCAAGGTGCCGCCGCTGCACCCGGCGCCGGTGAGCGAGCTGCGGCCGGTCGCCGCGCCGGCCGCCGAGCCGCCGGTCGCCGAGCCGGCTGCCGAGCCAGCGGCGCCGATCGTGGATCTCACCCAGGATCGGACCATGGATCACGCGCGGGCGCTGAGCCCGGCGGTCGATTTCGATGCGGTCACCTCGCCGGCGCGGCGGGTCGATCCGACGATCCCGCTCGGCCTGGCGGCAGCGGGCGAGGCGCCGCCGCTCACCACCGCCCAGCTGGCCGCCAGCGCACCACTCCCGGCGGCCCCGGCGACGCGCCCGCTGCCGATTCGAGCGGGCGCCGGCCAGCGGCTGCGCGAGCTCATGAACCGACCCCAAGGCGCGCTGGCGCTGGCGCTGCTGGCGCTGCTGCTCACACTGCTGGCGGCTTGGGGCGCCGAGGTCTGGAGCTGGCTCTGGACCCGCCTGTCCGAGCCCTAGCTTTTACGGGCTTCTGGCGCGGCGGGCGGGGGCGTGATAAGTCTGGGCGTCTGGACTGCTGTTTGAGCGCGCCGGCGCCTGGGCGCGCGGCCAGCCGTCAACTGCGCAGTCGCTCGTCGAGTAAATGGGCGTAATGGCACCTTCTTAGGAACCCACATGTTAGAGACCCTGAGCAAAGGCTTTCGGGCCGCCCGCGAGCGCCTCACCGGCGTCGCTGAACTTTCTGAAGACAACATCGAGGCGGCGCTGCGCGATGTGCGCATGTCGCTCTTGGAAGCCGATGTGGCGCTGCCGGTGGTGCGCTCGTTCATGCAGCGCGTCAAGGACAAGGCCCTGGGCCAGGTCGTCGCGCTGCGCGCCAAGGCGCAGGTGCCGGCCGAGGGCAAGCTCGGCGAGCGCACCCTCAAGCAGATGGAGGTCTCCCCCGAGTACCACTTCATCCGCATCTGCCAGGAGGAGCTGACCGCCCTTATGGGCAACCCCGACGGGGGACCCACCGAGATCAACTGGGCCAAGAAGGGCCCGACGGTCTTTATGATGGTCGGCCTCCAGGGCTCGGGCAAGACCACCACCACCGGCAAGCTCGCGCGCTGGCTGCAGAAGATCCACAAGCGCAAGCCCCTGCTCGTCGCCGCCGACGTGTACCGTCCGGCCGCCGTGCAGCAGCTGCAGGTGCTCGGGCAGCAGCTTGGCATCACGGTGTTCGCGGCGCCCGACAAGAAGCCGCCCGACATCTGCGAAGAGGCCTACAAGCTCGCCTACAGCAAGGGCTACGACGTCGTGCTGCTCGACACCGCCGGCCGCCTGGCGATCGACGAGCCGCTGATGAAGGAGCTCGAGGAGATAAAGGCGCGCGTAAAGCCGCACGAGGTGTTCCTCGTCGTCGACGCGATGATCGGCCAGGACGCGGTGAACACCGCCAAGACGTTCCACGACCGCATCACCACCAGCGGCTTCATCCTCACCAAGCTCGATGGTGACGCCCGCGGCGGCGCGGCGCTGACGATCAAGGAAGTGACCGGCCAGCCGATCCGCTTCCTCGGCGTCGGCGAGGGCATGGACAAGCTGGAGGAGTTCCGCCCCGAGGGCCTGTCCAGCCGCATCCTGGGCATGGGCGACATCGTGGGCCTGATGAAGGACTTCGAGCAGGTCGTCGACACCCAGAAGGCTGAGCAGGACGCGATGCGTATGCTCAAGGGGAAGTTCGACATGCAGGACTTCCTCGAGCAGATCAGCGTCATCCAGCAGATGGGCTCGCTTAAGGACATCCTGCAGAAGATGCCGCTGTTCGGCATGCAGCTGCCCGAGGGCGCCAACATCGACGACAGCGAGCTTATCAAGATCAAGGCGATGATCAGCTCGATGACCCTGCACGAGCGCCGCTACCCCGAGCGCTTCATCGAGACCTCGTGGGAGCAGGTCATCTCCGGCGGCCAGGTCAAGGGCCGCCGCCGCGTCGCCCACTACTGCGAGCCGCGCATCCGCCGCGTCGCCCGCGGCTCGGGCCGCAAAGAGGCGGAGGTGATGGAGCTCCTGCACAAGTTCGCGCTCATGCGGCAGATGATGCTGACCATGGGCGCGCAGGCGGGGCTGCTCGGCAAGATCCCGGGGCTGCGCACCATCTCCAAGATCAAGCAGTTTGCCGGCATGGACCTGG
This sequence comes from Polyangia bacterium, assembly GCA_044222245.1. Classification (GTDB taxonomy): domain Bacteria; phylum Myxococcota_A; class Polyangia; order Palsa-1104; family JAEUJZ01; genus CALFML01. The sequence goes on along the minus strand of JBGANQ010000169.1, from coordinate 2,779 downwards.
GCGCGATCATGAACGCCGCCGGCATGCAGCAGGCCGAGATGCGCCACTCGGCGCCGCGCGCCAACGTCGACAAGCGGCGCGAGAAGGCCAAGCGGAAGCTCGCCAAAGAGGCGCGCAAGCGCAACAAGAAGAAGTAGCCGGCGGCAGGGCGGCAAGGCCCGCAGGGAGGAAGCGATGACACAAGCGCCGTTTGCCGGCGTCTATACCGCTCTGTGTACGCCGATGCGCGGCGGCGCGGGGGACCTGCCCGTCGTTGACGAAGCGGCCCTGGGGGCGCTGTGTGAGGCGCAGCTGCGCGGCGGCGTCGCCGGCCTTGTCGCCTGCGGCACCACCGGCGAGGCGGCGACCATGACCGCGGCCGAGCAGGCGCGCGTCATCCGCGTCGTCGTCGAGGCCGTGGGCCGGCGGGTGCCGGTGCTGGCCGGCGTCGGCTCGCCGAGTACGGCGCACTCGCTGGAGCTCGCGCGGGCAGCGATCACCCAGGGTGCCGACGGGCTTTTGGCCGTCACTCCCTACTACAACCGCCCGAGCCAGGAGGGGCTCTACCAGCACTTCGCCGCCCTCAGCCGCCTCGGGCACCCGATCATGCTGTACAACGTCCCGGCGCGCACCGGCTGCGACCTTCTGCCCGACACCGTGGCGCGGCTGTGCGAGCTTGCGCCGATCGTCGCCCTCAAGGAGGCCAGCGGCTCGGTCCTGCGCACCCAGCAGCTGGTAAATAAGCTCGGCGATCGGCTGGCGATCTTGTCGGGCGAGGACGCCCTGAACTACCCGCTTTACTGCGTCGGGGCGCGCGGCTGCGTGTCGGTGGTGAGCAACGTCGCCCCGGCGCTCACCGTCGCTGTCTGGCAGGCATTCGTCGCCGGTGACTACCTGCGGGCGCAGAAGCTGCACGCGCGTTTTGTGCCCCTGGCCGACCTCTTATTCTCCGAGCCGAACCCGATCCCGGCCAAGGCGGCGCTGCAGCTGCTCGGGCAGCTCGACAACGTGCTGCGGCTGCCGCTTTTGCCGATGACCGCGGCGGGACAGGAGAAGCTGCGGGCGCTGCTGCAGACGCTGGAGCTGTTGCCGTGAGCGGGGAGCCCTCGGCGCACACCGCTGGCAAGGGGGGCCCCGGGGACGGCGCCGAGGAGCTGCGCCACACGCATCACCAGCCGGGCCCGTCGCCGCTGCGCATCGGGGTGTACGGGGCGCTCGGGCGGATGGGGCAGATGGTCGTCCGCTGCCTGCTCGCCCCGCCCGAGTCCGACGCGGGGCGCAGCCCGATCCCGCCGCCCAGCCTCCTTCTGACGGTAGCGCTCGCCTCCAGCCGCTGCCCCCACCTCGGACACGACATCGGACCGCTGTGCGGCGCCTCGATGACCGGGGTCGACGTCAGCTGCGACCTCCAGGCGGCGCTGCCGCTGTGCGACGTGGTCATCGACTTCTCGACCCCGGCGGCGACCCAGGTGCTCACGGCGGCGGCGGTGCTGGCGCAGGTCCCGCTGGTGATCGGCACCACCGGCCTGCAGCCAGCGGCGCTGGCGGCGATCGGCGAGGCGGCGACGCAGATTCCGATCGTCCGCTCGGCGAACATGTCGCCCGGGGTCAACGTGCTGCTCGGGCTGCTGCGCCGGGCCAGCCGCGCCCTTTCTGACTACGACGCCGAGATCGTCGAGGTCCACCACCGTCACAAGCGCGACGCGCCCTCGGGAACCGCGCTGCTGCTGGCCGAGGCGATCAAGGCCGGCCGCGCCACCGCCCTGGAGGTCAAAAGCGGGCGCGAGGGCCTGGTCGGGCCGCGCAGCGCCGCCGAGCTTGGCGTGTTCGCGGTGCGCGGCGGCGACGTGGTCGGCGAGCACACTGCGCTGCTGCTCGGCACCGGCGAGCGCATCGAGCTCGTGCACCGCGCCACCGCCCGCGAGGTCTTCGCGCACGGCGCCCTGCGCGCCGCCCGCTGGCTCCGCGCCGCCGGCAGGCCCGGCCTTTACGACATGGAAGACGTGCTCGGTCTCAAAGACCACGACTGCTGAGCCCCGCGCCGCCGGCCCCGGCGACCGGCGAGCAGAGTCCCGCCGCACGCGCCGCGAGCGCGTGTTGAGTCGCCAAGACTCGGGTGCGGAGCCTTGGCGACCCCGACTGCTCGGGGTGGCAGCCGCTGCATCCCAGCTGCTAGCGGCTGGAGCGCAGCACCGCTCGGACCTCCACGGCGCGCTCGCCGCTGGGGGCGAGCGCCAGGTACTTCTTGAAGTAGGCGCGCGCGCTGGCCGGGTGCGAGCGGGCCTGCTCCACCGTGCCCAGCACCAGATAGGCATCGGCGTTGCGCGCGTCGAGGTACCGCGCCCGCTTGGCGAGGCCGGCGGCTTTATCGGCATTGCCCTGGTCCAGGGCGAGCTGGGCCAGGATGGCAAAGACCTCGGAGCTGCGCGGCTGCAGCCGCTGGGCTGCATGCGCTGCGTGGTAGGCCGGGGTCAGGGCGCCGCGGTGCTCGAAGGCGCGGGCCTTGCCGATGAGCGTCGCGAACTCGCCGGCTGAAGCCGACGCCGCGGCAGGCGCGGCAGCGGACGCCGCACCCGACGGCAGCGCCGAGGCGATCGCCGTCTCCGCCGGATCCGGGGATTGCGACGGACGCGCTCCGTTGGTGGCAGCGGCCGGGGCTTGGGGCGGTGGCTGCGCCGCCGGTGGTGCTGTCGTCGCCACCGCGGCTGCGGGCAGCGGGCTTGCCTGCTGGCCGGCCGCCGCCGGGTCGCCAGCGGGCGGCGCGACCGGCTGACTGCTGGTCGGCTGAGAGAGGGTGGGC
>JBGANQ010000168.1:0-7157 GCA_044222245.1 Polyangia bacterium | reverse complement strand
CGCCTGTCGCCGCGCCCGTCGCGCCTGCCGCACCCGCCGCGCCCGCCGCGCCCGTGGCCGCCGCACCCGCGGTCGCTGCCGCGCCTGCAGCGACCGCCACCGTCCCGGCCGCCGCTACCGATCTGGTCATGGCGACCGTAAGGGCCGCGCTACAGCTGCTGCTGGCCCACCAGCGCAGCGGCGGCACGGTCCCGCAAGATGTGGTCGACCTGACGGCGCAGATCGCCCTGGCGGCCCAGCTCGGTCGTCGCTAGCAGCCTGCCAGGTCGCGCGGGCGCCCGCGGGCCGCCCGCGCGTGTTCGACTAGCCGATGCGGCCGACGCAGGCGCCCATGGTGCACATGTACTCGACCGGGCAGTCGCGATCGGTGGTGCAGGCGACGTCGGTGGTCCAGATCGCCGAGTGGTTGCCAGTGTTGCGATCCTGGAACGGCAGCCATACCGGCTGGAAGCTCGGATCGACCCCCATCTTGGCCTTGTCGAGGTCCATGCCAAACATGAACAGCTGGGGGTTGCTCCCATTGTTGAAGCCCCAGCCGTAGCTGGCCGAGTAGACGACGAAGACAAAGCGCCCGTTTTGCAGGAACGGGGCAAACTTGGGCCAGTTGTTGGTGTTGTGCGGCAGGTGGGTGCCGTTAATCAGGTCGATCGGGGTGCTGTTGCTGATCGGCTGACCCTTGGTGTCGATCGCCTGCACCAGGCGCAGCCGCGTCGGCGAGGCGTCGTACTGCTGGCAGCCGCTGCTGCAGTCCATGGTGTTGAACACCAGCCAGGTGCTGTCGGGCGACCAGCTCGGCCAGAAGTGATAGTTGGCGCCCTTCTGCGCCGCCACCACCGTCACCGCCGGTCCGAAGGCGCCGCCGTTGTAGGGCATGACGACGATGTCGCCGCTATCGGTCAGCTCGAAGTCGTACGCGGAGTTAGTGAGCTCGCGGACAAAGGCGATCCACTTGCCGTCGGGCGACCACTCGGGCATGGCGCCGCTGTTGGTGCCGCCGATAAAGCTTGGGGTGACGGTCTCCAGCACGTTGCCGGTCTTGGGATCGCGGACCTTCAGGGTGCCGCTCCAGTTGGTGATGAGCTTGTCGCCGGTGGGGTTGAACCAGGCGAAGTTCCAGGCGATGTTGCGGTTGAGCGGGAAGTTGCGCAGGCTCGGCTTGGCGCCGTCCACTACCGTCGAGCCGACGTTGGTCTGGCCCGAGCCGAACTCGATGGCGACCTGCTTGCCATCGCGCGAGACGGCGTGGCAGCCGGCGCAGCCGGTCTCGTCGCCGTTGGTGATGAAATCGACGGGCTTGCTGGCGCCCAGGGGCACGCGCTTGATGCCGCGGATGGTCGGCGAGAAGTAGTACAGCCCGCCGCGCGTGTCCTCGGGGGCGAAGGTGATGTTCACCGGCTTCGAGGTGCCGATCTGTCCGCCGCGGCTCGCCACCCCGGCGACGGTCATCGTCACCCCCTGGCCGAGCGACGAGTGCGACAGCGTGTTCCACAGCTTGTCGTCGACCAGGAAGCTGCACCGGCCGCCTGGGCAGAGGTTGTTGCCGATGTAGAAGCTGCGCTCGTAGGTCGGCCCGCTGATGGTGACCCGGTGCACGCTGTGGCCGGCGCCGGCCTGCCACTGCAGCTGAACCTGCAGGACGTTTGGCGCCATCATCGTGTTGTCAAACGGATACATGACCACCGGCGCCGGCCCGCCGTCGCCGCCCGAGAACCAGTCCTTGGCATCGGCCGGTGCCGAGGGGTCGATGACCTCGGGGGCGACCAGCCGCAGGTTCAGGGTGGCGCCGCCGGTCTGGCCCTGGTAGCTGGCGTAGACGCGCACCGAGCCGCCGTGGTCGAGGGAGCCGCTCACCTGCAGCTTGCCGCGGGAGATCGTCCCGACGCTGGAGTCCGAGAGGCTCCAGGTCGCCTTATCGGTGATGTCCTCGGCGTGGAGAGCAGTGGCGCGGAACTGCGCGACTTGCTGCTGACCGTTGATCGTCAGATCGGTGCGGTCCGGCGTCACCTTGATCGGCCCGTGCAGCATCGGATCCGGGTCGGTCATCGTCGGATCGGTGCCGGTAGGGTCCACCGAGCGCAGGGGATTACAGCCCCCGGCGGCCAGCAGGGCCCCGCACAGGACCGCCGACCACAGCCGCGAGCCGCGCAGCGCGAGCCGCCCGCCGCCGCCTGCAGCCCGATCTGGGGCAGGTGAAGGCCCTCGCTCAACCCCGGGCTGATGCGTTTTTTGCGGCTTTTCAAGGAGCGTAGACGACATGAGCGTACCTCCACTAGGCGGATATCGGCAGCCGCCGGAGCGGCGCTGCCAGGCTCTACTGCATGCCCAGAGCGTATCGGGATCAGCCTGGCGTGACAACTAGTGGAAGCGGCGAAAACCCTTGAAACTGCTGGGGTTTTGGCGATTGGTTGCATCGCCGGGCCAGCTGTCAGTCCCTGAAGATCCAGACAGCAGCGCGACAAAGCCGAGCCAGCGCGAGCCAAAAAAAAGCCCCCTGGCCTTTTTAGAGGCCAGGAGGCTTGCGTAAGTCGGGGCGAGTGGATTTGAACCACCGACCCCCAGTCCCCCAGACTGGTGCGCTAACCAGGCTGCGCCACGCCCCGAGGTATTCCGACCACGCTGGCCACATGTAGCAGCTTCCGCGGAGCGTGGTCAAGCAACTATTCGCCGCGCCAGCGTTTTTACGGCTGGAACGGGGCGCGCCAGCCGCCGCCATCGACATCGATGAACAGGGGGTTTGTCATGGCGAGCGGAAAGGCGCCGCTTGTGGTGATCGGCGCGCCGCTGACCAGCGCGGCGAGGTCGGTCCCCGGCCCCGGCCGGACGCCGCCCGGGACCACCGGAAACAGCGAGCGGTCGCCAAAGGCGCGCGCGAGCAGCCACACATCCTTGCCCCTTGCCCCCGGCGCGTTGTGCCGCAGCAGCTTGGCCACCGGCACCTCGACGGCGAGGCGGGCGCGCAGGTAGCGGCCGCCGCGCAGGCGATCGATGGGCTCGATGCTCAGGGTGCCGAACACCGCCGCCTGGCGGCAGCGCTCGGCGGGGGTGGCGCGGCTGGTGAAGCACACCGCGGGGATCATCGCCGGCGGCGCCGGCCCGGTCTCGGGGCTTGGGAAGGTGCTGTTGGCGAAGACCTCGATGGTGTCGACCGGCGCCCACTCGGTGCACAGGGCCTCGACCTCCAGGTGCACGACTCCGCTCGCTTGCTCGGGGTCGCCGGGGTCGCCGGGCTCGGGCTGGGTGGTGCCGCCGATGCCGACGCGGCGGGCGCCGCTGCCGGCCCACAGGCGGAGCACCGGGCCGCTGGTCGAATACAGGTCGCGCGGCGCCCCGCCCTCGGCGGTCAGGGTGGCCACCACGTCGGCGGCGACGCCGGCGCGCAGGGCGGCGGCGGAGTCATCGCTCACCCGCACCAGGGTGCGCGGCAGACCCGAGGGCTCGGCGCGCCCGTGGGTGTCGCTGGAGCCGACGGCGGCGGGGATGAAGCCGAGCGACAGGAAGTTCATGTAGTCGCGCAGCACCCGCTCGGTCCCCTGGCTGTGGCGCTCGCCGTCGCGGTCGGGGGCCGCCGCCTCCAGGCCATTGAAGATCTCCAGCGAGTTGAAGCGATCGGAGAACACCTCGGCGTTCTCGGGCAGATCGAGCTGCGCCGCCTCCACCGGCATGGCGTTGTGATCGCCATAGAAGGTCCGTTGGCTGAAGTCAAAGCGCAGCGCCGCGCGGTCGAAGTTCTGCTGGAAGGCGAACGGGCCGGGGGTGGCGAGCCGCGGGTGGTTTATCTGCACCACCTTGCCGCCCAGCCGCCGCAGCCCATCGAAGATTCCGGCCGGCGAGAGGCTGGCGCCGCTGCCCCCGCCCCAGTCGAGCGCCCCCAGGTTGGGCGAGGCGGGGTCCACCGGCAGCGGCCACGAGATGAAGTGGCCAAAGCCAAACGGCGTCAGCTCCTCGCCCGGCACCGAGCTCATGCGGTCGTCCATCCCCAGGCGGCGGATGATCGGCTCAAAGTCGGTGATGTAGTCGTGGTCGGAGCTGCTCAAAAACTCCAGCCCCTCGGCGAGGTTGGTCACCACCCGCTCCTCCAGCGGGATCGTGCTGTCGGGAGAGTTCATGGTGTGCTGGTGGAAGTCGCACGCCAGGTAGCCGCTGGTGTCGAGCACATGGAACAGCCGCGCCGTCACCGTCACCTCCTGCCCCGCGGCAAGGGTCAGCTTCTCCTCGTGGCGGGTCCACTCCGGACCGTGGCTGACCACCGCGCGGTAGGTGCCCGGCGCGACCAAAAGCGGCCCGTCCCACAGGCCGCCGGCCGCCGAGTCGCCGCGCAGCGAGCGCCGCTGCGCCGCGATCCCGTAGTCGAGGTTCTCGGCGCTGCGGGCGAGCGCCGCGTCATGCTCGGGCGTCGCTCCGACCAGGGTCAGCTTGCCGGCCATCGGCTGGCCGTCCTCATCGAGGATGAGGTAGTTGATGCGCGCCGCCTCGGGAACCTGGATGCGCACCGGCAGCGGCGGTGCGGTCGGCGGCTGCGCCGTCACCACCAGGGTCTTTGCCGGGCCCTGACGCAGCCCGGAGGCGGCGGCGCGCAGCGAGTAGGTGCCGGGCGGCAGGCTGGCGGCAAACTCGGTGCTGCCGGCGGCCCCGGTCACCTGCACCATGGTGTAGACGTTGTTGGGCTCCTCGTGCTCGGGCCAGTCGAGCTTGCGGATGCCGATGCGCACCTGCTCGCCAGCGCGGGTGCCGCTGACCTGTCCGGCCAGCGGCACCGGGGCGACAGCAGCGGGGGCCTGCGCCTGGGCGAGCTTCTCGATCGCCGCCGGATCGCGGCGCCCGATCGCCAGCAGGACCCGCCGCATGGCGCCGCCGCCCGGCGGCAGCTTCACGGTGAGCGCGGCGGCGGTGAACAGATCCTGCTTGCGGCCCAGGTCGTAGACCGCGGCCGACACCCCGCTCACCGGCAGCACCAGCGCCCCGCGGCTGCCGGCGCTCGGGTCGAGCAGCGTCGGGGTGGGGAGGAAGCCGTAGGTCACCCCCTGGCCTTGCTGGGCGTGGTAGGCGGCGAGCGGCACCGGCCCCTCGATGAGCTCGGCGACCTCTTTGGCGGCGAAGCCGAGGCCGGGGATGAAGCCGTCCACCTCGCCGCCGGCGTCGACCACGTTGCCCCACGAGGTGCTCACGGCGCCGGTGTTTGGGTTGTACAGGGTATAGATAATCTCCAGCGCGTCGCTGCCGGGGGCGAGGATATAGGTGACGGCGAGCTTGAGCCCGAGCTGATTGTCGGGCAAAAGCTCGCGGTAGAACAGCGAGCTGACCGTGGGCAGGGCGCGGATGTCGAAGTAGTCGTCGAGCACGTCGACGCCGCGGAAGCGCAGCACCGCCGGACCGCCGGCGCTGCCGTCGCGGACGACCTCCCCGCCGGTGAAGTTGGCGGTGCGGCCGGTGAGCAGCAGCAGGCCGAGCTCGCCGAACTGATCGCCGACCGGGCTCTCGACAAAGTCGAGATCGATGACGTTGCCGCCGTAGGGGACCGGCGCGATGGCGCGCCCCGGCTGCTGGATGACCAGCCGGATGCGCTCATTGGCCATGAAGAAGTCGCCGACGCGCCCCTGAGCCGCCGGCCCGGGGACCGACTCCTTGGCGAAGTTGTCCGCGGTGAGCCGGCCGGCTCGCGCCAGCGCCGGTCCGCCTTCGGGGGGCAGCGACGGCAGGTAGGGCAGCAGCGGATCGAGGCTCGGCGCCGGCGTGACCTCTGCGGGCGGCGCCTCGTTGCAGCCGCCGAGCCCCGCGAGCAGCAGCGGCGCGACCAGCAGGAGCGGCGCGGCCCATCCCCGCCGCCGACACCCGGCGCTGGCAATCGACAGAAAGTTCAAGAGCTTAGCTGGCATCCACGGCCTCCTTGCGCGCAGCATAGCGCGAAGGCCGGACCAAGCCAGCAGATCCAGGTCGGGAAAGTCGGGGGTAGGGGACGGCGGCGTGCCGCCCGGAAGCGGGAAGGCCTAGAAGACGACGACGTTTTTGCCCTTGGGCTTGCCCTTGGGCTTGCCCTTGGGCTTGGCCGGCTTGGCCGGCTTGCTCGGCTTGGCCGGCTTCTTGGCCGCGTCTTTCGACTTGCCAGCATCAGGCTTTGCGGCGTCGGGCTTGGCCGCGTCGGGCTTGGCCGCGTCGGGCTTGGCCGCGTCAGGCTTGGCCGCGTCGGGCTTGCCGGCATCGCCAGCGGCGCCGGAGTCGGGCTTCTTGTTGCCGCGCCCGCCAGAGTCTTTTTTGCCGTCGGGCTTGCCGGCGTTCTTGTCGTCGCCCGGACCCTTGCTCGGCGGCGTGGTGTCGGCCTCGGCGGATTTCTTGTTCAGCTTGATCAGCACGACGTGCTCGCCCTCGGCGCTGATCTCCTCTTCGGCTTCTTCGTAGCCTTCCTTGCGCAGGGTGAGCTTGAGCAGCGCGTTGCGCTTGAGCTCGACCGTGATCGGTGTCTCGCCGAGCGACTGCCCATCGCTGGTCACCGCCGCCTGATCGGGATCGCTGCGCACGATGATGGTCGCCCGGCGCGGCGGCAGCAAGAGCAAGAGCAAGAGCAGCGCGATCACCCCGGCGAGCACCCCGGCGCCTACCCGCACGATCAGCAGGCGGCGCGGCAGCGGCAGGGCGAGGAACTTCTGCATCATTGGCAGGGCGCGGATGCGATCGGTAAGCGCCAGCGGCGGCTGGTTCTGGCTGCTGCCGCCCGGCCCCGGACTGGAGATACCGGGCCGGCTCTGCCCCGGCGAAGACGGGTGACTGCGGTGCGCCGCCCCCGACTGACCCGGCTGCGAGGAGCCGGGCAGCGGCACCAGCGGCGGCCCCGCGCTGACCGGCGCTTCTTCCAGGTCGAAGGCGGTCTTCTGCGCCATCTCCACAAAGCCGCTGCTGGGCGGCGGCGGCGGCGCGATGCCGGGCTGGCTGCTCGGCGCGGCCCCGGTGAGCGGCGGCGGCGCCAGGGCGACCAGCGCCGAGATCGCCGCCGGCGGCATCTCCCCGATCATGGTCGCCATCTGCGGCGCGGCGCGGTTGGCCACCACCGGCAGCTCGGCGAGCTGAGAGGTCTCGGCGGCGCTCGGTGGGATGCTCTTGGGCGGCTCGGGCAGCGGGAACAGGTTGGAGCTGGCCGCGGGCGCCAGCCCAGAGCGCGCGGCCGG
>JBGANQ010000071.1:0-47290 GCA_044222245.1 Polyangia bacterium | reverse complement strand
CGCCGCGTCCAAGGAGCGCCGCGTCCAAGGAGCACCGCGCGCCGCGCCGAAGGAGCGCCGCACGTCGCCTCCGTGCGCCGGCGGCGCCCGCGGCGCGACTGCCCGCCGCCCCAGCGGGCTACAGGAACATGAAGTAGCGCTCGGGGATGTCGTCAAAGACCATGTCGCCGGCGCAGCTGACGCACTTGACCGTCGGCGGCCGGCGCAGGATCTGGCCGCTGCTGTCGCGCAGGTCGCGGGCGACGCAGATCATCTGCTCCTCGTCCAGGCCGCAGCGCGGGCACAGGTACGGGGCGAAGAACGACACCACCTCGGTGTTGTCCAGGAGGTTGCTGATCGCGTTGGCCTGCTGGACAAAGGCGATCGGGCACTCGTGCAGGCGGATCTTGGCGACGCCGGTAAGGGCCCGCATGAGGTCGAGCCAGGTCTGGATGCTGTCCGAGCTGATGCGGCGGAAGTCGCGCAGGTAGAAGTCGAGCTCCCCGCGCAGCTGCTTGAGCGCCGTCAGATCGACCTCGGCGTTGAGCACCCCGGAGAGGTGGATGTGGAGACGCTGGCCCTCGCGCACGATGTTCCAGCGGAAGGTTCGACCGCTCATGGCTGCGAAGTGCTCCTTGAGCTGCTGGCGCTCGGGGGCCGAAGCAGCATCGAAGAGGATGGCGACCCCGTTTTCGGGGGCGTAGGCATCTTTCTCGATACGGACCACCCGACCGTAGATCTGGATCTCCAGCGGTCGGCCGGGCAGCGCGAAGCGGATGAGGGCGCGCTCCCCGGGGCTCGCGGTGCGCGCGGTGCGCAGCAGCATGCCGTCCAGGCTGAGGTCGACCGAGGTCCCGAGGTAGGTCACCTCGGTGCCCTGGCCGAGCAGACCAAAGACGTGGACCCGCACCGGGTAGCGCTCGTTGCTGCGCACCGGGAACCCGAGGTAGCGGGCGAGCAGCGGCGGCAGCGCCTCGGCCTTGGCCGGCCACTCGATGACCTCGTCGAATGAGGTCGTCTGCGGCAGGGCGGCGTTGTGCGTGCTCGGGTGCAAGAGGATAAGCGGCACCCCGCGCGCCGTCCGCTGCGCCCGCACATGCTGCGCCACCGTCACGGCGCTGTGCTCGCCCAGCTGCGGTCCGAGGAGACACAGGTCTGTACCTCGGTTGAGCCGCTCGAGAAGCTCGGGCAGCGAACGCACGTGGCAGAGCTGCAGATCCTGTCGGTGAAGCAAGCCTTGCTGCAAGCCGCGAGGAAGATCGGAATGGAAAGCAGCGACTATGGTCTTCACCGCAGCATGATACCACTATCAGTTCCCAAAGGCTGCGGGCTCAAATCGCGTCTACGCCAGGGTTTGGTGAGCTCGGCTTGGCCGTCGAACCACCGGGCAGCGGGGGCAGCGGGCGGGCAGCGGGCGGCTGCGCAGGGTCAGCGCAGGGAACAACAGCGCCAGGGGGCCGCCGCCAGCGCAGCGGGGAAGGCGCGCGAGCGGGGTCGCCGCGGGCGTCAGCGGCGCGGGGCTACTCGGTCAGGTTGCGCACGACCTTGGCTTCTTCGCCCGACTTGATGATCACGTCGGCGCTCACCCGCTTGTCGCTGGTGACGAAGGTGATGACGTGCTTGCCGGGCTTTAGCGGGATGTGGTCGCGCGGGGCGATCGGGGTCACCTTGCCGGTATCTTTGCCGTCGACCAGTACCTTGGCGTAGGGCTGGCTGTTGGCAATCAGGAAGCCCTCTTTGTCGCTGCCGGGGGCCGGCGCGGCGGCGGCGGGCGGCGGGCTGGCGCTGCTCGCCGGGGGGGAGCTGGCCTTTTCGGCGTGGCTGCTGCTGCCGCCAGAGCTCGGAGTGCCGAAGTCGAGGTCGAGGGTCTGATCAAACGACTCGCCAAACGACACGAGCTTGATCAGCGAGCCGACGCCGCGCTTCTTGGCCACCACCTTGGCCGCCTTGGTCGGGTCGAGATCTTCGACAGTGACCGGCGACTTGCCGTAGGAGCGGCCGTTGACCTGGATGTCGACGCCCGGCGGCCGGGTGCTGATGACCAGGCGGCCGCGGCCGTCTTTGAGCTCGATGGTGCGCTCTTTTTCTTCGCCGGGCTTGAGGGTTTCGCTGAAGGTCACCGGGCGCTTGCCGGCCTTCTTGACGACGACCTCCTGGGGGACGCCGGCGGGCACGAGGTAGCCCTTCTGGATGTCCTTTTCGTTGATCAGGCGGCCGTTGACCGAGACCAGGGCCCCGTCGGGGGGCAGGCGCAGGCGGAGGATGCCGCTGCCCTGGCCGGCCGCCGGGTCGCTGGAGCTGGCGCTGCTCGGGGGGGCGCCGCTGGCGCTGAGCTGCAGGGTCACCGGGGTCAGCTCGCCGGCGGCGACCTCGATCGTCTGCGTCAGCTGGGCGGCGCCGTCATCGGTGCGCACGAGCAAAAGGTGCGGGCCGCGCGTCAGCTCCTTGAGCAGGAAGGCGGCGCCGGGCTCGATGTGGCCGCGCTCCTCGCCGTCCATGAACACGGTGGCCGGGCGCTGCGGCGTCACGGTGAGCACGACCGTGCCCTTTTTGGGGGTCAGGACGAACTTGAGCCCCAGCACCAGCCCCACCACCGCCACCGCGGCGGCGATGCCGACCAGGATGTCCTTCCACAGGGTGCTGCCCTTGACCGGCGCCGCCGGCTGCGGCATCGGGCCCGAGAACGGCACGATGGTGCCGTTTGGCAGCATCATCATCCCGGTGTGGTTGGCCCCGGGCATCGCCGACATCGAGCCGGTGCCGTAGGGCACCGCCATCACCGGCATCCCGCCCGAGCCGTAGGCGGCCTGGAAGTTGGGCACGCTCATGCCCTGCGCCGCCTGCTGCTGCATCTGCATCTGCATCTGCATCTGCATCTGCTGGAGCTGGAGCTGCTGCTGCTGCTGCTGGAGCTGCAGCTGCATCTGCTGCTGCTGCTGTTGCTGCTGCTGGTCTTGGTAAGCCGCCGGCCCCAGGGTCGAGGTGAACGGATCGGCGGCCTGCATGCCCGGGGCGCCCTGGGCGACCGGCGGCGGCGGGGCGTGCTGACTGTCGGGGTTGAAGACGACCGTCGACAGCGCCGCGAGATCGCCGGGCCCCTTGTCATCCGGGGAGCCGCCCGGCGGGCCGCCGAGGATCTGGGTCGACTGCGCCGGCAGATCGCCGGGCCCCTGACCGGGGGCGACGATCGATGTCTTCTCGTTGAGCAGCGCGCTGGCCTCGTGCTCCGAGGTGACGATCGCCGTCTTCTCGCTCTGCAGGCCGCCGTCTTCGGACTCGGCGATCTCATCAAGGAGGCTGCCGGCCTCTAGCTCGCTGGCGAGCTCTGGATCGATGGCCTCGGCCGCCGGGGCCGGGGGCGAGGTCGACTTGGGGGCGCTGGCGGCCGGGGCAATGGTTGGCGAGCGCAGGCGCGCCGAGGGCGGCGTGGTGGACTTACTCGGCCCCTTGTCGGCGTTCATCGCCTCCTTGCCGATCTTGCGCTGCTCGTCGAGGACCGCCGCCTCCTTGCGCATCTCGACGACGAACTGCGCCCGCATCCAGGTCGACAGCGCCTTGGCGTTGTAGACCGGCTCGGTCTGGGCGAGGAAGTCCTGCAGGTCGTCGTGCATCTCGCTGGCCCACTGGTAGCGACTGTCGGTGTCCTTGGCCAGCGCCTTCATGATGATGCTGTCGAGCGCCGGCGGGATCTCCTTGTTGACCTGCGAGGGCGGCGGCACCGCGACGTTGCGCACCTTCTCCAGGGTCGCAAAGTCGCTCTCGCCAAGGAACAGCCGCTCGTTGGTGAGAAGCTCGTACAAGATGGTGCCGATGGCGAAGATGTCGGCGCGCTGATCCAGGGTCTTGCCGGCGACCTGCTCGGGGCTCATGTAGCCGAACTTGCCCTTGAGGACGCCGGCCTGGGTCTTGGCCGAGCGCGAGGCCGCCTTGGCGATGCCGAAGTCGATGACCTTGACCTCGCCCTCGTAGCTGACGATGACGTTCTGCGGCGAGACGTCGCGGTGGATGATGTTGAGGGGCTTACCGGTGGCGTCTTTTTTGCGGTGCGCGTAGTCCAGGCCCTCGCACATCTTGCTGGCGAGGAAGGCCGCCATCTGCACCGTCATGTTCTTGCGGATGCGGCGGAAGCGGTTCTGGATCTGGAGCAGGTCCTTGCCCCAGATGTACTCCATGGCGATAAAGTGACTGTCGTCGATCCGGCCGAGCTCGAAGATCTGGCAGATGTTGGCGTGGTTTAGCTGCCCGCAGATCTTGGCCTCGTCGATGAACATCTGGATGAAGTCAGCATCCTCTGCCATCGACGGCAGGATCTTCTTGATGGCGATGATCTTCTCAAAGCCTTCGACGCCGAAGGCCTTGGCCTTGAAGACCTCGGCCATGCCACCTACAGAGATGCGTTCGAGGAGCAGGTATTTTCCGAATGGCGTCGGTAGTCGCACGCGCGCTCCTCAGAAGGTAGACCCCAGCACAGCGCCCATAGTTAGACCTATTCGCGTGTGCCATCGTAAGCCAAACTTTACGGGCTCGTCAATCAGATCCACGGCTTAATCCAAAGACGCGGCCAGGACGCGAGCGCGACGCGGCCCAGCATGGGTAGCGGCGGGGGCGGTCAGCCGGGCGGCGGCTGGACCAGGCGCGCGTAAAGCTCCCCTGCCACCGAGTCGAGAGCTGCATACAGGATGCGGCTATAGGCCTGCGCCGGGGTCTCGGAGGACAGCACCAGCGTCGGCGGCATCGTGACGCTGCGGTCAAGCAGCAGCTTGCCGTCTAGGAGCAGCACCAGGTGCAGCCGACCCGAGAGGGTGCCGCCGATCCCCGCGCTCCCGCCGACGAGCGGACCTGGAGCAAGGCCGGGACTGGCGGTCGGCGAGGCGCTCAGCACCAGCGAGTCCAGGCGCGCCATTAAAGTATGGCGGGCTCCGAGCCGCAGCGACTGGTCGAGCGCCGCCAGGCCGCCAGTCAGCCCGATCAGGCGGCTGCCCACCGCCGGGATGCGCCAGCGCTGCTGCAGGTAGCTGATTAGGGTCTGCTGTCCGACTGGACCCAGGCCATAAAACCCAGGGGGGACGCGGCCCAGGGGCTCGCCGATCACATGCACCGCCACGTGCGGCCGCCGCGGGTCGGCCGTATAGGGACCATATGGGCTGCCCGAGGCGACCGGCGGCCGAGGCAGCGGCGGTGGCAGCGTCTTGGGCGGGCTGGGATAGCCGCTCCCAGTGGGGGAGGCCGCTTCTGCGCCAGGGCCGGTGCCGAGCGGGGTCCCCGTGCTCTCGGCGGGCCGCGCCAGGCTGGCCAAGGTGTCCGGCGCTGCCCTGGCATCGTCTTTGACCTTGGTGCCGCCCGTGCCGTCGTCTCTGTCGCGGGAGCCGTCCTTGCCGCCGTCTTTGCCGCTGGTCTTGGCTGACGGAGACGAGCTGTCCGAGGAGACCGAGGCGGTAATGATGGGCGAGGATTTCTTGCCCCCGGCCAGCGGGTGGGCCTCGGCGGTCCGATGTCCGCCGCTTGCCCGTCCGGGCTCTCGGTTGCCGGCCCCGCGACCGGTGGGCGTGTCCCGCACCGCGGTGGCGGCGCCCGCGGACGCCTCGGCCGCGACCGCCCCCGGACCGGGCCCCGGCGAGGCGGCCGCGTCCGCGCTCCCCGGAGCGGCCGGACCGGCGGCGGCGAGCGCCTCACCCGGACCTGCCGCGGCGGGAGCAGCGCCCGAGCCTGCCGGGTCGGCAGCGGCCTGCAGCCACGGCCGCAGCTGGGTGAACACCGCGTAGACCAGGTCGTCCAGGTGCTCCAGATCTCCCACCGACTGCACCGTGTGGCCGTGATAGCTGGCATACAGGCGCACCTGGGTCTGTGAGATCTCCTCCAGTCGTCCGCTGAGCGCGCTCCCCTCTTCGCCCTTGCCCAGGCGCGCCGGGACGTTGGCCTCGCGCAGGGCGGCATGCAGCGCGCGCGCCAGCTCGGCTCCCAGGGCCGGCATCGCGGCCGGCGCGGTGAACGGCGCTACATGCACCTCGGGCGCTGCGCTCGGCACGGCGGGCGGCGAGCCCGGCGCGGTCTTGGGCAGCCCACGCCCCAGCCCGCGCCCCGGCACCGCCAGGAGCGCCAAGATCAGCAGCCCCCACAGCCAGCGCTGTATCGCCAGAGCACGCATTCCGAGTTCCAGCAAATCGGCATCCTCTCGCCATGTCAAGGAAGGGCAGCGTCCCGGTCGTCCGCCACCCCGCCCGCGCCCTCCGCTGCGCCTCGGCAAATCGCGCGGTTAGCAGCGTTTTGGGCAGGGCCGGCCGGCACCTGGACAGTGCTGCCGGCGCGACCCCCGGCCCTGGGCCGGGACGCGGCGGGAGCGGCAGGCTTGGGCTCAGACCCCGGAGCGACGCGCGAAGACATGTGCCGATCCGACGGCGCGCGGCGCCTACGCATTCACGGCTTTGTTGGCCCCACCCGCCAGGGCCGCCGCTGGGCGGCTCTGCTAGCGCTGCTCTCCCTTGCGCAGCGGCCGGGTCACGCCCGGCAGGCCGAGCGCCGGCAGCGCCGACTGCACCACCTCTCTCAGCTTGACCTTGCCGCGCGGCGCGCCCGCCAGGTCGCCCGCCGGCCGCGCCACCGGATGGTAGTCACCGTCCGCACCGCCGCTCTGCGGTGGCCCACCCCAGATGCCGTACATCGGCTTGTCGCACGAGAGCGCACCTGCCCAATAGTGGCGGATAAGGACGCGCCCGTCGGCGCAGCAGGCGCAAGCGCCCCGCGAAAGCGAAAACCGGCGGAAAATCGCGAGCCTGGCTGCGGATCGGTTGGCCGCCAGCTCACGCCAGCCCACCTATACTACGCCGCTACCAAGCCGCTCGGCGAGGCGGCTTCCTCGGTGGGACTCTGTCCGGATTCCGTTGTCTTGTGGCGAGCCGAACGGAAGGAGCAACTACAACGCTCCTCATGAAGCCACCCACACCCCATGAGAACAGAGTAACGTTGGTAAATAGGATGAGCGCAAGGCGTGCGGCTTGGCTGCCCACCATATGGGTACAAGTATTCGCATGAGGTGGACGCTCCCGGGCGGCGGCGGCTCCTTAAGGACCCTGGTCATATGAAGGTGCTCGGGCAAGTCGTGGCCATGTACGACGATGGGCTGCGCATGAACAGCATCGCCCGGCGCTTGAGTGCTGAAGG
Organism: Polyangia bacterium; assembly: GCA_044222245.1. GTDB lineage: Bacteria > Myxococcota_A > Polyangia > Palsa-1104 > JAEUJZ01 > CALFML01. The sequence continues at coordinate 40,153 of JBGANQ010000071.1, read as the reverse complement.
AAGTGCGGTGCACGGTGGTGGGGTCTGGCAGCTCGGGCTGGCGCTCGGCGCGCAGGGTCACACGCCACTGGGCGGCGGGCGCTGGCATCCTGCGAAAGTGATGGTCTTGCTGGACCCCCTGTAGAGCAGAGCTACGGCGCGGGGAGCTGGGGCTCGTCGGGAAGCTGCGCGACGTGCCAGATGTCGAGCACCCAGACGGTGCTGCGGCGCTGATCGATGAAGTAGAAGAAGCGGTACGGCTCGACGATGACTTGGCGAACGGCCAGATGTTCGTACTCTCGGCTGTACGAGCCGAGCATCGGGAAGGTCCGCAGGCGCTCGAGCGCGGCCTCTGCCCGGTTAAACAGGCGAAGCGCGGCGGCGGGGTTTTGTTCAGTGAGGTGGACGAGCGCGGCGGTGTACCGCTCGGTCGCGCGCCGGGTGTAGCGCAGCTTCATCGCGACGACGGAAAGAACTTGGCCCGCAGCCTGGCCTGCACGAGCTCAAAGTCCTCGCCGATGCCGGCGCGGGCCTCGGCAAGGCCCAGTTCGAGCGAAGCACGGATCTGCTCACGGGTCGCCGGCGCTGTCGGGATGGGGGGCGGGATCTCGAGCGCGGCGCGGGCAGCCGCCGGCTCGGCGCGTGAGCCAGAAGCGGACGCGCCCCGTCCATCCGGGGCGTTGGCGATGCGGGGTAGTGCAGACATAGCGGCCTCCAAAACCGGCCCAGCGAGGTCACCGAACCTGCAGCCACCCTAGCATCAGCGACCCATCGCGGCCAAGACATCGCAGACGGTGATATCAGCGCGATATCACCGCGGCGTCTATCCGTCGTCATCGCGTGATGTCAGCGTGATATCACCGCAGGGCCTGCTTGGCGCCAGGGTTGGCGCCAGGCCTGGCACCAACCTGGACGCCACCTAAGGCCGGTCCCTTATAGCCTGTCGATCCATAGCGCTGGAAAACTCCTAGCAAGTCCAACACCTTTCACCGACGGGCCAAGTGTTTTGTGCTTGAAGGGAACACCTTCTTCATAGTCGAAGTCGTTCGCGCCCTCGCGGAAGAAGTTGGGAGTCTGGAGCTCATCGGGACGCGGGAGCTGCCGCGGCAGGTGTTTGCCGGTGGGGTGCAGACAGTGGTGGCGCGGCGGCTGAGTCGGGCGCCGGAGGGGGCGCGGCCGCTGCTGAAGCTGGCGGCGGTGGCGGGGCGGAAGCTGGATCGGCGGGTGCTCGGGCTGTGTGAGCCCGAGCTCCTGCACTGGCTGCAGGTGCTGACCGATGCGGCTATTCTGGAGGCGACGGAAGCGGAGTGGCGGTTCTGTCACGACAAGCTGCGCGAGCGGCTGCTGGAGTCGCTGACAGAGGATGAGCGGCGCCGGCTGCACCGGCAGATCGGCGAGGCGATGGAGGCGGTCTACGGGCGCTCGGGGGCCCCGGCGAGCACGCTCGGCTACCACTTTGAGCAAGCCGGGGAGCTCGGCAAGGCAGGGGCATACCTGGCGCAGGCGGGAGCGGGGGCGCTGCGGCGCGGGGCGGTGCGCGAGGCGGCAGCGCTGCTGCAGCGGGCCAACCGCCTGCAGGAGCAGACCGCGGCGCCGGCCCTTGCGCGCGCCACCACCTTGCGGCGGCTGTCCAAGGCGGCCTACGCGCTAGGCCGCCATGCCGAGTGTCTGGAGCTGGCCCAGCGCGCCATGACTCTGCTCGGCAGGCCGATTCCCGAGACCCCGGCGCGGCGCCTCGGGGCCATCCTGCGCGAGACGGCAAAAGAGGCGGCGCACCGCTTGACCGGCCGGCCGCTGGGGGCCCGCCTGCCGCCCGCCGCGGCGCAGGAATTTTTGACCCTGTCGCGCGGCACCAGCGACGCCTACTTCGTGGTGAAGGGGCGGCTCGACGAGGCGTTCTACGTCATGCTCGGGGCGCTGCACGCCGCCGAGTCGATCGATGCGGTGGTCGAGCAGGTGAACTACCTCATGTACATCGGCCTGCTCGCCTACTCGCTGCCGCTGCACCGGCTCGGTCGCTACTACGTGAGGCTATCGCAGCAGCTGCTACCGCGAGTGCCAGACGATAGCTTGCTGGGCGGTTACTACGCCCTGGCTTCCTACATCCACTCCGCCGAAGGACAGTGGGAGGCGTGCCTGGATGCGCTGGCGCGCTGGCTGCACAGCGTGGAGCGCATCGGCGATGAAGGCCAGCAGGCGCTGGTGCACCGGACGCGCGCCGGCACCTGGATGGCGCTCGGTCGCCTCGATGCACTCTGGGAGGACGGCGCGGCCGAGCTGCGCCTGGGCCGGCGGCTGGACAACGAAACCATGGTCGCCTCCGGACTCTTTTATCACGCCCTGGTCTTGTATCATCGCGGCGAGCTTGTGCGCGCTCAGGCGCTGCTGACCGAGTCGATGCAGCGCATTGAAGGCGGCGGCAGCGCCCTTCTGCGGCTGATGGCGAGCTCGATGCAAGCAGCGGTCGGCTGCCGGGCCGGCGAGCTCGGACCGGCGCAGCGCAGCCTGGCGCTCGCGCTGGCGCTGCTGGCGCGGGTGCAGCCCCCCACCATGCACTACCTGGAAGGCTACGCCGCCACCCTCGAGGCGGCCCTGTCGCTGCGCCAGGCCGCCGGCGCCGCCGCCGAGTGCGCGCGTACCGAGCGGCAGCTGCGCCGGGCGCTGTGGCACCTGGGCTTTTTTGCGATGAAGTTTCCGGTGGGAAGGCCGCGCCTGCTCATCGGACTTGGACGCTACCTGTGGCTGCACGACCGGCCGCAGCCGGCGCTGCGCAGCCTGTACCGCGGCCTCGCCGAAGCGGCGCGCCTGCGCATGCCCGCCGAGCAGGCGCGGGCCCACCTGTGGCTCGGCCGGCTGGGCGGCAGCGTCGCGGCGGCCGGACTCATGCAAGCGGCGGCGGCGCGGCGGCACCTGGAGCAGGCGGCCGAGCAGTTCACGGCGCTACAGATGTCTTATGAAGGTGCGCAGGCAGCGCAGGCACTATGAGCAGACTAGCAAAGAGCCGGCGGCCGCCGCTCTGTTAGAAGCATGATTCAGAACCTACTCACAACGGCTCTGAATTACGCTTCTAGGACTTGTTACCGAGCAGCTGCTGCACCACCGCCGTGAGCGGTACCTTGCCGCGCACCGCCCGCGCGGTGCCGCCGGCAAACGCCACCCGGCCCGAGTCCATGCCCACCGCCATCTCGCGCATGAGTCCAGCCATCTCTTCCCCAAGTCCGGCCTGGGTCAGCGCCGGCACGATTCCCTCGGGCGGGACCGGCACGACGTTTATCTGCTTGTTCAGGGCCTGCGAGAACGCCGCGGCGGCGTCGGTGAAGCTGTACTCCTGCGGGCCCGACAGCTCGATCACCTCGGTCGCCGCCGGTGGGTGCAGCAGCGCCTGCGCCGCTGCCTCGCCGATGTCGCGCGTCGCGACCATCGCGAAGGCGGTGGTGGGATTGGACAGAGACGGCAGGATCGAGGCGTGCTGGATGGCGCCCAGCACCCCGCCCAGGTTCTCGATAAAGTAGGCGGCGCGCAGGAAGGTGAAGCGGATTCCGCTGAGCTTCTGCAGCGCCTGCTCGGCGTAGTGCAGGGTGACGATCGGACCCGTGCCATCGGGGTGCTGGCCGCCGATGGAAGAGAGGATGACCACGTGCGGCACCGGACTTTTCTGCAGCGCCGCGGCGATTCCGTCGATGATGTGCTGGCCGCGGGAGATGATTCCCTTGACCTCGGGTCCCGGAGGCGGCAGCAGCAGGTAGGCGCCCTCCGCACCGTGCAGCGCGGCGGCCAGGGCCTCGCTGTCCTCGACCGAGGCCACCGCCACCTCGGCGCCGCGCTCTTTGAAGGCGCGCCCCTTGGCTTCACTGCGCACGAGCACGCGGACCTGCTTGCCCGCCGCCAGCAGCGCCTCTGCCACCACCGAACCCGTCTGCCCAGAAACTCCAGCGACAACGTACATGCGCACACTCCTTCGAATATCCGGCTGTGAATGAGCCTTCAGGGCCCGCCCCGCGGCGCCGCCCCGAGCCGCTCGATGAATCTTAGGCTATGCCCCGCCTCGTCAGTAATCAAATCGATGGTAGTCATTATCTTTATGAACTACGCGCATATCGCGGGCCTTGATGTCCAGCTGCTCCTGGCGCTCGATGCGCTGCTGCGCGAGCGGCAGGTGACGCGGGCGGCGCAGCGGCTCGGGCTGACGCAGTCGGCGATGAGCCACGCCCTGCGCCGGCTGCGCGAGGTCTTCGCCGACCCGCTGTTTGTGCGCACGCCGCGCGGGGTGCTGCCGACGCCGCGGGCGGCGCAGCTCGCCGAGCCGCTGGCGCGCGTGCTGGCCGAGCTGGAGCGGCTGGCGGCCCACCCGGCGGCCTTTGACCCGGCGCGCCTGCAGCGCCGCATGGCGCTGGTGACCAGCGAGTACGTGGATGTGGTGCTGCTGCCGCAGCTCTTGGCGCAGCTTGTACACAAGGCGCCGCTCCTCGACCTGGAGATCCGCGGCGTCTCCTTCGAGCTCGAGAGCGCCCTGGAGGAAGGGCGGGTCGATGTCGCGCTTGGCATCTTTCCCCAGCTCTCGCCGCGGGTGATGCAGCAGCGGCTGTTTGACGATCGGCTGGTGTGCCTCCTGCGCCGCGGCCACCCGGCGGCCCGGCGGCGGCTCAGCCTGCAGCGCTTCGCCGAGCTGCCGCACGTGCAGATCGCCCCGCGCGGCGCCCCCGGCGGCCCGGTGGACGAGGCGCTGAGCCGGCTCGGGCTGCAGCGGCGGGTGGCGGTGCGCATCGGCAGCTTCCTGTCGGCGCTGCAGCTGGTCGCCCGCTCGGATCTGGTGCTGACCGCGCCCGAGCGCCTGGTGCAGGCGCTGCTCGGCGAGCTGCCGCTGCGCGTGCTAGAGCCGCCGCTGGAGCTGCCGCGCTTTGCCATCTATCAGGTGTGGCACGAGCGGCGCCAGGAGGACCCGGCGCACGCCTGGCTGCGCGGCGCGCTGGCGGCGCTGGCCCGCTCGCTGCAGCCGGTCGAGCCGTGAGCCGGCACCGCGCGCGGGCATGCCTTGACAGCCGCGCTGGGCCGTGAATAATTAATCTCGTACTCATTAATTACCCGAGCTGAGACATGGCCCGCCCGACCACAATCAAGGATGAAGAGATCCTGCGCGCCGCTCGCGAGGTCTTCCTCGCCCGCGGCATCTCGGCGACCACCGCTGAGGTGGCGGCGCGGGCGGGGATCTCCGAGGGCACGATCTTTCACCGCTTCAAGACCAAGGTCGAGCTGTTCGATGCGGCGATGGATCTGAGCGGCTCGGTCGCCGGCGAGGGCCTGTGGCTGCACGGCCTGGAGCAGCGCGTCGGCCGCGGCGACATCGTCGAGCAGCTGCACGAGCTGGCGCACGGGGCGCTGGCCTTTTTTCGCCGCATGATGCCGCTCATGATGATGTCGTGGTCAAATCCCAGCCCGCAGGGCCTGCCGGAGAAGCTGCAGGTGCCAAACTCGCCGCCGCTTATCGCCCTCAAGCGGCTCACCGGCTACTTCGAGGCCGAGATGCGCGGCGGCCGGCTGCGGCGGCACGACCCCGAGATCGTCGCCCGCACCTTTGTCGGCACGCTCAGCAACTACGCCCTCTTCGAGCTGTTCATGAAGGCCTCGGCGGAGCTGCCGCTGCCGCCCGAGACGTTCGTGCGCGGTCTGGTGCAGCTGCTGTGGAGCGGAATCTCGCCGCTGGCCGCCGCGCCGACCGCCAAGCAGCCGGCGCGGCGGGGCGAGCCCGCACCGGCCAACAAGAAGAAGCGCGATGCGTGAAGGAGCATCTTAATCATGCCGCAAAGTGATGGGTCGCCGCGTCGGCAGGCCCCTTTTTTTGACCAATTAATAAGTAATTACTCAATTAATAAAAGGATGCTGGCCGGTCTCGCCCTGGGCCTCGCCGGTCAGCTCGGCCTGGTGCGGACAAGCTGGGCGCTGCCGCCGCTCGGCGAGCTGCTGCGCGCCGGGGCTCGCCACAGCTTTGACAGCCGCGAGGCGGTGCTGGCGGCCAACCAGCGCCACCAGGAGCTGCTCGCCGCCTACGGCAAGCTGGTCCCGGCGGTGAGCGCGACCGCCTCGTACACCCGCAACCAGTACCAGGTCGAGGTGAACATCCCCGCCTTCAGCGCCACCGGCATGCCGACCGGAGCCTCGACCACCGCGGTCATCAGCCCGCAGGATCAGCTCGATGCAGTGTTCTCGCTGAGCGTGCCTCTGATCGATGCCGGCGCGTGGCAGCGCATCGGCTCGGCGGGGACCACGGCAGCGGCGGCGGGCGAGCGCGCCGCCGCTGCCGGGCTGGAGGTGCAAAAGAGCGTGGCGCGCACCTATTTTCAGTACATCGCGGCCGCGGCGCTGGTCGCGGCGGCAGAGCAGGCGGGCGCCGCGGCAGAGCAGAACGAGCAGCTGGTCCGGCGACGGCGCGACAGCGGCCTGGCCTCTGACCTCGATGTCGCGCGCGCCAGCGCCGATAGCGAGCGCACCCGCCAGAGCCTCGCCGATGCCGAGCTCACGCGCGAGCTGGCGGCGCGCTCGCTGCAGACCCTGACCGGGCTGTGGCCAAGCGGTGCGGTGCCGCCGCTCGGCAGCCCGCTGACCGCCGAGGCCGAGCTGCCGCGCTGGCAGGGCGGTGTCGCGACGCTGCCGCAGGTGCGCGCCGCGGCGCTCGAGCAGCGGGCCGCCGAGCAGTCCGCGCGCGCCGCCTGGCTGGCCTATGTCCCGACGGTGACCGGCACGCTGTCGGAGCGGCTGACCAACGCCGCCGGCTTCGGCCAGCCGGCGACCTGGTCGGCCGGGCTGTCGCTGGCGTGGCGGGCCGATCTGGCGACCCTGTACAGCGCCCGCGCCCTGCAGACCGCCGGCGCGCTCAGCCAGGTGCGCAGCGAGCGCGCGCAGCGCGACGCCGAGGATCAGATCTTCAACGCCTGGAGCCAGACCCGGGCTTACCTCGTGCGCAGCCGCGCCGCCCGCGCCCAGCGGGAGTCGGCGCAGCTCGCCGCCACGCTGTCACACCGCCGCTACGCCGCCGGCACCGCCACCCAGCTCGAGGTCATCCAGGCCGAGCGCGATGCCTTCGCGGCAGAGGTGGCACGCATCCAGGCCGACGCCGACCTGGCGTACTCGCGGGTCCTGCTGCGGCTGAGCGCCGGCCAGCCGCCGGACGAGCTGGAGCCGGCCGCCCCCGCCGGCCGCCCGCCCGCCGCGACCCTGCCGGCCGACCGCGCGGGGGCTTCATGAGGGCCGCCGCGCTCACGCCCGCGTCCGTCCCGGTGCCGGCCCCACTGGCGGCGCCACCCGAGCTGCAGCCGCTCGGGCGCGGGGCCCCGCTCGGTCTGCGCTGGCGGACGATGGCGCAGGTCGGGCTGCGCATGATGTTCCACGACAAGCTCAAGATGCTCGGCACCCTCATCGGTGCGGTGTTCGCGGTGGTGCTGTCCAACCAGCAGGCCGGAACATTTATGGGGCTCATCTACAAAAACATCATGTTCGTCGACAAGACCCAGGCCGACCTGTGGATCACGCCGCCGGCGACCGAGCAGTTCCAGGCGGGGCGGGCGATTTCGACGGCGGCGCTCATGCAGGCGCGCGGCGCCCCGGGGGTGGCGTGGGCCGAGCCGCTGCTCGTCGGCGGCGCCACGGTGGCGCTGCCCGGTGGCGGCTCCGAGCCGGTGACGCTCATCGGCACCCGGCTGCCGCGGCTCGCTGGCGGGCCGTGGAACCTGGTCGCCGGCAGCGCCGCCAGCCTCGGCCGCGCCGACACGATGATCTTCGAGGACTCCGAGCGCGACAAGCTGGGCGGCCTGAACCTGGGCAGCGTGCGCGAGGTGAGCGGCCACCGCACCCGGGTCGGCGGCTTCGCGTGGGGGCTCTTGCCGTTTGGCCCCTCGTACGCCTTTGCCGACTTTGACTACGCGCAGCTCTTGCTGCACACCGCCACCGATCAGACCAGCTTCGTGCTCGTCGGGGTGCAGGCCGGCGCCGACCTCGCGGCGGTGGCCGCCGAGCTGCAGCGCCGCGCCCCCGAGACCAAGGTCATGACCCGGGCGGCGTACCGGCGCTCGATCATCACCTACCTTCTGACCAAGAGTCCGATCGGGATCACCTTCGGCACCTCGACGCTGTTTGGCCTGATCGTTGGCTTTGTCATCGTCGCGCTGTCGATGTTCTCAGCGGTGGTGGACAACCTGCGCGAGTTTGGCACCCTCAAGGCGATCGGCGCCACGACCTGGGATCTGGCCAAGCTACTGCTCGTCCAGTCGGTGGCGTACGCGCTGCTCGGGACGCTCATCGGCCTGGCCCTGGTGACGCGCATCGCCGAGGGAATTCGCTCGCCCAAGCTGGCGGTGATCCTGCCGCCGGAGCTGCTTGTGGGCACGACCGTGCTGATGGTCCTTCTGTGTATCACCGCTTCGAGCCTGGCGCTGTTGCGCATCCGCAACATCGAGCCGGCGATGGTGTTCCGATGACCGAGCTCGCAGTGGATGCCAATCAGGTCACCAAGGTGTACGGCAAGGGCGCGCTCGCCTTCCATGCGCTCAAGGGAGTCGACTTCCACATCCGCCGCGGCGAGTTTGTCATGCTCGCCGGACCCTCGGGCAGCGGCAAGACGACGCTGCTGTCCATCCTCGGCTGCGTGCTGAGCGCGAGCAGCGGCGAGGTGCGGCTGTTCGGCGAGCGCATCTCGGGTCGACCAGAGTCGGCGCTGCCGGGCGTGCGGCTTTCGTACATCGGCTTCATCTTTCAGGGGCACAACCTCATTGCCTCGCTGAGCGCCGGCGACAACATCCGGCTCGTGCTGCAGCTGCGCGGCTACTCGCCCAAGGCGGCGCTTTCCGAGGCGCGCGAGCTGCTCGAGCGGGTCGAGCTCGGCGACAAGTTCGCCGCCAGGCCGGCCGAGCTGTCGGGCGGGCAGCGGCAGCGGGTGTCGATCGCGCGCGCCCTGGCGGGCCGGCCGCCGCTCATCCTGGCCGACGAGCCGACCGCCAGCCTGGACGCGCACAGCGGCCTCCTGGTCACCGAGCTACTAAAAGACATGGCGCGGCAGAAGGGCCACACCGTGGTCGTCGTCACCCACGACAGCCGCATCTTCCACCTCGCCGACCGCATCGTAAACATCGAAGACGGGCAGATTAAGCCCGCGTCCGCAGCGAAGGAGGGGGAGCGATGAAGCGCATCCCAGGGTCCGTGATTTTTGGCGCCCTTTGCGGCGTGGTCCTGTGCAGCCTGATCATCCGCTCTGTGCTGGCCGGGCCGCCGACTGTGCCGCGCCAGGGCGATGTCGCCGCGGCGGCGCGCGAGGTCAAGCCCGCCCTGGGCCACGACGAGCGCAGCGAGCTGGTGGGCGCCGAGTTCATCGCCGGCAACGGCCTGGTCGAGCCGGCGCAGCGCGAGACCCGGGTCGCCGCCGAGGTCGCCGGCCGCATCGAGTCGATCGCCGTCCACGAGGGCGACTTCGTCAAGGCGGGCGATGAGCTCGTGCGCCTGGCCAGCGCCAGCGAGGCGGCCACCCTCAGCGCCGCCGAGGCCGAGCTGCTCGCCGCCAAGGCCGACTACCGGCGCACCGCGCGCGGCCAGCGCCGCGAGGATGTCGAGGCCGCTATGGCCGACGCCGAGGCCGCCCAGGCGCGCGCCGAGCTGTCCTCGGGCGTGCTGTCGCGCAACGAGCAGCTGGCCAAAGACGGCGGCGTCACCGCCGATGAGCTCGACCGCCTGCGCCGGCAGGCCGCGGCCGATCGCTCGCTGTTCAAGCTTTCCGACGCCCGGCGGCGAGCGGCGGTGACCGGCTCGCGCGGCGAGGACATCGCGGCGGCGCGAGCGCGCCTGCAAGCGGCGGCGGCGCGGCGCAACGGGGCGCGGGCGGCGCTGGCGCGGCTGACCGTGCGGGCGCCGAGCGACGGCGAGATCCTGCAGCTCAAGTACCGGGTCGGTGAGTACTATAGCCCGGCGGGCGCCGACCCTCTGCTCACCCTCGGCGACACCCGGCAGCTGCGGGTGCGCATGGACGTGGACGAGCGCGACATCGGCAAGCTGCACCTGGGCTCCGCCGCCTTCGTCACCGCCGACGCTTTTCCCGGCTTGAAGTTCCCCGGCCGGGTGGTCGAGATCGGCCGCCGCATGGGCCGCAAGAACATCCGCACCGACGATCCCACCGAGCGCATCGACACCAAGATCCTCGAGGTCGTGATCGGCCTTGGCCACCCGCCGCAGCTGCTGCCCGGGCTGCGCGTCGTCAGCTACCTGAGCGCCGGCGCGCCGCCCGCCGGCAGCTGAGCCGCGGCCCCAGCCTCCCGGCCGCCGGCCACCCGCGACAGCCGGCCAGGGCCTGCTAAGGTATTACAAGGTGCGCCGCCGGCGCCCCCTTCATGACGATGCCGCCGTCCACCCAGAGCCCCGATGTAGCCGATGTCGCCGATGTAGCCGATGTCGCCGATGTCGCCGATGTCGCCGATGTCGCCGAGGCACCGACGCGCGCGCGGGTGCTCGCGCTGCTCAAGCAGCACGGCTGGAACGCCACCTCGTTCCAGGTCCTGGAGCCGGGCTACGAGTACTTCTTCTCCGGTCCGGGGGCCTGCGTCGCCTACGTCGACACCGGCGCTGCCTGGGTCGCGGCCGGAGCCCCGATCGCGCCGACGGCCGAGCTGCAAGCGGTCGCCGACCACTTCACCACCGCCGCGCGACAGGCAGGGCGCCGCGCCCTGTTCTTCGCCACCGAGCCGCGCTTCACCGGCGCGGTCAACCTCACCTCGCTGTGCATCGGCGAGCAGCCGGTCTGGGATCCAGCCGAGTGGGGGCAGACGCTGCAGCAGAGCCGCAGCCTGCGCGAGCAGCTGCGGCGGGCGCGCGCCAAGGGAGTGCAGGTGCGCCTGCTGCCGGCAGCAGAGCTGCAGGACCCGCAGGCGCCGATCCGCCGCGCCGTCGAGGGCCTGGTCGGCCGCTGGCTGGGCACGCGGCAGATGGCTCCCATGGGCTTCCTGGTGCAGCTGCACCTGTTCACCGAAGCGGCAGAGCGGCGCTGCCTGGTCGCCGAGGTCGACGGCCGCCTGGTCGGCGTGCTGGGAATGATCCCGGTCTACGCCCGCGGCGGCTGGTTCTGCGAGGACCTGCTGCGCGATCCCAACGCTCCCAACGGCACCATCGAGCTCCTGGTCGATGCCGCGATGCGGCTGGCCAGCGACAGCCGCAGCCGCTACGTAACCCTGGGCCTGGCGGCGCTGTCGGGCAGCCTGCCGGCGCCGCTGCGGGCCGCCCGCCGCTGGGGCGCGGCCTTGTACGACTTCGAGGGGCTGCGCTCCTTCAAGGCGAAGCTGCGGCCCAAGCAGTGGGTGCCGATCAGTCTGTCGTACCCCGCCGGCCAGAGCGGCCTGCTCGGGGTTGTGGACGTGCTCACCGCGTTCGCCCGCGGTGGTCTGCTGCGCTTTGGCATCGAGACCCTGCTGCGCGGCCCGGCGGTGGTCGTGCGCCTGCTGGCGGCGCTGCTGCTGCCGTGGACGCTGCTGCTGGCGCTGGCCCCGGCGCGCTACTTTCCCGGGCCGGCGGTGAAGTGGGCCTGGGTCGGCTTCGATGTGCTGCTTGCCGCGGCGCTGCTGCGGCTGACCTACGGCTGGCAGGCCGGGCTGGCGACGCTGCTCGCGGTGCTGGTGAGCGGCGACGCCGCGCTCACGCTGCTCGAGGTGCTCGCCTACAACGTGCCGCACCGCCACAGCGCCCTGGAGCTGGTCCTCGCGACGGTCGCGGTGAGCGGCCCCGCGCTCTCGGCGTTTCTGCTGTTCCGCGGGCGGCTGCACCGTCAGCGCAAGCTCGAGCTCGAGCCGGCGCCGGCCAGGCCAGGGTAAAGAAGGGAAGGGCGATGCCTGTGGTCCCGCCGCCTTGCGCGGGGCTTGCCTCCTGGCCGCGCGGCGCGGAGCGATCGGTTATAGTGGAACCTTGGGAAAATCGCCGATAGAGGGCCCGCAAGCTCCTTTCCTGCCGCTTGGCGGACATGAGTTCCGCTTGGAGGGAGCTGATGGCCCGGGCGACGTCCTACATTGGCGCATTCACGGCCCGGTCGAGCTGGCGGACATCCAGCTGGCGCTGGAGAAGATCCAGCAGATCGACGCCCACTATCACTACGTCTTTCTGTTCATCCGCATCGTCGGCCCGGGCGGCTTTGTTCCGGAGGCCCGGCGGTATTACTTCGAGTGGCGGAAAGAGTACGCCGGGGACAATCGCTGGGTCTACATCGCCGGCGCTTCCTTCGTCGCGCGGGCGCTGATCACGCTGGTGCTGCGCGGCACGGCGCTGGTCATGGGCCGCCCGCCGACCCTCCAGCTGGTCCGGGACGAAGCCGAGGCGGGCCACCTGATCGCCGAGCAGCGTCGCCGGCACGGACTGTAGGCAGACTCCCAAGCGGGCTCGCCGCCGCTCGCCCCGCCTCGGGCAGCGCCGCCACTCGTGATAAGATCCAGAGCCGGGCGGACCGCTGCCCGGGCGGTCGCCGAGCCTGGAGCCCCGATGCTTGCCCACGCGTCCAATCTTGTCGCCAATCGCTACGAGCTCTTGTCGCGCCTTGGCGAAGGCGGAATGGGCGTGGTGGATGCAGCCTACGATCGGCTGACCGGCAGCCGCGTCGCGCTCAAGCGAGTGCCGCTGGCGCCGCCGCCCGGCGCGTCGACCCCGGCCGCCGAGGGCGTCGGCGCGCCGGACAGCACCAACCGGCGCAAGGTACGCGAGGCGCTGGCCACCGAGTTTCACACCCTGGCCGCGCTCCGCCACCCCAACATCATCAGCGTCCTCGACTACGGCTTTGACCGCGAGCAGACTCCTTTTTTCACGATGGAGCTGCTGCCGGCTCCGCAGACTCTGGTGGCGGCGGCAGCCGGCCTGCCGCTGGCGCAACAGATCGAGCTGGTGGCGCAGCTGCTGCGCGCCCTGGCCTACCTGCATCGCCACCACATCGTGCACCGGGATCTCAAACCGAGCAATGTCCTTGTGATAAGACGCGGCCAGGCGCCCGAGGTCAAGGTGCTCGACTTCGGAATTGCCGCGCCGCGCGGAACTGCAGTGGCGATGGCGGGGACTCTGGAGTATATGGCGCCCGAGGTCCTCTGCGGCCAGGCTCCCACTGAGGCGGCGGATCTGTATGCGGTCGGCGTCATGCTGCACCAGATCCTCACCGGCCGCTATCCCTATGAGGCGGCCACAGAGTCTGTCTCGCCCGCGCTCACCGTCACTCTCACCGACGCCTCTGAGTCGGCCGCAGCGCCGCCTGCCGGACCGATCGCTACCAAGCTAGCCGGCCGTGCTGCCGGCGTGCCGGGCGCTGGCCTTGAGGGGCCGCTCGGAGCCGTCGTGCAGCGCCTGCTGGAGCTAGAGCCGAGGCAGCGCTACAGCGATCCCGGACACGTCCTGGCCGACCTGAGCGCGGTGCTCGGCAAGCCGCTGCAGGTCGATACCGCTGAGACCCGCGAGAGCTTCCTGTCCGCTTCCGTCCTGGTCGGCAGACAGCACGAGCTCGCGACCCTGTCGGCGGCGCTCGAGCGAGCGCGCCAGGGAGCCGGCGGCGCCATCCTCCTTGTCGGCGAGAGCGGCGTGGGCAAGTCGCGCCTGCTCGATGAGCTGCGCAGCATTGCCCTGGTGCGCGGCGTGCGCGTGCTGCGCGGCCAGTCCATCAGCACGGCCGGAGGTTCCTACGACGTATTCCTGGACGTCCTGCGCGCGCTGGTCCTGGATACTCCGCTGTCCGACCTGGAGGCCGCGGTCCTCAAAGAGCTCCTGCCCGAGCTCCAGACTCTGCTCGGGACTCCCATCAAGGACGCTCCCAGCGTCGAGGCGCAAGCGACCGCCCGCCGCCTCCGCCGCGTCCTCGCTGAGGTCCTGACGCGGCCGCAAGAGCCTGTCCTGCTGCTCCTTGAGGACATCCAGTGGGCGGCGCAGGAGAGCCTTGAGCTCCTCCACGAGCTGGTCGGCCGCAGTCCGACCCTGCCGCTCCTGCTCATCGCCAGCACCCGTGAAGACGAGCACCCCGCCATCGCCCGCGCCCTCCCTGGCACCGCCCTGCTGCGCCTGCCCCGCCTCGACCAGACGGCCATCGCCGCGCTCAGCGAGTCGATGCTCGGCCCCGCCGGCAGGCAAGCCGACCTGCTGGCGCTCCTGCAGCACGAGACGGAAGGGAACGGCAAGCGCCGCCCCAACACTCTTCCTACATAAGAGGACCTCGGCTCGCCGGTGCTTGCGCTGGGGCGGCGGGTCAGCGTGTGGCAGCGGGCGCGCCGCCGGAGCTTGCTGCCGGCGCCGGGACCGGAGCCTACGCCAAGCTCAGGCCGGGTCGGCCGCCAGGTCGATGATGGGCACCGCGGGCAGATACTGGGCGAGCAGCCAGGCGCCCAGGTTCAGCCAGCTCGTGCAGGCATCGAGCACAGCGGAGTCGCTGCTGACCACCCGCGGGGCGGCGACAAGAGCGCGGTCGACATCGGGAAGCAGCAGCACCTCGACGGGGCAGGGCCAGGCCGCGGCGTGCTCCAGCACGCGCGCCCGCAGGCGGCCGGAGTTGGCCACCGGCGCATCGAGGAGGAGCCGCACGGCGGGGACGGCCAGCGCCTGCAGGCCGCGGCCGAGCAGCTGCAGGGCGGCTTCGGTCTCTTGCACCGGGCGGTAGCTGCCCGACAGGCCGGCGAGGTCGCGCAGGGCGCCATCGCGGCCGCGCAGCAGCAGACCCCCAGAGAGGGCGACCTCCAGGCTGATGATCAGGTCGAAGCCGTCGATCTGCAGCGGGCCGTCGGCGGCGCGCTCGGGCGGCAGGAGGCGCGCGGCCCGCTCCGCTTGCTGCTGCGGGCTGCAGGCGGTGCGGCGCAGGGCCAGGCGCTGCCGGGCCTCCAGCTGGTGGTGGCCGCCGACGAAGTTGAGGACCGGCTCCAGCGGATAGTGGCGCGAGCAGAGGTAGCTGACCTCGGCGGCGGCGGCGCGCAGCCGCGGCAGGACGGCGGCGGCGAAAAGCCGGGCATCTTCGGGGTGGGCGCCGCGGTGGCGCTGCGCGTGCGGCATCTGCAGGAGTTCTTAGTACTTTCTAGTACAGGTTCGCACAAATTGGGGCCCTGTCCGGCGCCGCGGCGGCCACGAGCTTGCGGTGCCCTGTGCTTGGCAGACAGTTGCCGGGCAGCGGCAGGGACAGCGCGGCGGCAAAGGCGGCGCCGCGCCCGGCCAAGCGGCGCCGCGGTGGTGCCGTCGCTTGACAAGGCGGCCGCTGCCCAGCCAGAATCGGCTGCACAAGATGGCGGTGGAGTCCGCCGACAACCGCGGCCCCCCGGGGCCGCCAATGACTCCTACGATGCCACCCGCTACAGGTGCCGTAGGTGTTCATGGAGCCCTCCGGTACCAGCCGGGACAAGGAGGAAGCACACCATGAACACCAGCAGCAGGCGGCGCCCCAGGGATCGGTGGACCGGCGCGCGGGGCGCGGCAGAGCTGCCGGCCGGCGCGGGCGACCCATGACGCGGCGCGAGCAGCTGACCGTGCTCGGGCAGTGGCTGGGGCTCGGCGCGGCGGTGGGCGTGCTGTGCGGCTGCGGCTCGGCCCTGTTCCTCTATCTCCTAGAGCGGGCGACCGGATTCCGCGAGCAGCACGAGCCGCTGATTTATCTGCTGCCGCTGGCGGGGCTTGTCATCGGCGGACTTTACGAGCGCTTCGGGCAGCCCATCAAGGCCGGCAGCAACCTGATCATCGACACCATCCACGACGACGGACCCGAGCTGCCGCTGCGCATGGCGCCGATGGTGCTTGTCGGCACCGTGCTCACCCACCTGTTTGGCGGCAGCGCCGGGCGCGAGGGAACGGCGGTGCAGATCGGCGCGAGCCTGGCTGATGCCCTGTCGCACCGCCTGGGTCTGCCGCGGCAGGTGCGGCGGCAGCTGCTGGCCGCGGGGGTGGCGGGGGGGTTTGGCTCGGTGTTCGGCACCCCTATCGCCGGCGCGGTGTTCGGCCTGGAGTTCATCGTGCTCGGCCAGCTGGAGTATGAGGCGCTGCTGCCGGCGCTCTGCGCCTCGCTGGTCGGCGACCTCACGACCCGCGCCTGGGGCATCGTCCACACCCACTACCCGTCGGCGCCGGCGGTGGCGCTGACGCCGCTGCTGCTGGTCAAGTGGGTCGGCTTCGCGGTGGCGGTGGCGGCGGTCACGACGAGCTTCATCGAGCTGCTTCACTTTTTGAAGAAGCAGGGAGAAAAGCGGGTGCGGCGGCTGCCGTGGCGCATGGCGCTCGGCGGGGTGACGGTCGTGCTGCTGTGGAAGCTTATGGGCAGCAGCGACTATCTGGGGCTTGGGGTGCCGATGATCGTCCGTGCGTTCACCGACCCGCAGCTGCCGGGGTATGCCTTCGCCGCCAAGCTGCTGTTTACCGCGGTGACGCTCGGCGCCGGCTTCCTCGGCGGTGAGGTCACGCCGCTATTTTTTGTCGGCGCGACGCTCGGCAGTGTGCTGGCGCGGCTCGGCGGGCTGCCCATCGAGCTCGGGGCGGGGGTGGGGCTGGCGGCGGTGTTCGCCAGCGCCGCCAATACGCCGCTGGCGCTGTCGATCATGGCGATGGAGCTTCTCGGCGCGAGCATCTTCCCGCACGTAGTCATCGTCTGCGTGCTCGCCTATATTCTGTCCGGGCACCGCAGCATCTATCCGGCGCAGCGGCTGACCCGCAGCAAAGGCGGCGAGCGCCTGGCGGGGCCGGTTCCCTTGCGCGACCTCGGGCACCGGGCGCCGCCCGCTGGCCGCTAGACCGCGCCGCCGCCCCAGGACGGAGCGGGCAATCGATCCGCATTCCCCCCGGGACGCGCGCCGCCGCTGCGCGCCCGTCGGATGGACGCGCATCCTTCGTAGTGGCGGATGATGTAGCGGCCCTGGAAGTTGTTTTGACCCGCGGCCTCAATGAGTCCTCCCTGGTCGCCCAGGCCGCCGCGAAAGTTGGCCCGGCCGCCCACCGCGGGCTTGGCGGTGCGGAACAGCAGATCTTCGCTGAGGGTCTGCCGATCGTAGCGGGTATGCAGGCGGGTCAGTACCCACGAGCTGCCGCTGCCGAAATAGCCCCCCGGCCCCTTGCTCAGCCCCGCTGCGGCCCCCGCCGCGCCGGACCCGGGGAAGATCTGCTCATCGCCGAGCGTGTACAGGTCGCTGTCGGTGAGCGGCGGCGTCGGACACGGATCGCACCCCGAGGTCTGCCAGGCATACTCGGTGACGACGGCGCGGCCGTTTTGGCGGCGCAGCGTCTCATCAAAGAGCTCGGCGTAAAACGCCGGGAAGCTGGCGCGCACCGCGTCGGCGACCTCGAGGTTGGTGGGAATAAACACGTTGGGATAGTTGGCGGCTTCGAAGCGATCGTTGGGGCTGAGCAGGTAGATGAGCAGGTCCTGCTTGGACTCGGCGTTGAGCAGGCCCAGGCGCACCGGCAGCCGCAGCTCGGCGGCGTCGAAGCCAAAGCGCAGCGGCGACAGCACCACCAGCCCGTGGGCGTCCCGGCGGACCTTCTTGATGTCCACCTTGGCGACAAAGAACTTCATCTGATCGCGCACATAGGGAGCCAGAGCAGCGTCCGCCCCTTTGGGGATCTTGTACTTGTTGTCGCGCAGCCAGCGATCGAGTCCGCTGGAGTCGCGCGCCGACAGGATGACGATCTGGTACTCGCCCACGTCGAACTGCGCCTCGACGGTGACGCCGTGGCCGCCCTTGGCGGGGCCGCCGCCGCTGCCGGGGGCGCCGTCTGCGCTCCGGCGGCTCTTTTCGTACTCGACCCCAGAGTAGGGATTGCACGGATCCTGCTCCCAGTACTCCACCAGGCGCGGCGCCGACAGCTGGTCGATGTGCCGGAACACGTCGGCGGCCAGGGTCTTGACCTGCTCCTTCTTGAGCACCACCGGCACCGGCACCACCATGGCGAAGTCCTCGGGCGGACCCTGGTAGTTGTTCGACATGGTCATCACCGTGTGGTTGCCCTTCGGCAAGCGCACGGCCGACGCGTTCCCTTCCTGCCCCTACAGCCCGCCGGCCGCTGCCGCGCCGCCGCCGCCGACTGCAGCAAGAGATTGAGTTGCCCGCCGGCGGCGCGGTAAGTATCGCCCATGCTTGATCACCTGGGCCTTACCATCATCGACTTTGATCGCAGCATCGCCTTCTTCGACCGCTGCCTGGGCGCCGTCGGCATCCGCCGCCTGATGACGCTGCTCCCCGGCCAGTACCCGGGGCCGAACCGGATCGCCGGCTACGGCTACACCCGCCCGCAGTTCTGGATCGGCGAGCGCGGCCAGAGCTTCTGGACCGCCGCCCACCAGCCCTCGGCGAGCCCGATCCACGTCGCCTTTACCGTCGAGTCGCGGGCCCTGGTGCACGCCTTTCACGCCGCGGGGCTCGCCGCCGGCGGCACCGACTACGGGGCGCCCGGGCTGCGACCGCACTATCACCCCGACTATTACGGCGCGTTCGTGCTGGATCTGGACGGCAACAACATTGAAGCAGTCTGCCACCTGCCGGCCTGAGCCGCGGCGTCCAGCCCGCCCGACGGCGAGGCGGGGGCGGCGAGCGGCGCGCGCGTCGTAATTGAGCTAGCCGTTCCGCAACAGCGCGACCTGCGAGGCGTTATTGTAAAGCTGCGCGTCGGCTCCCGAGACAAAGAAGCCGCAGAACGCCTGCGCCGGCTGCGGCCATGCAGCGACTGCGGCGCCGGCTGCGACAGCCGCCAGGGCGGCGCCGGCCAGCGCCAGCGACCGCACCGCCGACCGGCTGGTTGCGCGGGCCCGGCCGCGGGCGGGAATATCGGCCGCGGGCAGCGGGTTGTAGGGACGCGGGCCGGACAGCGCGGTGGCGTTCGGCGAGCTCAGCTTGAGGTTGGGCGAGGTGATGGGCATCAGCGACTCCAATGTAGGGGCGGGTCTCCAAGAGGACTTCAGCTGCGGTCCCTGTCCGGTCTCAGGGAAGGCCCTGGGGGCAGCGTGCCTGGGCCGGGCGCGCGAGCGCGTCTTGCAAATCTATATTAGGTCAGTATGCTTGCGGGCATGGCGCTTGCTGGGTTTGGTTCATTTGGCCGTCGGGCCACTACCGCTGTCCGGGCGCCGTCCGGGTCCCGCGCCTCCAGGCGACCCGCGCAAACGATGCTACGCCGCTTGCCTCTTTCATCGTGTAAGCTGCACAGCGCCGCTGTCCCAAACTAAAGACCTGGGCCTTGGCTCACCCAAGTCCCCAGCTACGATTCACCATGACGGCCCTGTGACGGCCACCATGATCGGCGACCAAGATCCTGTAAACGAGGTTTGTGCATGAACAAAACAACCGCCATTTTGGGCACCCTGGGTGCCCTGATCGTCGGCTTCTTCATCGGCAAGGCGACGATTTCGGATCACCCTTCGGACAGCGGGGGGCCCGTCAAGTCTGCCGCCGTCGATCCGAGCGTCGAGCGCTACAAGGTCACCGTTGGCAAGGCTCCGGTCACCGGCTCGGCTTCGGCCAAGGTGACGATCATCGAGTTCTCCGACTACCAGTGCCCGTTCTGCTCGCGGGTCGAGCCGACGATCGAGAAGGTCAAGCACACCTACGGCAAGGATGTGCGGGTGGCGTTCAAGCACAGCCCGCTGCCGTTCCACCCCAACGCGGCGCCGGCGGCCCGCGCGGCGATGGCGGCGCAGGAGCAGGGCGTCGAGAAGTTCTGGGCGTTCCACGCCAAGCTGTTCGAGAACCAGGACAAGCTCGACGAGCAGCACTTCGCCGAGTTCGCCCAGCAGGTGGGCCTGGACGTGAGCAAGTTCAAAAACGACCTTGGCCAGAACAAGGCCAAGTACGACGCCCAGATCGAGGCCGACAAGGCCGAGGCGGCGAAGTTCGGGGCCAACGGCACGCCGCACTTTTTCATCAACGGCCGCAAGCTCGCCGGCGCGCAGCCGTTTGAGAACTTCCAGAAGATCATCGATGAGGAGCTCGGCACCGCCGAGCGGCTGCTCAAGGGCGGGGTGCGGCCGGATCAGCTCTACGCGAGCATCATCCAGAACGCCAAGGACAAGGCCGCCGACGCCCAGGCGCCGCAGCGCCAGCCGCAGTTCCAGCTGCCCGATCCGAAGCTGGTCTACAAGGTGCCGGTGGGCGAGGCGGCGGTGAAGGGGCCGCGCGCCGCCAAGGTCACGATCATCGAGTACTCGGACTTCCAGTGCCCGTACTGCTCGCGCGTGGTGCCGACCCTGAAGAAGCTGACCGAGACGTTCGGCAGCGACGTGCGCATCGCCTTCAAGCACAACCCGCTGCCGTTCCACGACAAGGCGCAGCTGGCGGCCGAGGCGGCCTCGGCGGCCGGCGAGCAGGGCAAGTTCTGGGAGATGCACGACAAGATGTTCGAGAACCAGCAGGCCTTAAAGCGCGAGGACCTGGAGAAGTACGCCCAGGACCTGGGCCTGAACATGGACCAGTTCAAGGGCGCGCTCGACAGCGGCAAGTTCAAGCAGAAGATCTCGGCCGACGCCGCCGAGGCGGCCAAGTTCGGCGCCCACGGCACCCCGAGCTTCTTTGTCAACGGCAAGCCGGTGCGCGGCGCCCAGCCCTACGAGAACTTTGAGAAGATCGTCAAGAACGAGATCGACCTCGCCACCGCCAAGCTCAATAGCGGCGTCGCGCTCGACGACGTGTACGAGGCGCTGACCCGCGAGGGCCAGGACAAGGCGCCCGAGCCGCCCAAGCCGGCGCCGGCCGCGGCCGAGGCGCAGGACAACGTGGTGTACAAGGCGCTCATCGGCGACGCCCCGGTCAAGGGCCCCAAGGAGAGCAAGGTCACCATCGTCATGTGGTCGGACTTCCAGTGCCCGTTCTGCTCGCGGGTCGAGCCGACCATCGACCAGATCATGAAGACCTACCCCAAGGAGGTGCGGGTCGCCTTCAAGCAGCTGCCGCTGCCGTTCCACGACAAGGCGCACCTGGCGGCCGAGGCGTCGCTGGCGGCCAAGGAGCAGGGCAAGTTCTGGCAGATGCACGACATCCTGTTCAAGAACCAGCAGGCGCTCAAGCGCGAGGACCTGGAGAAGTACGCGCAGGAGCTGGGCCTGAACATGCACAAGTTCCGCGAGGCGCTGGACTCCGGCAAGTTCAAGGCCAAGGTCGACGAGGAGCTGGCCGAGGGCAACAAGATCGGCGCCAACGGCACGCCGGCGTTCTTCATCAACGGCAAGAGCCTGTCGGGGGCGCAGCCGTTCGAGGCGTTCAAGGCCAAGATCGACGCGGCGCTGGCCGAGGTCGACGCGATGGAGAAGCACAAGCGGATTCCCCTGAAGGCGATCTACGACGAGATCATGAAGGGGGCCAAGGAGCAGGCGACCCCGCCGCCGGCGGCCAAGGGCGGCGGCGAGGCCGAGGACAAGACGGTCTACAAGGTCGATCCGGGCAACGGCCCGAGCTGGGGCTCGGCCAACGCGCCGGTCACCATCGTCGAGTTCTCGGACTTCCAGTGCCCGTTCTGCTCGCGGGTGCTGCCGACGATCAAGAAGATCAAGGAGAACTTCGCCGGCAAGGTGCGCATCGTGTGGCGCAACTTCCCGCTGCCGTTCCACCAGGACGCGCCGCTGGCCGCCGAGGCGGCGCTGGCGGCCAACGCGCAGGGCAAGTTCTGGGAGATGCACGACAAGATGTTCGAGAACCAGCGGGCGCTCGACCGGGCATCGCTGGAGCGCTACGCGGCGGAGATCGGGCTGGATCTGCCGCGGTTCAAGGCGGACCTCGACGGCAGCCGCTATAAGAGCGCGGTGCAGGCGGACGTCCAGTACGGCAGCGGGCTGCCGGGTGGCGGCATGGGGACGCCGACCTTCTTCATCAACGGGCGCAAGCTGGCCGGCGCCTACCCGTATGAGAACTTCGAGGCGCTGATCAAGGCCGCCTTGGCCGACAAGTAGTCTTCCGCCTGCTGGGGGCCGCCGCGTGCGGCCCGTCTTTTGCTCCCACCGATATTCCCACTGGTACTTCCACCGAAAAGCAGTCCTGGGGTCGCTCGGGCGGCCCGTTTTGGCTCGGTGCGTCAGCCGAGAAGGGTCACCTGCAGCTGTATGCGGCGGCGTGGGTCCCCCTACCCGGAGCTACTTTTTTGCCCGCTGGCGCGGACAAAAAAGCAGCTCCGGTCGGCCCACGCCCGTGGCTCCCGAAGGAAGGGATGGGGTGACGCTTTCTAGACGGAGTCGGCGGGGGAGCGGAGGCGGGCGAGGGTTCCGGCGCGCTGGTGGTAGAGGCGGAGGATGTCGGCGGCGGTCTCTTCGATCGCTTTGCCGGTAATGTCGATGACCGGCCACTCGGGGTGGCGGGCGTACAGGTCGCGGGCGGCGTAGATCTCGCGCAGGATGTAGTCGCGCTGGCCGTAGCTGGTGTCGGGGGTCATGCGCATGCGGGCGAGGCGCTCGCGGCGGATCTGCAAGAGGGCGTCGGGCTGGATGGTCAGGGCGAAGACGCGCTCGGGGGGGACCTCGTAGAGCTCGCTGGGAGGCGGGAGGTCGAGGACCAGGGGGACGTTGGCGACGCGGTAGCCCTTCTGCGCCAGATAAATCGAAAGGGGAGTCTTGGAGGTGCGGCTGACGCCGCACAGCACGATGTCGGCCCGAATCAGCACCTCGGGGTTGCGGCCGTCGTCGCTGTGCACGGTGAACTCGATGGCTTCCATGCGCTGGTAGTAGCTGTCGCTGACCGCGTGCATGAGGCCGGGGACGCCGCGTGGCTCGACGCCGAAGAAGGTGGCCAGGGTGGCCAGCAGGGTGCCGATGAGGTCGACGCACTGGACGCCGCCCTCCTGGCACTTGCGGCGCAAGAGGTCGCGCTCGCCGGCTAGCACCAGGGTCGAGACGACCAGCGCCTGGGCGGCGCGCGCCTCGGCGATGACCGAGTCGACGTCGTGCTCGTGGCGCAGGTGGGGGAAGACCTGCAGCTCGATGCCGTGGGCGTACTGCTCGAACTGGAGCAGCGCGGCGCGTACTACTTTTTCGGCGGTCTCGCCGGTGGCGTCCGAGACGATGAAGATGGCCCGCACGGGGCCAAAGCTATCCCGCATTTGGCGGTCTACCCTAGCACCTTTAGATGCCGTTTGGCGCGCTGCGTCATAAGGTCAAGCTCCCCTGTCGGCGTGGCGGAGACTTCGGCCGGGCTGCCGGGGACGGCCGGCGCGCGTGAATCTAGCCCATTATTTACCTGATTTGCGCTCGACTGGGCAGCGCGGTAGTCAAGGACGCGGGGACACTCAGGATCCGGGTCGCGGGCATCGCCGCTCACATGGGCCGAGACGACGCGACAGCCGCCGCGGCACAGGCTCAGGTACTGGCAGCCCTTGCAGGGCTCTTGGGCCTGGGGCCAGCTGCGGAAGGGGGCGAAGGCGGCGGGGTCCTGCCAGTAGGTGCGCAGCTCGGCGGCGCTCGGCTGCACCGAGGGGGCGAAGCTGCAGGCGGCCAGCTGCCCCGCGGCGCGGGCGGCGATGAGCAGGTCGCCGCCGGCGCAGCCGTAGACGGCCAGGAAGCGCAACAGCTCGGGCGGCGGCTGGTGGTGGGCGAGCATGGGGGTAAACGAGCAGTCGACGCGCACGCGCACGCGGTGGCGGCGCGACAGCTGCAGCAGGGTGGGCAAAAGGGCACGGTGCTGGGCGTCGGTGCAGCGCAGCTCGTCGTAGGTGTCGCGGCGGGCGCCGCGGCCGGCGGGCTTGAAGCGCAGGAGCTCGACCTCGCGCAGGCGGCGGCGGCGGGCGTGGGCGAACAGGGCGGGCAGGCCGGGGAAGCTGCGCCGGGTGACGACGCAGTTGATGCCGACGTTGTGCTGCACCGCGCGCAGGGCGATCAGCGCCCGATCGGCGCGGGCAAAGCCGTCAAAGCCGCGCACCGCGGCGTAGTCGTCGCCGATGCCGTCGAGCGAGACGTTGATCTGGCCAAACAGGCCCTGCGCCGCCCAGTCGCACAGGCGGCGCAGCACCGCGTCGTCGTAGAGCCCGGAGGTGGTGAGGTTGGGCACCAAGCCCTGGGCGCGGGCGTAGTGCAAAAGGTCGCCGAGCCACGGCAGCTCGGCCGACTCGCCGCCGCCCAGGGCGACGTGGAAGACGCCGGCGGCGGCGAGCTCGGAGAGGGCGCGCTGCCACTCGAAGAGCCCCCACTCGCGCGGGCCGCCCTCGGGGGTGGCGCCGGTGTAGCAGCCGCGGCAGCCGGCCGAGCAGCGGTTGGTGAGCTGCAGGTGGGCCTCGAGCGGCGCGCTCAGCGGCCCGGTCGCTTCATCCGGAACCTCATACTGCGCCGCGAGTCGGCCGCCGGCCGCGTCGGTCGTCTCGGCTTCGGGCCACAGGCCGGGCGGCGGCGCGGTGTGGCCCAGGTGACGGGCGCGGTCGCGATCGATAAAGACCAGCGCCTGCGGCCAGCGCAGCTGCACGATGCCACCAAAGCGCTCGTAGCGAAACCGCCGCGGGGCAGGGAGCCGGCGGCGCGCCCAGAAGCGCTGCCACCGCGAGACAAGCGCCAACATGCCCGCAGCATACCAGCGCGCCCAAGGCGCGGCGAAAGTCGCGGCGCGATGAGTGCAGGCCAAAGGGAGGGGCCACGGCGAGGCGGTGGGACGGCAGCGCCAGTGATTGACAGGCCCGACCGCGCCGAAGGAGAATCGACGCAGTGTTTTTCGTTTACCTCTTCGCCGCGGTGGCGGGGTGCCTGCTGGTGCTGGTGTCGCTTGTCGGCGGCGCCCACCACGATAATAGCGCGGTCGGTGACGCCGACCCGCTGGTCGGTGCGGCGCACGATGCGGCCGGCACCGATAGCGCGGGAGCGAGCCACAGCCACCCGGCGGACGCGGCGGCGGGGCACCCGGCGGGTCTGGGGGTGGCGCTCGGCTGGCTGCTCTCGGTGCAGCTGTGGACATACCTGTTGGCGTTTGGCGGCCTCACCGGACTGCTGCTGCGCACGGTGGCGCACCTGCCCGAGCCGCTGGCCGGCGGCTGGGCGCTCGGGGTGGGCCTGAGCACGGCGCTCGGCGCCCGCGCGGTGCTGCGGCGGGTGCTCAAGGGCGCAGACAGCGGCACCACCAGCCATGAGCGCCTGGTCGGCAGCAGCGCCCAGGTGCTGATCCCCGCCGAGCCGGGCGGCACGGGCAAGATCCGGCTGACCGCGCGCGGCCAGCTGCTCGATCTGCTCGCCCGCGCCAGCGACGGCGGCGCCCTGCCCGCGGCGGCCCGGGTGAGCATCCTCGATGTGCGCGACGGCGTCGCCGAGGTGCTGCGCGAGGACGCGCCGCCGGCGCCCGCCGCCCAGCAGGAACCAGCGACAGCCGCCGCGGTCGAGTCGGCCGCGGCACCGGTCGCCGCATCCGCATCTGTATCTGCATCTGCATCGTCATCTGCCGCGGGCGCCGGGGCGGGGGGGCCAGTGCCCCCTGCGCTGCGACACCCCTCTTCCCTAATCAAAGGATAACCAGATGTCTGTCTTGGCTCTGCTCGGTATGGCCGGACTCGCGCTGATCGGCGACAGGGAGCCTGCGCCGGAGCAGCTCCTGAACAGCGATACCGGCATTACGATCATCGGCCTGGCGGCGGTGTTCGCGGTGGCGCTGCTCGTCCTTGTGTCTCTGATCCGGAGCTTTCTTTACATCTGCCGGCCCAACGAGCTCCTGGTCGTCTCCGGCAAGCGCCACCGCCTGCCGAGCGGCGAGAGCGTCGACTTCACCGTCGTGCTGGCCGGCACCCACTTCCGGCTGCCGTTCCTGCAGGCGGTCAATCGCATGGACCTGCGGGTCATCCCCATCGAGCTCAACCTGGCCAAGGTCCTGTCCAACGGCGGCATTCCGCTCGATGTGCACGCGATCGCCAACGTGAAGATCTCCAGCGACCCGCGCTACGTCTATAACGCCGTCGAGCGCTTCCTCAACCTGCCGCGCGAGAGCATCTGGCAGACCGCCAAGCAGACCCTGGAGGGCTCGCTGCGCGACGTCATCTCGCAGCTCACCCCCGAGCAGGTCAACCAGGACCGCATCGAGTTTGCCAACCAGCTGCTTGAGGTAAGTAACCAGATCTTCTCCAAGCTCGGGCTGCACCTGGACACCCTGAAGATCCAGCGCGTCGAGGATGAGGCCAAGTACCTTATAAACCTCGGCCGCGCCCAGATCGCCAACGCGGTGCGCGACGCCGAGAACGCCGAGAACCAGGCCAACCAGGAGATCCTGCAGGAGGAGGCGGGGGCGCGGCAGCTGGCCGAGGTGGCGGCCAAGGAGGCCGAGATCGGCGTCGTCCAGCGGCGCAACCAGCTGCGGCAGCTCGTCGGCCAGCTGGAGGGCAACGCCCAGGCCATCGAGCGCGAGGCGGTGGCCGCCGCCGAGCAGGCGCGCGCCGAGGCCGAGCAGGAGCTGCAGAGCCTGCGCAAGGAGCTGGAGCAGCGGCGCCTGTTCGCCGAGGTGATCCTGCCGGCCGAGGCGCAGCGGCAGGCGGCGCTGCTGCTCGCCGAGGGCGACGCGGCGCTGCGGCGCGAGCAGGGAGCGGCGGCGGCCGAGGCGATGCAGGTGCTGGCGCAGGCGCTCGCGGCGGCCGGCCCGCAGGCGCGCGAGCTGTTTGTGCTGTCGCAGCTCGATCAGCTGGTCGGCCAGGTCGCGGCCAAGGTCAACGGGCTGTCGGTGCGCGAGATCCATGTGATCGATAATGGCGACGGCCGCGCCCTGCCCACCGTGGCGGCAAGCTACCCGGCGATCGTCACCGAGGTGCTGGCAACCCTTAAGGATCTCACCGGAGTCGATATCCGCACCATGCTCGCCCAGCCGGCGGCCGCCGAAGGAGGCTCGCGATGAGCGCGCTCGGGATCACCATCATCCTCGCGGCGCTGGCCGCGGCGGGGTTTTTCCTGCTCACCACCATCCTGCGCAACACCTACGTCTGCCCGCCGAGCGAGGTGCTGATCTTCTCGGGTCGGCTGCGCAGGCTGCAGAGCCCCGGCGCCGACGGGCGCACCGAGGTCGGGTTTCGCCTGGTGCGCGGCGGCCGCGCCCTGCGCATACCGCTCATCGAGACCGTGGACCGCATGACCCTCACCAACATGGCGATCGAGCTGTCGGTGACCAACGCCTTTTCGCGCGGCGGCATTCCGCTGAAGGTCCACGCCGTCGCCAACATCAAGATCCCCAGCGAAGAGCCGCTGCTCCACAACGCCATCGAGCGGTTCCTCGGCTACCCGCGCGAGGGCATCATGCGCGTCGCCAAGGACACCCTGGAAGGCAACCTGCGCGGGGTCATCGCCGAGATGACGCCCGAGGACATCAACCAGAAGAAGCAGACCTTCCAGCAGAAGCTCATCGAGGAGGCCGACAAGGACCTGCAGCGCCTCGGCCTGGTCCTGGACAACCTGCAGATCCAGAACATCAGCGATGACGTCGGCTACCTGACCTCGGTGGGCCGGGTGCGCGGCGCGATGGCCAACCGCAACGCCAAGATCGCCGAGGTCAAGGCGTACGCCAGCGCGCTGGTGCAGAAGGCGCACAACCAGATGCAGGCCGAGATCGCCAAGATCGAGGCCGAGATGCAGGTCGCGCAGAAAGAAAACGAGCGCCGCATCATCGAGGCCAAGACCAAGCGCGAGGCGGTCATCGCCGAGGTGCGCGGCGTCGTCAAGGCGCAGGTGTCCGAGGCCTCGGCGCAGCTCAAGGCGTGGGAGGCGCGCGGCGAGCAGGTGCGGCGCCGGCTGGAGGCCGACGTGGTCGCGCCGGCAAGCGCCAACAAGGCGCAGTCCGAGGCGAGCGCCAAGGCGCAGGCGGCGACGGTGGCGTCCCAGGGGCGGGCGGCGGCGGCGGCGCTCACCAGCCTGGCCACTGCGTACCAGGCGGGCGGCAGCTTTGCCCGCGAGTCGCTGCTGCTGCAGAAGCTGCTGCCGGTGTTCGAGCAGCTGACCAGCACCATGAAGGCGCTGCGCATCGATCGGCTCACCGTGCTAAGCCAAGCGGCGGGCGGCAGCGGCGGCGCCTCGCAGATCGGCCCGGCCCTGGTCACCACCAACGAGCAGGTGCGGGCGGCCACCGGAGTCGATCTGCTCGGCACCCTGCAGCGCCGCATGACGGCGGCTTCGCCACCGGCCAAGCATCCAGGAGCCAAAGAGTAGGCTGTATTTAGGGCGCGCCGCTCGGGCAGTTCCCCCGCAAGTAGGAACCCACAGCGGAGCAGAGGAGGGCCTGCGGGGGATGAGGGCTGGCTGAGCGCCGCGAGCTGCGCCGGACGGAGCAAGTCCTCCCCGGCGCAGCGGTGCTAACGAGCTTGCTGGGGCTGGACTTAGCGGGCAGGGCGCGCCGCTTCGCCGAGGAAGTAGCGCTCGATTTCTTCGGCGGCCGGCTTGTGGCGCGGGGTGTAGCCGCGCGAGACGCGGCCGCCCCAGCCGTAGTAGTTCCAGAAGTAGACGCCGCGCAGCGCGGGACAGCCGGCCCAGGTGGCGGCGAAGGCCTGGTAGCAGCGGCGCTGCTCCTCCAGATCGACCGGCCCCTGGGCTCCCTCTTCCCAGGGGAACGCCGCGGCGCCGCGCTGGCTGAGGTAGCCGACCTCGGTGAGCAAGAGCGGCTTGCCCAGGGACGCGGAGAAGGCGACAAGCTCGTCGCGCCGCTTCTGCCAGGCGGCGGTCAGCTTGGTCAGCGGCGCGGGGGCGGGATCGGCGCGGCCGGCCAGGGGAAAGTAGGCGCACAGGCCGGGCAGGTCGCACAGGTCGTAGATGCCCACCTGCTGGTAGTGATCCCAGTTGCCCGAGTAGGTCAGCAGGCCGCGGTAGACCTTGCGGATGGCGCCGAGCAGCGCCTGCCAGCGCGGCCGCTCTGCCGCCTGATCGAGCGTTGACAGCTCGCTGCCGACGCACAGCAGCGCGACCTTCTCCCGGGCGCCAAGCTCGGCCACGTGCACGAGCAGCCGCTCGTAGCTCTGCCACCACGTCGCCGGCTCCTGCGGCTTGAGCGTGCCGCGCCACTCGCTGAAGCTGCGCGGGCTCGCCAGGCGGACGATGGGGAAGAGCATCACCGACAGGCCCAGCGCGTGCGCCGCCCGCACCGTGCGCACGATCGTCTGATCCGGGGCCGAGAACCGCGGGTGGGTGTAGATCGCCGTGCTGCCGCCGTGCTCCTGGTAGTAGGGCAGGGTGAGCGAGACGTGGGTGGTGCCGAGCTCCTTGATCTCCCGCAGCAGGCCGGCGTACGACCACAGCGGATCTTCGTGGAACAGCCCGAGCGCCATCCCGCGCTGCAGCGGCGGCGGGCCGGACGGAGCGGGCGTAGCGGCCGACCCCTTTGACGGCACCCCGGTCTCCATCGACGGCTGCACCTGTGCTGGCGCTGGCGGCTGCGCCTCCGCCCGTCGCGGCCAGCCGCGCCGCCCGCCTGGAGCATCCAGCGCGGTCCCGAGCGAGGCCCCGAGCAGGGCGAGCGCCGTGCGGCGGTCGAGCATCGCCTAGCGCCCCAGCTTGATCAGCACGACCAGCGCCGAGCGCCCAAGGTACATCGCGTGCGCCAGCACGTACGGCACGAAGAACCACTCGATGCGCCCGAGCAGCGCCGGCACGTAGAACCACGCCGGGTAGTGCAGCACCAGCTTGCCGGTCTCTTCCAAAAGGCGCAGCGGCAGCCGGACGATGGTGCGCACGAGCGACGGCGGCGCCGCGGGCTTGGGCTCCTCAAAGCGGGTAAAGCCGGCCACCCGCACCGCCTTCTGGCCGGTGGTCGCCTCGAAGTACTCGGGGCGGCGCATGAAGGTGGTCAGCGCCATGCCGCTGGCTGCCACGGTGACCCCGAGCAGCGCAGCGGCGAGCCAGAAGACCGTCCCATCCATGGCCAGCCCGAGCGCCGGCGCGCCGTCCCAGGCGAGCCGCCCGCCGATCGCCGCGATCAGCGTCACCGCCTTGATCTCATCGACGAGGAAATCCAGGTACGAGCCGACCTCGCTGGTCTTGCCGGTGATGCGCGCCAGCTGGCCATCCACGCAGTCGAGCACGAACGCCAGGTAGACCAGCGCCGCCGCCACGCCGAGCCCGATGCGGTCCCGCCACAAGAGCAGCGTCGCCGCCGACAGCAGCGACACCAGCAGCGACAGGAAGGTGACCTGGTTGGGGGTTACCGGCGTCGGCCGCAGCACATAGACGAACACCGCGGCCAGCGGCCGGCACACCCAGTTGTTGAAGCGGAGATCCTTGGGCTTGAGGCTCCGCCGGTAGATCTCGGCGATCGACAGCGGGCCGCGGATCGCCGACCCGGGCGGCGGCGCGGCGGACGGGCGGGCCGCGTCCGGGGGGCTCGCAGCGCCGGGCGGCTCGATGCCCGCGGCGGCCATTTAGCCCGCGTCCTCCTCATCGCCGTCATCTTCCTCGTCATCGAGGTCGACATCGGTCTCCGGCTCGTCGTCCAGGACCTCGACGGTGCTGGTCGTCGGCTCGCCGGTCTCGCCGCTGTCGCTGCCTTCGGGACCGCCGAGATCCGAGAACGCCTCGACCGCGACCACCCGCTCGCCCTCGGCGACATCGAGCCGGATGAGGCGCACCCCTTGGGTGTTGCGGCCGCGGCTCGGGATGTCGCGCACCCGGATGCGGATGACCCGCCCGGTGTCGGTGACCAGCATCAGCTCGTCGGAGTCGATGACCACCAGGACGCCGACCACGTTGCCGTTGCGCTCGTTGGTCTTGATGGTGATGACGCCCTTGCCGCCGCGGCCCTTGACCGGGTAGTCGGTGGTCGGGGTGCGCTTGCCGTAGCCGCGCTCGCACACGGTGAGCAGCGTCGTGGGCAGGTCGCGGTCGAGCACGCGCAGCGCCACGACCTTGTCGTCCTCGCGCAGCTTGATGCCGCGGATGCCGCGCGCGGTGCGGCCCATGGCGCGGACCTTCTCCTCGCGGAAGCGCGCCACCCAGCCGTGCAGGGTGCACAGGGCGATGTCGCTCTTGCCGTCGGTCAGGCGCGCTCCGACCAGGGTGTCGCCCTCATCGATGTCGATGGCGATGATGCCGGTCGAGCGGATCGCCGAGAAGGCGTCGAGCTCGGTCTTCTTGACGACGCCGTTCTGGGTCGCCAAAAAGACGAACTTGCCGGCGTCGAAGGTCGGCAGCGGCAGCATCTCGATGACCCGCTCGCCGGGCTGCAGCTCGAGGAAGTTGACCAGCGCCTTGCCCTTGGACGACCGCGACGCCGCCTCGGGCAGGTCGAACACGCGCTTGCTGTAGACGCGGCCCGAGCTTGTGAACATCAGCACGTGGTCGTGGGTGCTGGCGATGAACAGCTTGTTGATGAGGTCTTCGTCCTTGGTCGTGGCGCCGATGACGCCGCGGCCGCCGCGGTGCTGCGCCCGGTACTCGCCGAGCGAGACCCGGCGCACGTAGCCCTCGCGCGACAGCGTCACCACCATCGACTCTTCGGCGATCAGCTCCTCGATGCTGATCTCGCCGGCGTGCTCGAGGATCTCGGTGCGGCGCTTGTCGATAAACTGCCCGCGCAGCTCGGTGAGCTCGCCGGCGATCACCTCGCGCAGGAGGTTTTCGTCGGACAGCACCGCCTCCAGGTGATCGATGGTGGCGCACAGCTCGCGGTATTCCTGGGCGAGCTTGTCGCGCTCAAGGCCGGTCAGGCGCTGCAGCCGCATCTCGAGGATCGCCTTGGCCTGCGGCTCGGTGAAGTAGCTGACCTCGTTCTTGGTGCGGGCGGCGATCTCCTTGTCCGAGCGGCCGGCGCGGCGCAGGAACTCGCCCAGGCCCCGCAGCGGCTCGGCCATCAGGCTGTCTTTGGCCTCGCCGGGGTCCTTGGCGGCGCGGATGATCGCGATGATGCGGTCGATTTGATCGATCGCCAGGCCCAGGCCCTCGACGATCTCGCGGCGGGCGCGCGCCTGGCGGAGCATGAACAGGCTGCGCCGGGTGACCACCTGCCGCCGGTGATCCAGGTAGTAGAGCAGGGCGTCGCGGAGGTTTAGCACCTTGGGCCGGCCGTCGACGATCGCCAGCATGATGACGCCGAAGCTGACCTGCAGGCTGGTCTGCGCATAAAGGTGGTTTAAGACCACCTGCGGCACTGCGTCGCGCTTGAGCTCGATGACCAGGCGCATGCCCTCGCGCGAGGACTCGTTGCGCAGGTCGCTGATGCCTTCGATCTTCTTTTCGTGGACGAGCTCGGCCAGGCGCTCGATCACCCGGTTCGGGTTCACCTGGTAGGGCACCTCGGTGACCACGATCTGGGTGCGGTTGCCCTTCATCTCCTCGAACTCGGTGCGGGCGCGCATCACCACCAGGCCGCGGCCGGTCTCGTAGGCGGCGCGGATGCCGGCGCGGCCGTAGATGAAGGCGGCGGTCGGGAAGTCGGGACCGGGGATGAACTTCATCAGCTCAGCGACGGTCAGGTTGGGATTTTTGAGCAGCGCCAGGGCGCCGTCCAGCACCTCGCCGATGTTGTGCGGCGGGATGTTGGTCGCCATGCCCACCGCGATGCCCGACGAGCCGTTGGTCAGAAGGTTCGGCAGCATCGCCGGCAGCACCGTCGGCTCGCGCTCTTTGTCGTCGAAGTTGGGGACGAAATCGACGGTGTCCTTGTCGATGTCGACCAGCATCGCGGCGGCGAGCTTCTGCAGGCGGCACTCGGTGTAGCGGTAGGCGGCGGCGGGATCGCCCTCGATCGAGCCGAAGTTGCCCTGGCCGTCGACCAGCGGGTAGCGCATGTTCCAGTCCTGGGCCAGGCGGACCAAGGCGTCGTACACCGAGGCATCGCCGTGCGGGTGGAACTTGCCGAGCACCTCACCGACCACGCGCGCGCACTTCACATAGGGGCGGTTGTGGACGTTGTTGGACTCGTGCATCGCGTAGAGGATGCGGCGGTGCACCGGCTTTAGGCCGTCGCGGGCGTCGGGCAGGGCGCGCGCGATGATGACGCTCATGGCGTAGTCCATGAACGACGACCGCATCTCTTCGTGGATCTGGTGGACCTGGATGGCCGAGGGGGGCTCGCTGCCCGAGGGAGCCAGAGCCGTAGCCGGGGGTGGCCCGGGCGGCGGGGTGGAAGCAGGATTTTCAGTAGCCATAGAGTGCGCGTTCATATCGCACTTTGTCGTCCTCAGCAAGCTCCGCCGCCCGGCCAGCCGGGGGGCGCGGCCCTGTGTTATTGGTTGGGGATGACGAAAAAGCAGGTACTCGCCGGCCTGGGTCTGCTCGTGCTTTTGGCTGCGGGGAGCGTCGTGGCCTACATCGGGCCGCGCAACCTCATCGGCATCGCCCGCTACGACACCCGGCGCGAGGGCGAGCTCAAGGTGGGCGATCGCGCCCCCCGGGTCGAGCTTGTCGCCCTGGACGGCGCGAGCCGGGTGCAGCTTGGCGAGCAGCTGCACGGGCGGCCGCTCGTGCTGGTCTTTGGCAGCTTCACCTGACCCCCGTTCCGGCGCTCGGTCGAGCGCCTGCACGAGCTGTATCGCCGCTATCGCGAGCAGGCCGACTTTCTCACCATCTACATCCGGGAGGCCCACCCGACCGATGAGTGGCAGATGACCGCCAACGAGACCGAGAGCGTCTGCTACCGCCAGCCGCACACCACGGCGGCGCGGGTGGCGATCGCCAATGACTTCCGCAGCCGCTACCACTACGAGCTGCCGCTGCTCGTTGACGCCATCGACAACCCGGCCGACCGCCTGTACGCCGGCTGGCCGGAGCGCTTCTACATCCTCAACGCCGACGGGACCATCGCCTACAAGGGCAAGACCGGCCCGTTTGGCTTCCACCCCGAGGAGGTGGAGGCGTGGCTCAAGGCGCGCCAGGCCGCCCCCTAACTCTTAGTTGGCCGGCTTGCGCGGGCCCGAAGGGCGGTAGCGGGGCGGCGGCGGCTCGGCGATCCGGCGCCCGCACTGCGCCGCCAGCTCGGCGAAGGTCGAGACGCAGACATCCAGCATGGCGCGCTCGCTGAGCACCACCGGGCCGACGGCTTCGCGCTCGCGGTAGAAGCGCTGGTAGCTGCCAAAGCCCTGGATGAGGTACTCGGGCCCCTGGTCCGTCGCCTCCTGGTCGGCTAGCGACAGCTGCAGGCCGTTTGGCGTCAGCCGCCGGTCAAAGGTCATCAGGCCAAACTCGGTGCCACCGACAAACGTCGTGTCCAGCAGGTACTGCACCGTCGCCAGATCGAGGTCGAGGCGGTCCCCGGTGGGCCCGAAATCGGCGGCCAGCCAGGCGGCGGCCTCGTCGGGAACTCCCCAGTCAAAGCCCACCCCATAGTTGCCGAGCGACAAGACCGCCGACCGATCCGCCGCCACCGCGAGGAATGGGTAATCCGCGGTAGTCGCCGGGTTTTCCCAGCGATACAGGAAGAACGAGGTAAGCGTCGACGGAGGACCAGCCAGGAGGGAGGTTTCACGAGTCATGATAATCCCAGGTAAAAATGCGGATGAGCCCGCGGTTGACCTGAACATTTGACTCATAACACCCGGGTCTGACAAGCGGCGTCTTGACCCGTACTTACGTCTCGCCACAAGCCGGCGCGGCGCCTCCTCCCAGCGCGAGCCCTGGCTGCCCGC
The DNA here is from genome assembly GCA_044222245.1 of Polyangia bacterium. Classification (GTDB taxonomy): domain Bacteria; phylum Myxococcota_A; class Polyangia; order Palsa-1104; family JAEUJZ01; genus CALFML01. Next base: position 5,716 of record JBGANQ010000071.1, on the reverse strand, counting down.
AGCCCCCTTGGCTTGGGAAGCGAACAAAAGCCCGCCAAAAACAAAAACGGCCAAGCCTTGAGGGCTGGCCGTTTTTCGTCGAGAACTTCAGCAGCTGGCGGTTACTTCAGAGAGCGGGAGAAGGGACTTGAACCCTCGACGTCCACCTTGGCAAGGTGGCACTCTACCACTGAGTTACTCCCGCGGATGCCCAGGAAGTCTATCTAAGCCGAATCCTGGGTCAATACTTTTTTTTAGGGGGCGCAAAGTTCCTGCCCAGCCAGGTGCTGCGGATTTACCGTATGATTCTGGATATGTCGACGCAGACCGAGCCCGGGGCGGCCTCCATGAGCGAGCCTGAGACGTGCGCAGATCTTTTGTCTTTTATTGATGCCTCGCCGACCCCGTTTCACGCGGTGGCGAGCGCCGCGGCGCGGCTTGCCGCCCGCGGCTTCCGCGAGCTCCAGCCGGCCGAGTCGTGGGCCGAGCTAGGGCCGGGGCGGTACTTTGTGCCGGTGGGCGATGGCGCGATCGTCGCCTTCGCGCTGCCGGCGGGGCCCGGGGGGGGGCGGCGGTCCGGCCTGCGCGGCTTCCGCATCGTCGGGGCGCACACCGACAGTCCGAACCTGCGCCTCAAGCCGCGGGCGCCCTATCACAAGGCCGGCTACTTGCAGCTCGGGGTCGAGGTCTACGGCGGCGCCCTGCTCAACTCGTGGCTCGATCGCGATCTACTGCTGGCCGGGCGGGTCATCTACCGGGATGGCGCCGGCGCCCTGGTGCGGCGCCTTGTGCGGCTGCCGCAGCCGCTCTTGCGGGTGCCGCAGCTTGCCATTCACTTGGACCGCGAGGTCAACGAGAAGGGGCTGCTGCTCAACCGCCAGGAGCACCTGGCACCGATCATTGGCTTGACCGGCAGCGGCTTGACCGGCAGCGGCTTGACCGGCAGCGGCTTGACCGGCAGCGGCCTGACCGGCAGCGGCCTGACCGGCAGCGGCCTGACCGGCAGCGCGCCGGGCAGCCACGGGCCGGACGGCCACCGCGGGCGCGAGCGGCCGGCGGGCGATCTCGGGCTGTTGCACGAGCTGTGCGCGCAGGCGCTGGGGATCGAGCCGACGGCGATCTTGACCACCGAGCTGATGCTGCACGACGCGCAGCCGGCGACTCGCGCCGGGCTCGCGCAGGAGCTGGTGTTCGCCCCGCGCCTGGACAACCTGGCGATGTCGCACGCGGGAGTGCTGGCGCTCGGACGGGCGGCGGCGCAGCTGGACCCCGAGGCGGGCCTGGTGCCGCTTTTGGCGCTATTTGACCACGAGGAGGTGGGCAGCAACAGCGCCTACGGGGCGCAGGCCCCCATCCTGCCCACCATCCTGGAGCGGCTGGTGCTGGCGACCGGCGGCGATCGCGAGCGCTACCACCAGGCGATCGCCGGCTCGCTGTGCGTCTCGGCGGACATGGCGCACGCGGCGCACCCCAACTACCTCGATCGCCACGAGGCGCACCACCGCCCGGTGCTCAACGGCGGGCCGGTGGTAAAGAGCAACGCCCAGCAGCGCTACGCCACCTGCGCCCGTACCGCCGCCCTGTTCCAGGAGCTCTGCCGCCGCGCCGAGGTGCCGGTGCAGCACTACGCCCACCGCACCGATCTGCCGTGCGGCAGCACCATCGGCCCGATCACGGCGACCCTGCTCGGCATCCCCACCGTCGATGTCGGCAACCCCATGCTCAGCATGCACTCGGTGCGCGAGCTGGGCGGCAGCGCCGATCCCGAGCTGATGACGCGCGCCCTGACCGGCTTCTTCAGCTGGCCCGATCCAGTCTGACGACCGCCGGGGCGCCGCTCGCTTGCGGCGGACTCAAATGGCGCGCTCTACAGCTGGCCCGATCCAGTCTGACGGTCGCCGGGGCACCGCTCGCTGGCGACGGACTCAGCTGGCGCGCAGGGCCTGGGTGACGCCGCGCAGCATCGTCGCGGTGCGCTCGAGCACCTCCTGGGCGTCCAGCAGGGTCACCGGCTCGCCGCGGATGATCGCGATCTTGGCCCGCTCGACCGCGGCGCGCGCCCGCCGCATGGCGTCCTGACCGAGCTCGCTGCCGCCCACCGCGTGCTCGGCGCGCGGCAGAAGCTGCAGGATCTCGCCGATCAGCCGCTCGGTGCGCTGCTGGGCGCGGTAGTACTCGTCGTCTTTTTGCAGCTCCAGGGCGTAGGTCCCGGCGGCCGGCGTCTGCTTCAGATCGCGCGGGGCGGGCGGCGAGGCCAGGCTGTAGGCGACCTGGCGCGGCTTGCCCGACTCCAGGTCGGTCGCGGTGATGGTCAGCTGGCCGCTCTGGGCGACCGCGAAGCTGACCTCGACCTCGATCTCGCCGCGCGGCGCCGGGCGCAGGCCATCGATGATGAACTCGCCGAGGAGCTCGCTCTGCTCGGGCAGCTCCGGCTCGCTCGGCAGCGGCGCCTTGCCCTCGACGACCAGCAGCTTGAGCCCGGTCTGATCGTCGCGCGTGGTGGTGAACACGTAGCGGCTCTCGGTGGGCAGGGTCGCCCCGGGCTCCACCAGGTTGAACTGCTGGCCGCCGGCCACCAGCAGCCCCAGGGCGCGCGGGCAGGTCTGGTAGGCGGGCGTGCTGGGCGTCGCGGTGAGCAGCGCCGCCCCCTGCAGCGCGGCGCCGATGGCGATCACGTCTTCGTTATTGAGCCCGCTCACCGGGGCGCGGCCGAACAGCTCGCTGACCGCCTGCTGGACGCGCGGCGTCCGGGTCATGCCGCCGACCAGGATCACCGTCTCGATCTCGTGGCACTCGACGCCGACCTCGGCCAGGGCGCTGCGGCAGATCTGCAGCGTGCGCTCGACCAGATCCTCGGTCAGCTCCTCGAGCTTGGCGCGGGTGAGCAGCCGCCGCAGGTGCAGCGGCTCGCTGGTGCCGGTCGAGATGATGAACGGCACCTCGAGCGTGGTCTCGGTGGCGCTCGACAGATCGATCTTGGCCTTCTCGACCGCGTCGCGCAGCCGCTGCAGCGCCGTGCGATCCTGGCGCAGATCGATCTTGTGATCCTTGGCGAAGCCGAAGGTCAGGTAGTCGAGCAGGCGGCGATCGAAGTCCTCGCCCCCGAGGAAGGTGTCGCCGGCGGTGGCGCGCACCTCGAAGGCGCCGCCGCGCAGCTCGAGCAGGGTGAAGTCGAAGGTGCCGCCGCCCAGATCGTAGACCGCGACCCGCTGCGACTTGATCTCGCCACTGCCGATGCCGTAGGCGATCGCCGCCGCGATCGGCTCGGGGAGGATGCGGATGACCTCGAGCCCGGCCAGCCGCGCCGCTTCCTTGAGCGCCTGGCGCTGCCCGTCGGAGAAGTAGGCGGGGACGGTGAGCACGGCCTTGGTCACCGGCTCGTGCAGGTAGCTCTCGGCGGCCCGGCGCAGCTCCTGCAGGAACGCCGCGTACATCTCGTGCACCGGGAAGGTCTCGCCGTGCAGGGTGACCCGCACCTCGTCGCCCGGACCGGCGACGATGCGGTAGGAGACCATGTCCACGACCTGGCGCACCGCCTGGCTGCCGAACTTGCGCCCGAGCAGCCGCTTGAGCGCGTAGGCAGTATGCTCGGCGTTGACGATGGCCTGCCGCTTGGCCAGGTGCCCGACCAGGCGCTTGCCCTGATCGGTAAGCGCGATGACCGACGGGATGCGCGACTTACCCTGGCCGCCGACGCCCTGGCCCTGGCTGCTTGGAATGATCATGGGTACGCCGCTCTCGACGATCGCCACGCACGAGTTGGTGGTGCCGATGTCGATTCCGATGACGCGTTCCCGATCCGTCTCCATCCAGGGCGAGCTCTCTTGGCGACCAGAAATAGGCAGCCTGGTTTATATTACACGAGTTTGCGGCGTGACTTGCGGCTGAAGGCACCTTTTGGCTTGCCGCCGCGCTGGCGCCGGTCCGCGACCCGGCCCGCCGCGCCGATCCGCCGGACTTGCCGGCCCGGGAGCGAGCGCGCAAGCGAGCTCCAGGGGGCGGCGCCGCTGCGCTCGGGCTCGCCGGAAGAGCGGTTTTTTGCAGGGCTTTTTGGCGAATCGCCGCGGGCGTGGGCTGAGGGTAGGCAGACGTGCTATGCAAGGGTCCATGTCGGACGCTCGGGTGCTGCCGCCTACCTCAGTGCCGGAGTCACGCGCGGTCGCGGCGCGGCGCCCCGAGTCTGCGCAGGCCCTGCTGGCGACGCTGCGCGCGGCGATCGAGTCGCTGTGCGGGCGCGGGTTTTCGCAGCTTGATGAGGAGGAGCTGCGCGCCGAGCAGGCGGCGCTCGCCCCGCGGCTTGCCGCGACGGCGCTGGCGCTGGCCGGGGTGCTCGGGCGGATCGGAGCGCAGCGGGATGCGCAGCAGGCGGCCCGGGCGCCGGCGCGCGCGGCGGGCAGCGAGCCGGCTCCCCCCGGCGAGCTGTCGCGCGCCAGCCGCCTCAGTGAGGCGCTGCAGCGCTACGGCGCCGAGCTTCCCAGCCTGCCCGCGCAGCCGCTCAGCGAGCGCCAGCGCCTGCTGGCCGCCGGCATGCGGCTGTGCGCCGCGGTGGGCATGGAGCTCGGCCCGGGATCGCCTTCCCGCCAGACGAGCGCGCCCTCAGGAATCGCGCCGGCCCCAGTCGCCAGCGCGTCGCCGCGAGCGCCGGCCCCGCGGTCGGCAGCTGGCCCGCCGCCCGCACAGCGCCCGGCAACGACAGCGGCGACAGCAACAGAGACAGCGGCGGCCGTTGCGGCGGTGCCAGCGATAACAGCAGCGGCGGCTACAGCGGCCAAGACAGCGGCGATGCCAGCGGCGGCTAACGCAGCGATGCCAGCGGCGGCTAACGCGGCGATGCCAGCGGCGGCTAATGCGGCGATGCCAGCGGCCAAGACAGCGGCGGTTACGGCGGCCAAGACAGCGGCGGCAACAGCGGCCAAGACAGCGGTGGCTACAGGGGCGGCAACAGCGGCCAAGACAGCGGCAACGACAGCAGCAACCGCGGCGGCGATAGCGATGGCTCCAGCAGCGATCCCAGCAGGGACGGTATCTTCCGCGCGGACCGCTGCCCCTGCCACCCCGGCAGCGGTGCCGGCGCCGCCCCTTCTGCGGCCGCTCACCGGACACCCGGGCATCGGGCCGAGCACCGCCGACAAGCTGGCCGCGCGCGGGCTGCAGCGGGTGATCGACGCCCTTTATTTTCTACCCCGCCGCTGGGACGACCTGCGTCAGCTCGTCCGCGTCGGCGAGCTGCAGCCCGGGGTGCTGCAGTCGACGGTGGTGGTGGTCGAGCGCAGCCGGGTCGTGTGGGCCCGGCGGCGCTTTCTCGAGGCGCTGCTGCGCGGCGAGGACGGCGAGCCGCTGCTGGCGCGCTGGTTCTACTACGTGGGCGGGATGCAGCGGCGGCTGCAGCCGGGGGCCCGCTTCCTGCTTACCGGCACGCCGGTCCGCTTCCGCAACGCGCTGCAGATCGTTCACCCCGAGCTCACCGAGCTCACCGCTGCCGGCGGCGCTGCCGAGCCCGCAGCGGGCCAGGACAAGAAGGCCCCCGAGCTCGGCCGGGTGCGCGTGCGCTACCCCGAGGTCGAGGGGGTACCACCGCGCACCGTCGAGCGCCTGTGCCAGTCGCTGTGCCAGCAGTACGCCGACGAAGTCCCCGACGGCATTCCCCAGACCCTGCTGCACAAGCTGAGCCTGCCCGCGCTGCCCGACGCCCTGCGCGCCCTCCACCTGTCGGCAGCCGAGCTGCCCCCGGCCGAGC
>JBGANQ010000070.1:0-47680 GCA_044222245.1 Polyangia bacterium | reverse complement strand
CCACTTGATGCGCTTGGTCTGGGTCTTGTAGCCGGCCAGGCGCAGCTCGACCTTGAGGGCGCGATCGACTGGCTGGTCGCGCAGGGTGAGCGGGGTCTGGCCGACCAGCTTTTTGTTGATGTACACCTCGGCCCCCTCGGGCTTGGAGGTGAGGATGAGCTCCCCGCCCGCTTCACTCGGCGGCGCGACGGGCGAGCTCGGCGCTTCGGGCGTCGGCTCCCCGGCCGGCGGCGGCTCGACCGCGGACACCGGCACGGCCGGCAGGACCAGGCCGACCTCGGGGGGCGCGGGGGGCGGCAGGTCCGCGACATTGGCCGGCGTGCTCCCGCGATGGGCTCCGGGGCCGGTTATGTACCAGGTGAGCCCGGCGGACAACAGGGCCGCGCTGAGTCCGCTGACCCAGTAGGGCCACAGCCGCGCCGTCCGCGACAGCGGAACGATCGACTCCTCGGCGTGAGCGGCCGGCGCGGCCTCCTCCGGCTCTGGGCGGCGCGGCGGGGGCCGGAGGTTGCTGTGCGTGCTCTCGGCCGAGATCGCGTCGAGCGAAGGGTCGCTGGCCGCCCCCGGCAGCGAGCCCTGGGACGGCAGGCGCACCGGCTCGTGACCGACCTTGCTGTCGGCCAGCTCAAACTGCGGCTCGGAGAAATGGGAGTCGCTCTGCGCCAGCTCCACGCTCGGCCCGACCGGCAGGTGGGACGGCTCGGAGAACGCCAGATCACTCTGCAAGAGCTCGACCTTGGCCGAGGGCTCGGCGCTGACGTTCTCACGCGGCACCGCCTCTGGCGGCGGCGGCGGGCTGCTGGCAGCGGGCTTGGCGGGGCGGCGGTCCTCGGGCCGCGGCACCAGCGCGGCGAGCAGCTCGGGCGGCACCTCGGCGCGCGGGACGGTGACCTCGGCGCTGGCCAGCTGCGCCGCCAGCGGCTCGTGGCGGGGGCCCGAGCTCAGGCTGCGCCGCGGGCCGGTGAGCGCGTAGGGCTCGCGCGTCAGCTCGGCGGCACTGGACAGGAGCTCTTCCTCCACCTCGGGCTCGATGGCGCGGAAGACCTCGGAGGGCTTGCTGACCAGCGAGCGTGGCGGTCGCGGACCCGAGCGCCGAGCGCCGCTCGGGGTCTCTGGCATGCTCTCGGCGGGCACCTCGCTGCTCGGCTCCTCAGGCGAGGAGCTGGACGCTGAGCTACCGCCGACTCGAAGGCTGGGAACCACCACCTCCATTGTACCCGATGACGAGCGCCGCGACGCCAGCTTGGGGCTGTCCACCGACAGCTGTGTCGTCTTTATGAGCCCATCCTCATCGCCCACCGGCGCCGGCGCCGGGCCAGCGGCCGCGGGCGGCGGCATCAGACGGGAGACCGCCGACGAGCTGCTCGGCCCTTGCAGCAGCGCTGCAAGCTGGCTCTTGGCCTGAAAGATCAGGCTGTTCTCATCTGAGATGCCGAGCTCGCGAATCTGGCCGCTGCCGATGCCGATCGTCGGGTCGGCCCCCGTCGAGCGGGCCGACCCGGGTGCCGGCTGCCCCAGATCGTCGGCGGTGACCGCCAGGGCGGCCGTCGACTCGTTGAGGGTCCGCCGCCGGACCTTTTCGCCGATGAGCTTTTCCAGAAACGCGCCGACATCGGCCGCCCCGGTCCGCGGGGCGTAGCGCCGCAGGTAGTTGTCCAGCGCCTGGCTGTACTCGGCCGCCGTCTGGTAGCGGTCCGAGGGGCTCTTGCTGAGCGCCTTCATGAGGATGCGCTCCAGCGCCGGCGGGGTGTCAGGCCGCCGCTGCGACACCGGCGGGATGTCGGCCTTGCGCACCACCTGCAGGAGGCGCTCGACGTTGTCGTCGTAGTACAGCATCTCGCCGATGAGCATCTCGTAAAGCAGGATGCCGGCGGCAAAGATGTCGGTGCGCCCGTCGATGAACTGCCCCGAGGCCTGCTCGGGGCTCATGTAGTAATACTTGCCCTTGATGATGCCGGCCTGCGTCTGCGCCGCCCGCCGGGCCGCCTTGGCGATGCCGAAATCGGTGATCTTGACCGCGCCCTCGTAGGACAAGAGCACGTTCTGCGGCGAGATGTCGCGGTGCACCACCTGCAGCGGGTGCCCATCGGAGTCGCGCAGCCGGTGCGCGTAGTCAAGGCCGCGGGCGACCTCGCGGGCGATGTAGGCGGCGAGCGGAATCGGGAAGCTCAGGCGCTGATCGGCGGCCCGCTGCTGCAGGCGGAACAGATCGGCGCCCTCGACGAGCTCCATGACGATGTAGTACTGATCGTTGGAAAGTCCGAGGTCGTAGGTGGTGACGATGTTGGGGTGCTTGAGCTGCACCGCCAGCCGCGCCTCGTCGACCAGCATGCGCACAAAGTCCGGGTCGTCGGCGTTCTGCTGGTGGATGACTTTGATCGCAAGCTTGTGGCGCGACTCGCTGCCTTCGGGCGCGGCCAGGTAAATCTCCGCCATGCCCCCGACTGCAATCTGACGGATAAGCGTGTATGGACCCAGCCGCCCCGTCAGCACCTAACCCTTCCCCGCCGGCTGCCCCGGCGGTGGACCGGGGTAAAGAAAGATCGACAGGGCGCGGAGCGGCTGCCGGATGCCGCGATCAAACGTACACAGGACTTCGGTGGCCACCCCGGGCGCGATGTTGACGATATAGTGGGTGGCGCGGTTGGCAATCAGGTAGATGCCCAGTCCTGCCCCGTAGACCTTGCGGTCAATCTGGTCGCCTGACTGCAGACACTTGTTGATAAAGCGCAGGATGGTCGGCTTCTCCAGCCGGCCGAAGCGGTCGCGCACCGAGATCGCGAACTGGTCTTCGGTCACCGCGTAGCGGATCGACACCGGCCGCGGCGACAGCTTGTCGAGTCGATCTTTGACGTCGACATCGTGAAACAGCGGCATTCCGGTGTCATCGACCGGCGCGTCGTACAGGGCGTTCATGAGCAGCTCGTCGCAGACCTCGGCGACGGCGCGACACACGGTGCCGCGCACCCCGCGGCGGGCGGCGAAGTCGACCACCTCGTCGATGGCGTTGCGTCGACCCTGGAAGTCGCGCAGCCGCGTCAGGTGCACATCGGCCCCCGGGGGCAGGTACTTCTCGATGCCGAACAGATCTCCCGAGACGAACTTGCTGGCCGTCACCTGCAGCAGCCACAGCCCGCGGTCATCCGAGGTCAGCACATGATTGCAGTGCACGTCCTGCAGCAGCGCCATCTGCTCGGCCAGGATGCGCCGCGCGTCGTTGTGCGTCGGCTTGGGGGTGACAGCCACCAGCTGCGCCGACTCGCGCAGCCGCGGGGTCAGCTGCTGCAGCACCTCGGGTCGGCCATCAAAGGCGAACACCACCAGGCGGTGCGGGATCTGCGGCCCCTCCAGCTCGCCGAGTCCGGCTGCGCGCACCGGAATACCGCCCCCAGCCTGAACCGCAGCAGCGAGCTTTTCGCGGAGGCCTGGATCTTCGGCGATTACCAGGATGCGCTGGCTGGGCACCGGGGGTTGCAGAGGACTCTCCACCCTTACGAAGACAGCAATAGGAGTTTCGAATCAGGGTATCGGAATTACCACGAATGTCAATGACTTTGGCGGCTTGTGGGGGCTTTACCCACTGGCCCCGCGGCCCCGCGGCGGGCTGGTTTTTTCCGTCGCAGGGCACCGTCGTGGCCGGGGGTCCTGCGACTCCCCCGGCTTGGTGGTGGCTTGCGCTATTTTGGCTTGCCCCGGAGGCTTGCCCCGGGCAAGCTTCGCCCGGCTTATTGGGACTGAAAGGTACTCAAAGGTAATGTAGGCGGATGGGGGCGGCAAGGTGGGGCGCGCAGTGCGCGGCCGTTGTGTACGGGTGCGAAAAGGCGGTATTCTGCACCCACTGAATGACCCCCTTAACGGCGCCAACCGGAGGTAGCGCAGCAGACCCGGCGATGGCCGAGGTGCAGCCGCTGGCCCCAGCGGGGCCCGGACCGGCGGCGGCCGAAGTCGAGCCGCCGGGGCCTGCAGCGGGCGCCGAGCCGCCGGGGCGCGAGGCGGCCGGCATGACGGCCCGGGCGGCGCTTGCCACGCCGCCCCACCTCATCTACCTCGTCGACGATGATCCAGAGGAGACGGCCCGCATCGCCGCGGTCGTCCACGAGTCCACCGACTACCTGGTCAAGGCGTTCCGCAGCCCGAGCCTGGCACGCAGCGCGCTGCTCGCCGAGCCGCTGCCGCCCACGGTGCTCATCTGCGAGCAGGAGATGCGCGAGGTCGACGGGATCTCTTTTCTCGCCACCATCCGCCAGGAGCTCCCCGACACGGTGCGCGTGCTCCTGACCGCGCACGCCGACAAGCGGTCGCTGATGCGCGCGGTCAACGAGGGCGGCGTGTTCCAGTATGTCGAGAAGCCCTGGGACCCCGAGGCGCTGCTGCTGGTCGTGCGCAACGCCATCGAGCGCGGCGATCTGGTCGCGACGCTGCGCCGCACGGTGGCGGCGATGCAGCACAACAACCAGGCGCTGTCGACGGCGCTGCGGCAGATCCACGCCGCCCAGGAGCGCCTGCTGGAGAGCGAGCGCATGGCCGCGGTGGGCCGCGTCGCCTCGGGGATCGCCCACGAGATCGGCAACCAGCTGTCGGTCTTGAGCTACGCCGAGCTCATCCGTGACCGCTATCCCGACGACGGCGAGATCCGCCTGTTCACCGCCGCCATCCTCAGCGCGCGCGCCCGGCTCGGCGGGCTGGTGGGTGAGATCCGCGATTTCTCGCGCGTGCACGGGGCGCTGCCGCGCCACCCCGCGGCCGGGGCGACGAGCCTGCCGGCGCAGCCGCGCATCGAGCTCACCGAGGAAGCGGTCAACCTGTCGGTGCAAGAGGCGCTGTCGATCCTCCGCTTCGATCCCGCCTTCCGGCTGCGCACCGTCGATCGTGCGCTCGACTGCCCAGCGGTGGCGCGAGTGAACCGCGACAAGCTGGTGCAGGTGTTTGTCAACCTGCTGCGCAACGCGCTCGATGCCACGGCCCCCGGCGGTGAGATCCACCTGCGCATCCTCGCCGACCCCCTGCCCGCGGACCGTCCGCCAGCAGCCCCCGAGCCCGCCAGCACCGCATCGCCGAGCGGACTCGCCGCTCCCCCGATGGTGCGCATCGTCATCGACGATCACGGCGCCGGGGTCGCCCCTGACATCATGCCCCGCATCTTCGAGCCGTTCTTCACGACCAAGGGGGATCGGGGGACCGGCCTCGGGCTGGGGATCTGTCGCAGTATAGTTGCCCAGCATGAGGGCCAGCTCATCGTCGAGTCTCCGGTTCCCGCCCCGCAGGGTGCGGGGGGCGTCCATCCGGGGACTCGCGTTACCGTAACTCTGCCGAGGGTGGCATGACTAGCTCTGAGATGACCGGTGGCGGCGCAGATACGACCTCTTCGGCAGCCGCCGCCGAGATGACCGCGGCGGCGCCGCCTGCCATGGCCAGCGAGAGGCCGGAGGACCGCGACTCCGGGGTCGCCCCCGAGGGGGTGCTGCTCGGCTGGCTGCGCCAGAACATCACCGCGCTCTGTCCGCCGGCCATGCTGGGAGTGGTGTGCGCCGGCATCGGGGTCGAGCTGTGGCGCATCGCCGCCGCTCACCTGGGCGCCGCCGAGCGCGCCGGGCGCCTGCTCGACCACCTGCTCGACACCGGACGCCTGCGCAGCTTCGCGCAGCTTCTCTTGGTCGAAGACGCGACGAGCGAGGCGGCCCTGCGCCGCGGCCTCGCCGAGCTGCTGGTCGAGCCGACGCCGCCAGCGCTGCGCGCGACGGCCCAGCTGTGCCAGCCGCCTGCCACACCGGCGGCGTGGATCGGCCGCGCCGCTGAGCTTGCGCGCCTCGATGCCCACTTCCAGCAGCGGACGCCGGTGCTAACCCTGTCGGGTCCGATCGGCAGCGGCAAGAGCGCGCTGCTCGGGCGCTGGCTCAGCGAGCGCCGGCTGCACGAGCCGCAGAGCATCCCCGCCCAGGGCATAAGCGGCGTCTTTTACTGGAGCTTCACCCACGACCCCGATGTTCCAAGCTGCTTGCTCGCGGCGGCGCAGTACGCCCTCGGCGCGCCGGCGGCCAGCGCTGACGCCGCCCCCCCGCCCCGGCTGTTCTGCGATGAGACGGCCAGCGAGCGCGCCCTCGCCCAGCTGCTGCAGACCCTGCGCCGCCAAAAGGAGCCGCTGCTCCTCGTCCTCGATGGCCTGGAGCGCTTTCAGGTCGGGGCGGTGCCGCCCAGCGGACCGCCGACGATCGCCAGCCCGCTGCCCGAGGACTCGGCGCTGCCGCTCGGCGAGCTGCGCGACCCCCAGCTGCGCACCCTGCTGTGCGAGCTGGCCATGGCCGGCGCGCCCGCCATCCTGTTTGGCACCGTCGAGCGGCCCATCCCCTCGCTGCAGAGCTGGCAGCGCGGCGCGGCGCACCTGGAGCTGCCGCCGCTCAGCGGGGCCGAGGGCGTCGCGCTGCTGCGCCAGCTCGGCGTCGGCCGCGGTCCGGACGGCGATGCCGAGCAGCGGGTGGCCGAGCTTGGCGGGCATGCCCTGACCGTGGATCTGCTGGGCCGCTACCTGGCGACCTACTATCAGGGCGACGCCCGCGCCGTCACCTACGCCGAGCTGCCGAGCGAGATGCCCTCAGGCGAGCTCGGGCCGATCCTCGGCCGGGTGGTCCGCGCCCACCTGCAGGCGCTGTCCGATTCGCACCGCCAGCTGCTCGACCTGTGCGCCCTTTTGCCCGGCCCGGTGCGCATCGCCACCCTGACGGCGCTGCTGCGGGCCGCCGAGCCCGAGCGGCCGCACGGCGACAGCCCGCCCCCGCTGACCAGCGTGCCCTCGGCCAGCTTTCTTGTCCCGCCGCTCATCGCCAGCAAGCTGCCACCGCTCGGCTGGCTGCAGCCGTCCCTGCAGGGCCGCCTGGCTGAGCTCGAGCGGGTCGGCTTCATCCGCGTCCTTGCCACCGCGAGCGGCGAGCCGGTGGTCGACGTCCACCCCCTGCTGCGCACCCACCTGGTCGCCGAGTGGCTGCACAAGACGGGCGGCTACGTGCCGCGCCTTGACGGCGACGGCGCCGATCAGAGCGACGGACCGGGCGGCGACGTGCCGCTTTTGCCCAAGGGGGAGGAGGCGCTCGACCTGTTCGAGCAGCTCATCGGCCTGCTGCTGCGCGGCGGCCAGTCCGACGTCGCCTTCTCGGTGCTGTGCCATCGGCTCGGCGGCTACCTGCACATGGTGCTGCACCTGGGTCGGCCGCGCCGGCTGCTCGGCATCCTGCGGCGGCTGTATCCGGTGCTGGCGGCGCTGGCGATCAGCGACGGCCGCTGGCAGCGCCGCTACGCCCACCTGCTCGCCTGGGAGACCGAGACCCTGCGCATCCTCGGTCAGCTCGACGCCGCGCTGGTCACGGCGCAGCGGCAGTGGCCGATCGGCTCGGGGCCGCTGCCGGGGAGCCTCAGCCGTCAGGCGCGCATCCATCGCCTCGCCGGCCGCCTGGAGCTCGCCCAGGAAGTGGCCACCGCGGCCCAGTACAGCGCGGTGGCCAGCTCCGAGGTGGTGATTGCGGCGCTGGAGCAGGCGGCGGTGCAGCTCTTGCGCGGGGACGCCGCCATGACCCTCATCCACCTGCGCGATGCCAAGGCGCGGCTGCGCGAACAGCCGGCCCTGCGGCGGCAGCGCTGGGACGGTCTGAGCCTGGGCGCCTGGCTGCAGCGCGAGCACGCTCGCCGCGCCCTCCGCCTGGCCGACGTGCCGCGCGCCCGCCAGCTATTAGAGCGCAGCCGCGCCGCGGCCGAGCGCGAGGGCAGCGAGGTCGATCTGGCCCAGCTCGACGTGCTGCTCGGCGAGGCGCTGCGCCGCGACGGCCAGCACGAGCTGGCGGCGCAGACCCTGCACCGCGCCCTCACCTTCGCTGGCCGCAGCGGCGATGCCGAGGTGCTGATCAGCGGCGGCCTGGTGCAGGCCCGCCTGCGCCTGGATACCAACCACTATGAAGGCGCCGCGGCGGCGCTCGGCACCGCGCTGGCGATGGCGCAGGAGCTTGGCCTGTGCTGCCACCGGGTGGATCTGCTGGTCCTGCGGGGCCTGCTCAGCCTGCGTCGCAACGACACCGCCGCGGCCGAGAACGACGCCCGCGACGCCCTGGCCTACGCCAGCGCCCCCGGCTGCGGCTACCTGTACGGCGAAGCGGACGCGCTGCACCTGCTGGCGACCACGATCCTGACCAGCCAGCCGGCGGCGCCAGGCCCCCGCCACAGCGAGGCCCTGACCCACCTCACCGACGAGCTGGAGCTGCGCGAGCGCATGGCCGACCCCAGCACCACCGAGGTCCGCTGGCTGCTGCGGCGGCTGCGCGGCTAAAGGGCGCGCACCGCCACCCCGACCGACGTGAGGGCGCGGTGCACCGCGGTCGCAACATCGAGCGCCAGCGGCCCATCGCCGTGCACGCACAGGGTCTGCGCCGACACCGGGATGACCTGGCCGCCCTGGGTCACGACCTCCTCCCGCTCGGTCAGCCGCAGCGCCTGAATCTCGGCCTCGGCGGCGGTGAGCAGGGCGCCGTCGAGGTGGCGGGGGCGCAGCGTCCCGTCGGCTTCGTAGCGGCGGTCGACAAACCCCTCGCCGACGACGCGGAAGCCGGCCGCCCGGCACACCGCGAGCATCGGCGAGCCGGCGAGCCCAACCAGGATCACATCCTGGCCAAACCGCGCGCAGGCGGCGGCCACCGCCTCGGCGACCTCGGGATCGCGGGCGGCGACGTGGTAGAGCGCCCCGTGCGGCTTTACGTGATGCAGCACCGCCCCGCACGAGCGGACCACCCGCGACAGGGCCAGCAGCTGGGCGAGGATGGCGTCGACCAGCTCATCGGGGGCCATCTGCACCTCCTGGCGGCCAAAGTTCGCCCGGTCGGGGTAGCTCGGGTGGGCGCCGATGGCCAGGCCGCGGCGGTGCGCCGCGCGCACCGTGGCGAGCATCGAGTCCTCGTCCCCGGCGTGACCACCGCAGGCAATGTTCACCGATGTGACGACGTCCATTAGCTTTTCGTCGAGCCCGCGCTCGATGTGCAGCGGAATCTCGCCGAGATCACAGTTCAGGTCGATGGTGCGCATGTCAGCCTAGGACCTCTCTGGCGCGCGTCTCTGGGAGCAGCAACATCAGCGCTGCCCCCAGGATATAAAATCCCGCGGTCAGGGCCAGTGCTACTCCGATGCCTCGCCGGTCAGCCACCAGCCCGAGGGTAAACGGAGCGAGCGCACTCAGCGCTCGACCTGCATTATAGCAAAGCCCCTGCGCGGTGGCCCGCACCGCCGTCGGAAACAGCTCGGCCAAAAGCGCGCCAAAGACGCTGAAGTAGCCGTGCCCGAAAAAGCCCACGAGCGGACCCAGCACAAGCAAGAGCGCCGTCCGCTGTCCGACGAGCCCGTACACCGGCACCAGGGCCGCTGCCGCCAGCACGAACGCGATAAACACCGGCCGCCGGCCAAGCCGGTCGGCGAGCACCCCGAACAGCGAGTACCCGAAGAACGCGCCCACCTGCAGCGGGACGATCCACAGGAAGCTCTTGAGCACCCCCAGGCCCGCGCCGCCCCGCTCGACCGGGCTCGCCAGGTAGGTCGGCACCCAGGTAAATAGCCCCCAGTAAGCAAATAGCAGGCACGCGCACATGAGGCTGGCGACGACGATGTCGCGCCGGATCCGCGCGCTGAAGCGCACCTTAGCGGCCGCGCGCGGAGCGGTAAAAGTCGCCGGCTCGGGCACCCGCCGGCGCACCCACAGCGCCAGCAGCGCCGGCAGGCAGCCAACGGCAAACAGCGGCCGCCAGCCCCAGCGCGGCAGCACCACCGCCGCCAGGCTCGCCGCCAGCAGGTAGCCGATGGCCCACCCCGACTGCATAAGGCCAATCGCCTTGCCGCGGTGCGCCGCCGGCCAAGTCTCGGCCACCAGCACCGAGCCGGCCGACCACTCCCCGCCCAGCCCGATGCCGAGCAGCGCCCGCCACAGCACAAGCTGCGGCACGCTGCTCGCGCTCGCCGTCAGCCCCGTGCACAGGGAATAGATGAGGATCGAGTACACCAGCATGCGCGCCCGCCCGTAGCGGTCGGCCAGCAGGCCGAACCCGGCGCCGCCGACTGCCGACGACAGCAGCGTCACCGACGCCAGCGCCCCGGCCTGGCCCGAGGACAGGCCGAACTCACGCTGCACCGCCGGCAGGGCGAAGGCGTACAGCATCACGTCCATGCCATCCAGGGTCCAGCCGAGCGTCGCCGCGATCAGCACCCGCCACTGCAGCCGGGTCACGCCGCCCCACCGGCCCGGTGCCGGCGCAGCCGCCATCGCGGTGAGCGGCTCGGGGCTCAAGCGCCCCCCCCAGGCGCCGCCAGCAGCGCCTCCTGGGCCGCCAGGAGCGCGTCGGCCTCCTCCAGGCTCACCTCAGCAAAGCGCAGTCGGTCCCCGGGGCGCAGCTGGCCGAGCCGGTGGCGATCGGCGGCGATCACTGCAGCGAGGATGGGATAACCGCCGGTGGTCTGGTGATCCACCGCGAGTACGATCGGCTGTCCGTCGGCCGGCAGCTGCACCGCGCCCCAAAAGACCCCCTGGCTGAGCAGCTCGCCGGGCGGCGCGCCGGCCTCACCGACCGCTGAAATGGCCGCCGCCCCCTGCCCTCCTGCCCCCGGTAGCGGCGCGCCGACCAGCCGAACCCCCATGCGATCCGAGTGGGCACTCACCTGGTACTCCCCAGCGAGCAAGGCAGCGAACGCGGCCGCCAGCTCGGCCCGCTGGGGTCCGGAGGTGACTCGCAGGCGGCGCGGCGAGCTTGGCGGATACAGCGCCGCCGCCACGGTCGGCGGGACCGACCGCGGACGCGGCGGCGGCCTTCCGGGGACGAAGTCCAGCGCATCGCCGGCGCGCAGCGGCCGCCCCAGATGCCCGCCAAGCCCGCTGCGCACATGGGTCGCCGCGCTGCCCAGAAACAGCGGCACGGCCAGGCCGCCGGCGATGCACAGGTACGTGCGCGCCCCTTCGCGAATCGCCCGGCAGCGCAGCGTCTCTCCCGCTGCCACCGCGAGCGCCGTCCACATCGGCACGCTCGACTCCTCCGCCTGGGCCGGCTGCCGGCTGGCCGCGCACGGCGCGCCGGTCAGCGCCACCCAGGCCGCCGCGGCAAACTGCAGGGTCGCGCCCTGCAGCGTCATCTCCAGGGCAGCGGCCCCCTCCGGGTTGCCCACCAGCTGGTTGCCCAGGCGCAGCGCCACCGCGTCGGCCGCCCCGCACGCCGACACTCCAGCGGCGGCGTGGCCCGGCCGCCCCAGGTCTTGCACGGTGGTCAGCAGCCCGGGCGCGAGCACGTGGATCACGGACACCGGACGCTCCGCGCCCGCTCGCCCGCGGGCAGGAAGCGAACCTCATCCCCCGGCTGCAGCAGGGCGCTCGGGGTGCGCTGCGGATCAAAGAGCACCTGCGAGGTCTGGCCGACAAGGCGCCAGCCCCCCGGAATCGCCAGCGGGTAGACCCCGGTCTGACCGCCGGCGATGCCGACGCTGCCTGCCGGCACCCGGGGGCGCGGGGTCGGCAGGCGCGGCGTGTGCAGCGTCGCCGGCAGGCCGCCGAGGTACGCGAAGCCGGGGGCGAAGCCGAGGAAGTAGACCAGATAGGTCGCCGCCGCATGCAGCTCGATCACCGCGGCCGGGGCCAGGCCGCTGTGGGCGGCTACGTCCTGCAGATCCGGGCCGGCCTGGCCCCCGTAGCACACCGGCAGCTCGATGCGGCGCGGCGGCGGCAGCTCGACCGCGTCGAGCTGCGCCAGCGCCTGGCCGAGCCGCTCCAGCAGCGCCTGCCGGCGCAGACGCTGCGAGTCAAAGCGTACGAGCACCGAGGCGTAGGCCGGATGCAGATCGAGCACACCGGCGATGGCGGCGCGCTGCACCGCCGCGCACAGCCGCCGCACCTGCAGGTTCAGCTCGGGGGCGATGGTGTCGCCGAGCTCGACCAGCACCGCCTGGTCGCCGGCCGGCAGGCAGCGCGGATAGCGCAGCGGGCGCGGCGCCTCAGCGGCCATCGAGGGCCTCGCCCGCCGCGCCGGCACCGTGCTGGCGCAGCGCCGCGGTAAAGGTGCACCCCGCCTCTCGCACCGCATCGGCGACGAGGCACAGCGCCGCCGGCCAGTAGCCGAGCCCCAGCGCCAGCCGCTGTACCGCCGCGCGCTCGCCCGGCTGCAGCTTGTGCCGCCCGCTCCGCTGCGCCAACAGCTGCAGCGCCTCAGCGTCGGTCAGCGGGCCAAGCTCCAGCACCGCTGGCCCGGCCGGCAGCGGCTCCGCAGTCGTGAAGAGAAGGCGCCCGGCCGGCGGCCCCGGCCCGAGCAGGCGCTCCACCTCCGCCAGGCTGCACAGGTCGTCGATCAGCAGCAGCCAGTCGGCCCGACCGCTGAGAAAGTGGCGCACCGCGGCCAGGCAGCGCTCGGCCGCCGCATCGGGAGGCAGGGCCAGCCAGCCGTGCTCGTGGAGCTGCCGCCCCAGCCCGCCGAGCCCGGCGCGCAGCGCCGTGGGCGTCGATCCATCGCTGAGCCTGGCCACCTGATACTCGCTGGCGACGCGGTAGCCAAGCTCGCGCGCGAGCGCCGTCTTGCCGACTCCCGCCGGACCGTTGATGCTGACCACCCGGTGGCGGGCGAGCATCCCGCGCAGCCGACCGAGCTGCTCTGCGCGGCCGGTGAAGCTCGGGTCGCGCGCCCGGCCGAAGTCCTGCAGCGGACGCGGCGCGGCGGGGGCGGCGAGCTGCAGCGAATAGTCGGTGTGATGGACCACCGCCGCCGGCGCCTCCAGGGCCAGCCGATAGCGGACCTCGGCCACCGTCGCCCGCCCGAGCAGCCGCTCGACCCGCGCCGGCGCCGACAGCGCCGGCCAGTCAGCGCCGACCAGCCCGGGGAAGTGGCGCTCGCAAAACGCGGTCAGCTGCGCTGGCGCAGGCAGCAGCTGCGCGAGAAGCTTGCGGACGGCGGCGAGCTCGCCTGGGGCATCGGGCTGCATGACCGGCGCATCATAGCCGCGCCCCGCCCCAGCACGTAAGCATGACTGGCTGCACCCCACGGCGGTCTGATACCGCCGTCGGCGCTGCGCTTATCGGGTCTGCGGGATCAGCTTGCCGCCGCTGAGGGTGAACTGGACGGCCTGGGTCTCGGCATCGGCGGGCAGGACCAGCGGCGCGGTGAGCAGCGCTTCGTTGGCGCCGCCCTCATCCACAAGGACGCTGAGCTCGCCGGTGTAGCTGCCCTGCCCTTGCGCCCCGGCCGGCTTGCGCACCATAAGGCGCCAGTCCCCGGCCTCGACGCGGTCGTAGCGCTGCGCCTCAAGGCCGATGCCGCCGCCCTGGATCGTCGCGCGCTCGCCGTCGGGATTGGCCTTGTCGACACCGCGGCCGGGCGGCGCCAGGAACAGCTGCAGGTTGGCGTCGGGATGGGCGTAGGTGACGGCGACCAGCAGCTTGCCGGCGTATCCCGCCAGGCCATCGCTGCGCCCGCGGACCTGCAGCTGCCCAAGGAGGTTCTTGTCCCCCTTCTGCTGCGCCTCTTGTCGCAGGCGGGCCAGGCGCAGCGCGTACAGCACCCGCGCCCACGCCGACGGGCCGCGCTCGCCGGTGCGGGCGCCGACGGCTTCGGCGACCCGGCCGGTGAGGCGCAGCGCCTCATCGCTGCGCCCAAGCCCAGCAGCGGCATCGGCGAGCAGGAGCAGCACGCTCTCATCCTGCGGCAGCAGCCAGCCGAGCACCTGATACTCGCGGTACGCGGCGTCATAGAACTTGTGGGCCCGGTACAGATCCCCCAGGCGCCGCCGACCCCAGGGATCGAACGGGGCGAACTCGACGATCTCGGAGAACGCCCGCGCCGCCTCGGCTCCGTCGCCGGTGCGCAGCAGGAACTCGCCCACCGCCTGGCGCACCGCAGCGTCCGCCCCCGGATCGCTGCGCAGCCTCTCGATGAGGCGCCGCGCCTCGTCCTTCTGGCCGCTCTGCTCGAGCAGCCCGAGCAGCCGCAGCTTCAGCGCCAGGGCGTCGGGCGACAGCGCCAGGAACTGCCGCAAGACGGCGATCTGCTCGGCCCCCGTGCGGGTCTTTTTCAGCTCCTGCGCAAGCAGCTCGGGATCGATGCCGCCGTCGAGCACTAGGCCCGCCTGGGCCGCCCGCACGTCGGCCTCGGTGCGCACCGCGCGCAGGATCTCGCGCCGCAGGTAGGGCTGCACCTCGGCCTTGTAGCTGGAGTCGTCGAAGCGGTGATACAGGTCGACCTGCTGCGCGGTGTCCCCGACGTGCGGGCGCAGAAGGTCGATGAGCGCCCGGCGATCCAGCCAGGTGCGCAGCTCGCAGCGAGCGTCCGCCTCGCGCCACACCGTCATCGCCCCTTCGACGCCAGAGTGGCTGCCCAGGCGCTCGCGCCACAGCGCCCGCCGGCTGGCCAGATAGGCGCGCGAGGCGGCGCTGCACTTGACCGGCTCGTCGCCCTCGCGCTCGGGCTGGGTAAACTGCATGGCGAAGTCGACGTCGTGCGGGGCGCCGTCGGGCGCGGGCGGCAGCTTGAGGCCCAGCACCGCGCGCTCGATGCACTGGTCGACGTCCTTGGCGCGCAGGGTCGAGGAGATCGCCTTGGCGTCGCGCACCGCGCCGTCCAGGCCTACCTTGACCCGTACGATGACCCGGCCCGACAGCTCGGGGTGGCCGGCGGCCTTGCGGTCATAGCAGACGCGGGCCGGCGCCTCGCGCTCCTGCAGGGCGCGGGCGTATAGCGCCTCGATGCTGACGCGCCGCACCGACTGCGTCGAGACGCCGGCCTCCAGCGCCACCGTCGCGTCCGCCGGTGCCTGGCCGCGCAGCGCTGGCGGCACGAACTGCCCGGCCTCGGCATCGCCCACCTGCGGGCGATAGGCCTCGCCGCCGCGCCCGCCGATCACCAGCGCCGTCCACGGCGTCACCACCGCAAAGCGGGTGCCGATGTCGAGGACCGCCTCGCGCCCGGCGCCGCGCTGCAGCAGGCGCTGCAGCCGCGCCAGCGCCCACCGCCGCGCCAGGTCGCCGCTGTCGGCGACGTCGCGCACCGTAAGTCGCAGCGTCTGCACGAACGGCTCGCCATCGCGCACCCCGCGCACCGTCAGCGAACCGGGGGCGCCCGAGCGATCGCGCCGCAGGCGGGCGATCACCGGCAGCGCATCGCCGCCCTCCAGGGCCACCGGCGCCTCGGGGTAGACGACGTCGGCCTCCTCGCCAAGCTCGACCTGCACCTGGGTCAGGCTGGGCTGGGCGGCGCGCTCTAGCAGGTGCAGCGCGGCGCGGGCGGCTTCGGGTCGATCGTCGATGCGCACCACCCCCGTCCGCTGCCCCGAGTCACACAGGCCGTGTAGCAGCTCCAGGTTGGCATCGCTGCCGACCGCAACCGCGTACATCCGCGGCAGCTGGCCGAGCTGCCCCAGCTGCTCGCGCAGATCCTTGAGGGTCAGCGCCCCCATCGTCGGGCGGCCGTCGCCGAAGTAGATGAGCGTGCCGCGGCCGCGGCCGAGCAGCTCGGCGCCGCGGACCAGCGCCGCGCCGAGGTTGCTCGCCCCGGCGGGGGTCTTCTGGCCAAGCGCCGCGGTCAGCTCGCCGAGCCGCTCCTTGGTGGCCGCCGCCAGCGGCTCCCGGCCGAGCGCGGTCGCGGTGGACGAGGCCGCCACTACCGCCACCCGGTCCTCGGGGGTCAGCTGCTGCAGTACCGCCTGCGCGGCGCTGCGCGCCAGGTCCAGCCGCGCCTCGTCGGTACCGGCCGAGACGTCGACCACCAGCACCACGCTCAGGCCCGACTCGGGCTTGCCTGGGGTGAGCACCGGCTGCGCCAGCAGGTAGCGCACGCCATCGGTGTCATCGCTGCGGAACGCCTCGACAAGGTCCTTGCGGCGCTCCTTGGGGTCGAGCAGATCGAGGACGAAGTCGGCGTGCGGCTTGAAGTCGCTGCGCCGCAGCACGACCTTGTCGCCGTCGATGCGGGCGGCGAGCCCGGCCTCCAAGCCGCCGGTCTGCGCCTTGTTCACGTCGACCTCCAGCGAGAACTCGCCGAGGTTGGGGGCGCCGCCGGCCAGCGCCGCGGCGCTCTGTCCCATCGGGTAGATGTAGGTCCGCCGCGCGCCGCCCGGGTAGGCCAGGTGCGGCAGCCACTCGACGTAGCGCAGCCGGACGATGCGCGTCTTGCCGGGCAGGAGGTTGGTGATGACGCCGCGGTAGTGGCCAAGGCCCGCCCACTCCAGCTGGGCGACGGTGGCGTCGAAGGTCGAGACGCCCTGGCGCGCGCCGGCCACGACCGACGCGGTGGCCAGGCCCCCTTCCTCATCGCCGACGGCGAACTCCTGCAGGATCGCCGCCTCGGGCAGGCGCACGGTGTACACGCCCTCAAGGACCTCCGAGCGCGGGTTGAAGAAGGTCTGCTCGACCTCGGTCACCGCCTGATCGCCGACGATGCGCACCCGCACGTCGTGCTGGCGGATGATGAGCGGCGACCGCGCCACCCCGACCTGATCTGGCCTCCGCGCGAGCAGCTGACCCACGCCCGCCGGCTCCAGCGGGCGCAGCGGGCCGGGCTCGGCGAGCCCGTAGGTCCAGTCGTCCCACAGCGCCTGCGCGGTCTCCCGCGCCTCGCCGGCCGGGGTGACCAGCAGCGACAGGCCGGACTCCAGGCGACCCCCCTTGGCGCCGACCTGCCAGGTCGCCTGACCGGCGGCGCAGTAGACCTTGACGCCGCCGTCGGCATCGACGGTGATCGAGACGCCGGCGTGCTGCGCGGTGAGCGTCACCTGGGGCGCCAGCACCTGCACCTCTTCGCCGGCGCGGGCATCGACGAAGGCGCGGCCGCGGCGGACGCTCAGGCCCTTGTCGCTGACCTGCGCCGCACTGCTCGAGTCGAGCAGCACCCACGCCCCCGCGTCGAGAAACAGCGAGGCGCGGGCGCTGGCCGGCGTCTGCACGACGCCGCCGGCCTCCAGGCGCTGCGCCCGCACCAGCGGCAGCGTCTGACCGCTGCGCTCCAGGGTCACCCCGTCGCGGCTCGGCTGCACCCAGGCCGCGGTGGGAGCCGGCGGCAGCGGCGGCCGACAGGCCAGCACGAGCCCCGCGGCGCCAAGGAGCAGCCAGCCCAGGCGGCGACGTCCGGATGAGGTGGGGCGCATCGCGCCCGCGCTGAGAGCCGAGTTCAGCAAGGCCATGGCACCCATCACTGCTTCTCCACGTTGAGCTGGTTCTGACGCAGCGTGAGGCTCACCGTCTTGTGCGCGGCGTCCAGCTGCAGCGGCACCTGCCACAGCTTTTCGCTGGCCTCGCCTTCGTTGGTGATGACGACGAGCTGCGCCGGATAGGAGCCGGTGAGCGAGCTGTCGGCGCGCCGGACCTCGATGGCGAAGGACTCCAGCGGCGACTGCTCCTTGGTGCTGTGCCAGCCGAGCAGCCCGAACTGCGGCGCGAGCTCGCTCGGCGGGCCCAGGCCCTCGCCCGGCGCGGCGACGCGCAGCTCCAGGCTCGCCTCGGGGTGGGCCCAGGACAGCAGCACCCGCACCGGGCGGCCCAGGGCGAGCGCGCCGCTCTGGCGGGCCCGCAACAGGAGCCGCGCCAGCCCTTCGGCGTCGTTGCGCTTGCGCGCTTCCTCGCGCAGCTCGGCGAGCCGCAGGCTGGTCGACAGCAGCGCCACCTTGGACAGGCCGCTCTCGCTGCCGGGCTCGGAAGTCCCGATGACCCGCTGCTCCAGCCCGAGGGCCTCCTCGATGTGGCCAGCGCCCGCCGCGGCCATCGCCAACAGCAAGAGCGCCGACTGATCGCCCGGCTGGAGCAGCAGCAGGGTCTGGTACTGGCGATACGCCTCGTCGTACCAGCCGTGGGCGCGGTACAGGTCGCCCAGGCGCCGCCGGGCCAGCGGCTCGCGAGGGGCGAACTCGACGATCTCGGAGAACGCCCGCCGGGCCGCCGCCTCGTCGCCCAGGCGCACGAACAGCTCGCCCACCGCGGTGCGCGCCTGGGCGTCGGCGTACGGATCGCGCCGGACCTCTTCCGCCGTCCGCCGCGCCGCCTCGGCCCGCCCGAGCTGCTCCTCGAGCTCCATCCGCATGAGGCGCAGGCGCATATCGCCCGGCCACTTGATGAGCAGGTCGGCGACGCGGCGCAGCCGCTCCTCGGGGGTCTTGGCCTTGGCGATCACCTCCTGGGCGAGGGTCACCCGCTCATCGTCGCCAAGGCCCAGGCCGTCGAAGATCACCCGCAGGTCGCGCGGGCTCTTGACCTCGCCGAGGATGGCCTGGCGCAGAAACTCCTGCTCCTCGGGCTGATCGGCGAAGTGCTGGTACAGCGACACCATGCCGGTCGGGCCGCCGCTGTGGCGGAGCATCTGCTTGAGCAGCTCGCGGCGGTCGGTCCAGCGCGGTAGCTCGCAGCCGTGGTCGGCGTCCTGGTAGACCTCCAGAGCGCGGCGCACGCTCGGGCGCTGGCTCAGGCGCTCGCGCCACAGGTCGCGCCGCTCCTCCAGCGGCTGGGTGGAGGCGGCGCTGCAGCCGCGCGGGCGGTGGCGGAAGATGCCGATGAGCACCGTCAGATCGCCCTGGGTCACGGCGACGCCGGTGCTCGGCTGCTCGCCGGCCCAGTCATCGCTGTTGCGCCCCCGGTGGTGGCGGGACGCCTTGAGGGTCTTGCGGTCGCTGCCCAGGTTCGCGAGGCTGCCGTGTCCGGGGCGCGCGCCGTAGCCTCCCCCGCCGCCGGTCCCCCCGCCAACCACGCCGAGGCCGCCGGAGCCAAAGGCGTCGCCGCTCTCGGTGCCGAGCAGGCCATCGTCATCGACGTCCCGCTTGCTCTTCTTGGCCGGCTCCGGGCGGGGCCGAGCCAGGCCGGGGTCGGAGGGCTTTTCGTCTGCCTTGCTCTCCTCTTTGGCGACGCGGGAGCGGCTCGCGCTGACCTTGGGGGCCGGGGCCGCGGCCTCTGCCATGGGCGCGCGGGGGGGCGCCGGGCTGTCGGCGGGAGCGGCCGCCGCGCCGGGCGCCTCGCCCTCCTCGGGCACATCGGCGTTCTTGTCCATCTTCGCGGCAAACCGACCCTCGTCCGTCCCGCCGCGACCCTTCCTACCCGGCTTGCCTCCAAGCCCCCTGGGGCCCGCGGTGCTCGTCGAGCTTGCGAGCACCCCCTGGGGAGCCGGCGGGGCGACGGCGATCGGGCTTGGCTCGGACGCGGGCGCCGCCGCCGACGGGGCGGACCGGTCCATGCTGCAGCCGGCGGCGCGCACCACCGGCGCGGTGAGCTCCAGCTGGGCGACCTCGTCCTCGCTGGGAACATAGAAGGATGTAAACGGCGTGATCAGGTTCTGGCGCACGCCGAGCTCGGCCACCTCTTCGGTACTCGCTCCGCTGTCGAGCAGCTGGAGCAGCCGGGCCTGCGACCAGCGCAGCCGCAGGTCGGCGGTGTCATCGATGCTGTGCGACTCGACGCGCAGGCTGCGCGTAAACGCCTTGCCCTCGTAGACGCCCTCTATCTGGACGTTCGTCGGCAGGCTCTGACGCACGCGCGCCAGGATGAACAGCGGCTCGCCGGCGCGCAGCGCCACCGCCTGCCGCGGATACACCCGATCGAGGCCGGCGCCGACGTCCACCTTGACCCGGCTGACCGCCGGGCGGCTCAGGTGGGTGATGATCCCTAGGGCGGTCTCGGCAGCGGCGGCGCGATCCGAGACGCGATAGGCCAGCCCGGCGCTGGTCTGGCATAGGCCGGCGAGCAGATCGAGGTTGGCCTCGGCGCCGATGCCCACACCATAGAGCCGCAGCGGTGCCGGCAGCCGATCCAGGCGCTCGCGCAGAGCGGGCAGATCGAGCTCACCCACTGTCGGCTGAGCATCGCCGACATAGAGGACCGCGCCCAGCCGCTTGGGCTCGAGCAGCGCCGCCGCCTGGCTCAGCGCCGCGCCGAGATCGGTGGCGCCGCCGGTGGCGCTGGCCCCCAGCCGGCCGAGCAGCTGCTGCACGTTCTCGGGCGTCGCCGCGCCAAGCTGCGGCGGGGCCGCCTTCTTCGCCGCGCCTGCCGCCGGATCGTGGGCGTCCAGATCGGCCGCCAGCAGGACGACCCGATCCTCGGGGTTGAGCCGCCGCAGCAGTGACTCCACCAGGGTCCGCGCCATTGCCAGGTGGGTGGCGTCGGTGGCCGCCGACACGTCGACCAGCAGCACCAGATCGAGCGGCGACCGCTCGGCCGACGCCGGGGCCGGCACGGGCGTCGCTTTCAAAAGGACGTAGTCGCTCTCATTCTGGGCGCGGCGCGCCCCCGGCCGCGGCGGGTCCTGATGCGGGGCGCGGTAGAGGCGGGCCACCTCGTCGGGCCGGCTCTGGCCGAGCAGCTCGACGACCAGGTCGGCGCTCGGGATGTAGTCGGTCCGCTGCAGCACGACCCGCCGCCGGTCCGAGGACAGAAGCGCCCCCAGCCCGGCCCGCAGCTCGCGCGCCCCAGACTGGCTGGCGTCGACCTCGATGTCGAGCTCCTGGATGAGCGGCGCCCCGGCCCCGGCGGCGCCGGCCATCGGATAGTGGAACGTGCGCAGGGCGCTGCCCTCGCCGTGCGGCTGCAGCCACTCGGAGTAGGTGTAAAGCACCCGCCGGCTCGAGCCGGGCGGCAGCGGATAAAGGCGCGCCTTGAAGCTGCCCGGGGCGTCCCACTCAAGGAGCGCCGGGTCGTGCGTCGAGCCCTCGTAGACCTGGGCCTGATACTGGCGCTGCGCGGTCTCGCGCTCTTTGACGTAGCCGTCGATCAGGCGGCCGCGGCGGTCGATGGCGAAGCGCGACAGGATCGCCCCCTCGGGCAGGCGGACGCGGAAGATCCCTTCGAGGGTGTTGTCGGCCGGGTTGAAGAAGGTCTCTTCGACCGTGGTAATCGCCAGATCATCCTCGATGCGAGTGCGCACCTGCAGCCGCTGGATCGACAGCGGGAAGCGCGCCTCGCCCAGGTCTCCGGGTCGCCGGGCACCGACCTCGCCCAGGCCCGCGGCACCGCTGCTGCGCCGCGGGTCCGGCCAGCCCAGGCCCCCGGTCCAGTCGTCCCACAGCACCACCGGCCGCGGCACCGGCTGGGCGCTGCCGAGCACAAGCAGCTCGCCGGCGTGCACCACGCCGCGCTGCGCCGCCTGCCACGCCACCTCGCCGCGCACTACCGTGACCTGCGAGCGGTCGCCGCTTTCGGCGAGCTCGAAGCCGGCCCCGGCGCCGCTGGCGGTCAGGGTCACCCCGGCCACCTCGACGGCGATCTGCGCCCCAGCGCGGGCGTCGATCCACAGCCGACCGCCGCGCAGCTTGGCCCCGGTCTCGGTCACCTCGAGGTCGCTGCCGCTGTCGAGCAGCAGCCGCGCCCCCAGGTCGTGGCGAAGCAGCGCCTGCGCCTTGTCAGCGACCATGATCCGCTGCCCGCTGGCGGTCCGCTCATCGCTGCCGACAAAGTGACTGCCGCCTCCCGAGAGCTCGACCGGTGTCCGGATGACCTCCAGGGTGCCGACCGTGGCCCGACCGCTCGGTCTTGGATCACAGCCCCACTGGCCGATCGCCAGCAGGCCCAAGGCCAGGCTCCCCGCGACGACCAGGGGAGCACGTCGCAGGGCCGCACGTTCCCACGTACCAGAGCGCTTCATCATGCTTTTCTCGGTCTGCTTTCGCAGAAAAAGGGAAGGTTCCATGCTACCCGAGATCCGCTCCTGAACGAAAGACCGGACCTTGGACCTATTGGGCGCGCGGAACCCTGGGTAATACGTACGAGCAGCCGGAAAGTTCTGCCCGCGGACAGAGGTGAGCGCGAGCGGCGGCTACAAATTGGGGGCGAGCGCCGGCTTGATGATGTCGATCTTGTTCTGATTCAGGGTCATCCAGTCGTCCTGAAGGATGCCGCCGGTGTCCCCCGAGTCGGGGTTCCAGCACCAGTAGGCAAAGCTCACCTTGTTCTGCTGCAGGTAGCCCGAGAGCGCCGTCAGCCACTTGGTGTCCGAGTCGGTCTGCAGCTTGGTGCCAAACTCTCCCAGCCACACCGGGGCGATGTTCTGCTTGACCAGATACCCCCAGTAGGTGTCCCAGACTCCGGGGAGGTTGTTCGGGTAGCCGGGGTCAGAGAACCAGCTCTGACCGTAGACGCTCGCGGGGTAGTCGTGCGGCGAGTAGACGATGTGGCCGGCGCTCTGCACCTGCACTTGGCTCGACCCGGCGGGGATCAGGTTGCCGCCCCACCAGTAGTACTTTCCGTTCTGCTGCTCGATGCCTTCGACGATGAGCAGGATGTCGGGGTGGATGGCGAGGATCTCGTTGCCGACCCGCCCGGCGGCGGCCCGCCAGTCGGTGGTCGGGTTGCCGTCGCCCCAGGTCGCCTGGCCGTGCGGCTCGTTATGCAGATCGAAGCCGACCACGGTGGAATTTCCCTTGTAGCGGGTGGCCAGCATCTTCCAGTCGTCGATCCACCGCTGCTCGCTGTACTGCCCGGTGAACCAGACCGCGGACTGCCCGCCCGAGTCGGGGCGGTGGCGGTCCAGGATGATCCGCAGCCCGCGCTGCCCGGCCTGGGCGATGAGGATGTCCAGGAGCTCGATGGGCTTTTTGCCCTGCAGCTCGGGATTTTTGCCAAAGTCGATCCCACTAGGCGTACTGCCGGCGTCGAACATCTGCGTACAAAAAGGAATTCGGACCGAGTTGAAGCCGACCGCCTTGATCTGATCGAGCATCGAGCCAAGCGACCGCCGATCCAGCCCGTGCGGCGCGAATGAGCCGGTCTCCATGCCGAACCAGGAGACCCCGGTGAGGCGCACCGGGTTGCCGCTGCTATCGACGATCTGACTGCCCTGAGTATGAAAGAACCCCGGATTCCCCGGGCCCGGGTTATTGGGATTGTTGGGATTGTTGGGATTGTTCGGATCACCGGTGCTGTTATTTGCCGAGCAGCCGGCGCCGCACGCCACGACCGAGGCCAGAAGGGCTGCCGCCAGCGAGTGCGAGAACATGTACTGCCAGGTAGTTCCCATGATGCATCCTTTCAGATTGGTGCATCTTCGAGAATAACCTCGGCGGGCGCCGCGGCGCAGCCGCTACGAGCGGAACCACGGAGGCTCGGCGCGGACGCTGGTGTGCGCGCTCAGGTCCCCGGCCTGGTCCTCGCTAAACAGCACGTACGGGTAGCAGGGGGCGGGCCGACTCGCCGCCTCCAGGCGCTGCGCCAGCTCGGGCGGGATGACAAACTCCAGCGCCTGCAGGGTGTCGTAGAGCTGGCCGCTAGTGGTCGCCCCGAGGATCGTCGAGGTGACCCCCGGCCGCCGGGTGATCCAGTTAATCGCCACCTGCGCCGGCGAGCGGCCAAGCTCCGCCGCCACCTGGATGAGGGTCTCGGCGATGTGGAAGTTGCGCTCGCTGAACTTGGCGAACACCGGGTGGCTGCCGCTGCCCATAAGCTGCAGCCGCCCATCGCCCACCGGCCCCGCCGCGGTGCGCCGGTACTTGCCGGTGAGCAGGCCGCAGCCGAGCGGACTCCACGAGCACAGGCCGAGCCCCAGCTGCTGCGCGGCCGGAATAAACTCCCGCTCGATCTCGCGCGAGATCAGCGAATACTCTAGCTGCAGCCCGCACAGCCGCTCCAGCCCGCGCAGCTCGCACAGGGTCTGGGCCCGGCCCAGGTACCAGCCGGGCACGTTGCTCAGGCCGAGGTAGCGGACCTTGCCGGCGCGCACCAGCGAGTCGAGGGTGCCCAGCACCTCTTCGAGCGGCGTCAGGCGATCCCAGCAGTGCAGCCAGTACAGGTCGATGTAGTCGGTCTGCAGGCGCGACAGCGACGCTTCGACGGCGCGCAGGATGCTCTTGCGGCCGTTGCCGGCCGAGTTGGGGTCGCCGGCGCGGCCGCCCAGGCTGAACTTGGTCGCCAGCACGACCTCGTCGCGGCAGCCGGCCTCGCGGATGAACTTGCCGAGCAGCCGCTCGCTGGTGCCGCCGGTGTAAAGGTCCGCGGTGTCGATGAAGTTGCCGCCGGCGGCGCGGTAGCGATCGAAGATCGCCCGCGCCTCGGCCTCGCCGCAGCCAAAGCCCCAGTCGGTGCCAAAGGTCATGGTGCCAAGGGCCAGCGGCGCCACGCGCAGCCCGGAGCGGCCGAGCAGCGAGTAGGAGGCCAGGCTGCCCAGGGGCTTGGCGGGCGGGTTCATGCGGGCTCCTTATTCGACGCGGTCCTCGGCAAGGTTTTCAAACCGGGTGTACTCCTTGCGGAAGGCGAGCCGCGCGGTTCCGGTCGGGCCGTTGCGCTGCTTGCCGATGATGATCTCGGCGATTCCCTGGTCGGGGGACTCCTTATTGTACTGCTCGTCGCGGTAGATGAAGCAGATAAGGTCGGCGTCCTGCTCGATGGCGCCCGACTCGCGGAGGTCGGAGGACATCGGCCGCTTGTCGGCGCGCGACTCGACCGAGCGGTTAAGCTGCGACAGCGCCACCACCGGCACCCGCAGCTCCTTGGCGAGCGCCTTGAGGCCGCGCGAGATCTCGCTGATCTCGCGCTCGCGGTTCTGCTCGCGGCCCTGCGGCGCGCCGTGGATAAGCTGCAGGTAGTCGATGACGACCAGGCCCATCTGCTCGACGCCCTTGGGGAACACCGTCTGGTCCGAGCGCCAGCGCCGGCACTTGGCGCGGATCTCCATCAGGCTCGGCGAGCCGCTGTCGTCGATCCACATGGGGGCCTCGGCGATCGTCGAGGCGACCTTGGTGATGTTGATCCAGTCGCGGGTCTCCAAAAAGCCGCTGCGCAGCTTCTGCGACTCGACGCGCGCCTCGCAGCACAGCACGCGCTCGATGAGCGACTCCTTGGACATCTCCAGCGAGAAGACCAGGGTCGGGATGTTGTGGTTGAGCGAGGCGTTCTGGGCGCAGTTCATGACGAACGCCGTCTTACCCATCGACGGGCGGGCGGCGATGATGATGAGGTCGCCGGGCTGAAAGCCGGCGGTCATGCCGTCGAACTTGTGAAAGTCCGAGGGCACGCCGGTGATCGCCTCCTTGCGGTTGAAGCGGTGCTCGATCGCCTTGATCGCGTTGTGCAGGACCTTGCGCACCGGCTCGTAGCTCTGGCGGTTGCTGCGGTTGGCGATCTCGAAGACGACCTGCTGGGCGTGGTCGATATATTCCTCGACCTCGACCGCTTCGTAGCCTTTGTCGACGATGCCGCTGGCCTCCAAGATCAGCCGGCGAGCGGTCGCCTTGGCGCGGATGATGCGCGCGTGCTGGGCGAGGTTCTCGACGGTGGCGACCTTGTTGGCGAGCTCTGCCAGGTAGACCTCGTTGTCCGAGGCGGCCAGCTTGGCCATGGTGCCGCTCAGGCGCATCTGCTCGGCGACGGTGATAAGGTCGATCGGCCGCGATTTCTGATCGAGCTCGACCATCGCGGCATAGATCGCCTCGTGGCGGGCGTCGTAGAAGTCCAGCGCATCGACGAGGTCGGCGACCAGGGTGATCGCCCGCCCCGAGAACAGGATGCCGCCAAGGACCGACTCCTCGGCGTCCTTGCTGTGCGGGAGGATGCGCCGCACCGCCGACATGGCGGACGGCGACAGCCCGCCCGGCGGCGCGTGCGTGGCGACGCCACCGGGCGCGCCGCCCGGACCCCCGTAACCGGCCTGACCGGCCTGACCGGCATAACCGGCGCCTTGGGCCGGCTGATTCGATGACTCAAAGCGCTTGGCTGACACGCCGGCACTTTATCCCCCCAGAATGACTGTGTCACGTCCGCCCCCAGGCTAGCCGCATCCTGGCCCGGCCCTGCCCAAATCTTGCCGGCCCCCTGCCCGCCCCCTGCCCGGCGCCCACTGGCGGCCCGCCGCCGCAACCGGTGCGGCGACCGCGACGACGACTCCCGGCCGGCCGACAATCGGCTTTTCGGCGGAGGGAGATTGGAGTACGCTTGGACCATGATTCCGTTCGAAGAGCTGATCGCTGCCCTGGACCGGTACAAGCGCCGCAAGGAGCTGGAAGCTGCCGCCGGCAACGCGGCCCCCACACCCGGCCCCAAGACCACCTCGGGCAAGGTCAAGACCACGATCTCGTCCGGCGACTACACCGAAGAGTCGTAGGCCGCTGCCGCAGGCGCGGGCTGCCGGTCGGCGCGAACCACGCGCTGCCGAGCCGCGCGCCCGCCGTCTGCTATTTCGCCCCGATCGGCGCCGCCCGTAGACGCACCTGACGAAAGTAGGCTACAAGCTGCCCTGTGGCTGCTTCTTTGTCTCCTGCTGATGTCGAGCTCCTGATCTGCGGCTCCGCCCTCGGGGCTCACCCTGGCGCCGAGGTCGTGGGCATCGTCCGCGCAACCGGCGCCTCGGCGGCGCACCTGGCCGACCGCTGCGTCCTGGTGCCGCGCCTGTTGCCGTGCGGTGAGTGCGAGCCCTGCCGCCGCGGCCGGGTCGCGGTGTGCGCCACCCGCCACCCGCGCCCGCGCCAGCTGGTCGAAAAGGAGGTGGTGCCCGCGCGCTTCCTGCTGCCGCTGGAGCCGCCGTTCGTGCAGGCCACGCCGCCGCCGGACAGCTGGTGGCGGTACGCGGCGCTCAGCGATGCGCTGCTGGCGCCCTACTCGGGGCTGGTGCGGGTCGGGCAGTCGCCGGGCGGGCTGTGCGTGGTGCTCGGCGGGGGGGCGCGCGCCGCCGCCGCGGTGCTGGTAGTCCGCGCACTTGGCTGTCAGGCCGTGGTGCTGTGCCCGCGCGCCGATGAGCGCGAGCGCCTCTGCGCCCCACCTTACGCGGCCCTGGCCGCCCTGGACCCCGCTGCTCACGACAGCGACTCGGCGTGCCGCGTCCTGCGCGAGCTGGCGGTCAACGCGGGCCTGCTGCCGCACGGGCTGACCCTCATTGAGACCACCGGCAGCGACGCCGGCCGGGCACGCGCGCTCGGCCTGCTGGAGGCCGGCGGGGTGGCGATCCTGCTCGACCGCAGTGAACCCTTGGGCGAGGCCGCTGCGCCGGGCTCGCTGGCGGCGCCGCTCATCGCCGACCCGAGCGTCGCCGGCATGGCCCTGCTGGAGCGAGTGAGCAACCAGGGGTGCCAGATCCTCGGCGCCGGTCCCGGCCACCCGGATCTGCTACCCGAGCTCGTGGCCCTGCTCGAGCGGGCGCAGCTCGACCTCGGCAGCTGGACGCGCGCGGTGGCGCCGGACGCCGTGGCCGCCGAGCTGGCCGACCGCCGGGCCGGCCGCGGCGATCAGCTCATGCTGCCGATCGTCAGAAGCGACGCCTGACAGCCTGCTGACCGCCCGGGCCGCGGCTCACCACAGCGGGCGGTGCTTGACCGTCACCGGATCGAGGCGCACCACGCCCCGCTGGTTGACCACCACCCGCACCCGCGACAGCGTGCGCACGCGCTTGTGCTGGTCGGTCGACATCAGCACCAGGTTCAGGTGGTGCACCTTGGGCACCTCGGCACCGCTGAAGCGGCCGGTCTTGTAGTCGTAGAAGCGCACGAGCTCGACCGGATCGTCCAGGCGCCGGATGATCTCGTCGAGCGACAGCCGCAAGAGGCCCTGCGCCCCGAAGCCGACCGGCACCGGCGTCGGTCCGGCGGCGAACAGCAGGTGGCGGCGGTAGTGCAGGATCTGCTCGGACTCGGTGGCGACGCCGCGCACCGTGCGGTGGGCCAGGCGCAGGTCGCTGATCTCGGCCGGCACCTGGGCCTCGGTGACGTAGCGCACGCGCTCGCGCGCCCGGCCGGAGAAGGCGCCGAAGCCGACCCGGCCCATGGCGTCGCCGACGATCTCGCGATCGTGATCCCAGTGCAGGATGCGGTTGGACAGGACCTGCCGCGTCCACTCCTTGATCCGATCCTTGAGCACATAGGCGATAACGGCGATGCTGATGAACAGCGCCTGGTGGTCGCGCGTGTAGTCGCTGCCGGCAAACTGCACCTGGGCAAGCACCGCCCAGGTCGCCGCCAAGCCGGCCGCCACCATCGCCGCGCTGTTGCGGATAAACGGGTCGCTGGCGCGCTGCCGGGTGTCGATGTGCAGGGCGCGCTCGAGCTCGGCCTTGAGCAGGCCGATGCGGTAGGAGAAGTACTCGGGCGCGTCGCCCCACGGGGTGGCGAAGCCCTGCTCCAGGCGGCGGTGGTTGATCTGCGCCAGGGTCCGCGAGACCAGCACGCGCATGCGCGCCGCGGTCGCGCGGCCGTCGCGCAGGCCGGGCAGCTGTTCGATGAGCAGGGGCAGCTCGGACAGCTCCTGGTCGATGACCGCGCTGGCGTACTCCTCGGCGAAGGCGAGCGCCTGCGGCAGCTCGGGCGGCTCCAGGGCGCGAAAGGCGGCGATCTTGGCCCGCAGCCGCCGCACGCTGCCGAGCGCCGCCAGCAGATCGGCGCAGGTGCGCTGGACGGTGCCCTCAAGGCCCGCGGTCTCGCCGCGCGCCGCCGCCGCCGTCACCGCGCTGCGCAGCTTCTCGACGGCCCCGACCGCGGCGTCGGCGAGCTCGGCGCTGTACAGCTGCGCCAGCTTGGCCAGCGAGCTGGCGCGCGGCGCGTCGTCGGACAAGAGCAGCGGCAGCTGCCGCCGCAGCACCGCGCCGGGGTTTTGCGCGTTGTCGAGGTCCGCCAGCTCGCCGAGCTCCATGCCCGGGGCGTGCAGGCGCATGAAGATGTCGGCGTCGCGGTAGAAGTCGGCCTGGCTCCAGCTCTCGGCCGAGATGCCGAAGCTGCGCGGGAAGTAGAAGTAGGCGTCCAGGGTGTACAGGTACTGCTCGTCGCGCGCCCGCGGCAGCGGCAGGAACTGGCGGATCTCCAGGGTGCGCGGGTCGCGGATGGTGATGATCGGGGCGGTCACGTCGCCGGTCACCCGCTGCCCCTCGCCCGAGGCGGTCAGGGCAAGCTGGCGGCGCGCCGCGGCGATCCGCCCGACTATCCGCGGGGCAGCCACAGCTTGGTCTCCAGCGGCGAGACATCGACGCTACCGCCCAGCGGCTCGATCAGCGGGCGGACCGCCGCCACCGTGTCTTCGGGCAGCTCGAGCTCGAAATGAAGCCCGACGCGAGTCGGCTCTTCCAGCAGGCCCACCCGCAGCACCGTCGCGGCGCCGCCGTGCAGCTGGCTGCAGGCGAGCAGCGTCTTGCGCACCGCGCTGACGATCCGCTCCTCGGCGTCGGCGATGACCAGCTGCGGGCGCGGCGCCGGCAGCTCCAGGTGCAGCTTGGACTGCTCCAGCTCGCGCCGGCAGCGGCGCATCGCCAGCTCCAGCACATCGGCCAGCGGCCGCGCCGTGATCTGGTTTACCGCCGGCAGCAGCATCGACTCCAGCTCGGGCTGCTCCAGGCCGAAGAAGACCCGCAGCGGCGCCGTGCCCGGACGCTTGAGCACATGCAGGAACCCGCGCACCGTGAAGTGGTCGGATAAGGCGACGGTCAGCGGCTCGGGCTCGCCCTCGAGCTCGGCGGCGGCGACGGCGCTCTGCACCAGGGCGTGCTCGGCGAACTCGCGCATGTGCTGGCCGGCCAGCGGCCCCTCGATGCGCAGCGCCCGCCGGCCCGGGCCGTTGATCGCCACCACCTCGCCGGCCTCGGCAAACACCACGCACGGGCACGGCAGGGTCTCGACCAGCTGGATGATCAGCGCCTCGCCCAGGCCGGCGTCCAGGAGCTTGCGCCGCAGCGCCGTCGCCATGTGGTTGAGCGCCCGCGCCAGATCGCCCACCTCGTCGTTGCCCGAGCGCAGCACCTTGGCCCCCATGTCGCCCGCGGTCAGCGCCGTCACCATGCTGCGCACCCGCTGCAGCGGCCGCACCAGCACGATCGCGGCGAGCAGCGAGAAGCCGATCGCCGCCGACACCGCCACCGCGGTGGCATTGCGGATAAAGCGCACCGTGCCCAAGCTCATCGTCTCCAGCCGGTAGGTGGGCATGGCCAGGCGCAGCACGCCCTGGGTCTCGTTCTGCGAGTTTGCCACCCGCACCGCGACGTACAGGGTGTCGACATTGCGGGTAGTCGAGATCCGCCGCGACACGCCCGCCCCTTCGAGGATCGGGTCGCCGGCGAACCGCTCGCGCCGGCCCACGCTGGCGCCCAGAGCCTGGCGCACCTCGGGTCGGCTGGCGTGGTTTTCGATGATCGACCCTTCGGGAAGGTCGCTGTCGAACAGCACGTCGCCCTGCGGCGACATGTAGCTTATGCGATCGGTGCTGATCTGGCCGATGGCGCGAATCCGATCCAGGCGCGCCGCCGGCGGCAGCTCGCCGACCTGGTGGGCCAGGCGCTTGGTGCGCTCGCCGAGCTGGCGGGCGGCATCGGCCAGCACGTCGGTGGGCAGCACCTCGCTGATGTAGAACATCGTCGGCCCGGCCCCAAGCAGGAGGATGCACAGGTACGATAGGAACAGCTTCACCGGTAGCGGCACCCTGGGCATCAGCCAGCCCACCGCATCGCAGAAAACCTCATAGCGGCCACCCTACAACAAGTATTCGAAGAAAATACCGGCCGATGCGACGCTAAAACGCCAAGCGCGCGCCAAAGCGCATATAAAGCGGCGCCTGATAGCCGGTGGGCTGACCGTAGTTGGTGTTCAGCACGATCGGGCTGCCCTCGTTGTCCTTGAGGTGCAAAAGATCGCCCGGCGCGCCCTGGAGGACCGGCGCGACGCTGGAGTAGGTGTAGTCGTCATCGACGTTGGTGACCGTGCGCTGGTCAAACAGGTTGACGACGTCGATGAACACCGACAGCGTGATCCGCTTGTTGAACTTCTGCTCGTAGCCCAGGTGGAGGTCGAACTGCGTCACCGTCGGCGTCCGCCCGCCCGAGCCGCGCGGCAGGATGAACACCTGGCTGAAGCCATAGATCGGGTGGGCCCCAAGGACATTGATCGGCCGCCCCGAGTAGGCGGTAAACGTCAGGCCGACGGTGAGCAAGCCCCCGGTGCCGATCGGCTGCTGGTAGGTCCCAAGCAGCTTGAGGTTGTGCGGCCGGTCGTTGGACAGCGGCCCGTTGCGGTTGGCCAGAAGGTCGGTCAGGTCGTACTGCGACGAAAAGTTGGGCAGGTTCTCGTCGATCGTGCCGTCGAAGGTGCCGGGGTAGTTGCCCAGGATGCGCGAGTAGGTGTAGTTGGCGATGAGGCTGAAGCGATTGGACAGCCGCTTGTTGGCGGTCAGCACCAGCGCGTTGTAGACCCGCTTGGCGCGCGGGAACAGGCGGCCGATCGACTGGTAGGCGGTAAGCTGCGCCTGCACCCGCTGCAAGGCGTCCTGGTTGGCCGGGGTCGGCGCGGCCTGCTGCAGGCTGGCGAGCCGGGCCTGCAGCTCGGCGATGCGGCCGGGGTCGGGGGCGACGCCGGGGTTGCCGATGATGTAGTTGGTGCCGCCGTCGACCGACATGTCCTCGACGATGTTGCCCAGGCTCCGGTAGATGTAGCCGATGCCGAGCACGATGTCGTAGCCGACCTCGTAGTTGAGGCCCGCCACCACCTCGTCGAGATACTGGCCCTTCAGGCCCGGCACCACGTTGCCGTAGCGGCCGCCGTTCTGGTTGGCGCCGTCGGCCGACTGGTTGTTGAGGTCACAGTTCCCGCCCGCCCGGCCGCCGACGGCGGTGGGCAGCGGGCGGCCGCCGGGCTGCAGCGGCACCAGCGGGCAGTTGCCGAACTCGGCGCCGGTGAACACGCCCTCGCCGCTGAACTGGCGATCGTTGATGCTGAGCGGCAGCGACTCGTAAAAGCGCCCGTAGTTTATGTAGAGCTTGGACAGCCCCTTTTGCGTAAAGTCCCACACCGCGCCGACGCGCGGGGCGATGTTGTCGTAGATCCCGATCTGCCGGCTGCCGTCGGCGCCGAACAGCTCCTGCGCCTCCCAGCGCACCCCGACGTTGAGCACCACGCCGGGCAGCTTGCTGATGTTCCAGCTGTCGCGCAGGTACAGGGCGTAGTTGTTGGTGAAGGTGAGCGACTTGAAGCCATCGAGCAGCCGGGTCTCGCCGGTGGCCGGATCGACGGTCGAGTACTCGGCGAAGTTGCGGTAGCGCTGGCCGTCGGCGCTGGTCTGATAAAGGACGTGGCCGGTGCTGGGATCGGCGGGGTCGGCGTCGGTGCCGCTGTAGGTGCGGAAGTTGTCGTTGCTCAGGTGCTCGAAGTCAAAGCCGAGCTTGAAGGCGTGGTTGCCGGCGGCGTTGAGAAAGTAGGTGAGCGCGGCCAGCGCCTGGTGGCGCTGCAGCACGGTGTTATTGTACTGGCCAAAGCCGTTGCGCTGGTACGAGGTGATCGGGCACGGGTTAAACGAAGCCGGGCCCTGACCCTGGCGCCGGCACTCGGGGATGTCCTCGAAGTCGGCCAGCGAGTAGGGGTTGTCGGCGCCGGTCAGGTACTGGATGTTCTGCTTGTCGATCTGCTTGGGCGTCTGCGTCAGCCCCTGGTAGTGGTAGCCGTACAGGAGCTCGATCTGCAGCCGGTGATCCATCACCTTGCCGACGTAGCGCGCCGAGACGTCGTGCACCTGCTGGACGCTGGAGTAGGCGAAGTCGTCGACGTTGGCCGAGCGGAAGGGGCTGAGCGCGTTGAAGCCGTCGAAGGTGCTCGGCGAGGCGGTGTAGCCAAGGGTGATGTTGTGGTCTTTGTTGATGTTGAACTGCAGCTTGACGATGCCGTTGTACAGGCGCTTGGTCTCGTCGTATGGCAGCGTGCGCCCGCCGAGCTCCTGGGTCGCCTGGGCGAGCAGGCGGCCGCCCCGGCAGTAAAGGCTCGTCGCCAGGTAGGACGGACACTGGTAGTCCGCCAGCGGCTGCGCCTGCCCGGTCAGCGGATCGAGCTGGGTCTGGCGAACCACCCGCTGGTTCTGGAACACGGTCGTGGTCGGCGCGAAGCCGACAAAGAACCAGATGCGGTCCTTGACAATCGGCCCGCCGAGCTCGAAGCCATAGTCGTACAGGAGGCCGTCGGCGTTGCGCCGCAGCGCCAGCGCCTCGCCGAGGCGGCCGACGGTATTTGCCTGCAGCTGAAACGGCTGCAGCGAGCCGAACACGCTGCCGTGCAGCTCGTTGCCGCCGCTCTTGGTGACGATCGAGATGATGCCGCCGGTGGCGCGACCGTACTCGGCCTGGTAGCCGCCGGTGATGACGTTGACTTCCTTGATGAAGTTCTGGTGCAGCTCGGTCCCGACGACGCCAGTGTTGGGGTCGGAGGTGTTGAGGCCGTCGATGATGAAGTTGTTCTCGTTGCCGGTCGAGCCCGAGATCGACACCCCGATGTCGCCGCCCTGGCCGCGCGGCGGGTCCACGGTGCCCGGGGCCAAGGTCAGCACGCTCTCGAAAGTGCGACCGCGCACCGCGGTGTTGCGCAGCACGTCCTCGTTGATCTCAAGGCCGGAGCTGGCGGTGGCGGTGTCGACGTTGGGGGCGCGCTCGCGGATGACCTTGACCTCCTTGGTCATCTGCTTGAGCGGCATGGCGACGCTGATGCTGAGGGTCTTGTTCTGGACGATGCGCACCCCGGGGCGCTCGACGACGGCGTCGCCGAGATAGAAGCGCACCACGTAGTCGTCGCCCGAGGGCAGCTGGTTTATCAGGTAGCGCCCATCGCGGCCGGTGATCTCCACCTGATCGCCCTGCAGCGCCGGGCCGCTCACCGTCACCGTGACGCCGGGCAGCGGCTTGCCATCGGCGTCGCTGGTCACCACCCCCTGGATCTGGCCGTTCTGAATCTGCGCCTCGGCGCGCGGACAAAGGCCCAGCAAGAGGGCCAGCAGCACCCCCAGCACCGCCGCTCTGCGCGCGCTGCCAGAGCTGGACCGGCTGCCGACGCTGCGGGGGCACAAGCCGACCCGCCCGCCGGCAGCAGCGCCAGACCAGACCCCACCGGACTGCGACATCATGCGACTCCTTTCCGAGCTGCGCTCGCGGCGCCCCAGCAAGACGGCTCCATCGCGGGCGGGCGCTAGCCGCCCCCCGCCATCGGCAGCGCTCCTAGAGCCTGCCCCCACCGCGCGGCTTTTGCGCGGTCTTGTACAGCCTGCAACATCATCGTTTGTGAAAAAGGAAGGTAACATGGCTTATGTGACGCACGGCGTGGGAAAGCGGACGAAAAACCGCCACCAGACACCTTGCGCGCCCGGCTCACCAAGCCAAGCCAGCCCGAGCCGCGCGCGAGCGACCGCGCCGCCGCTGTCTCTGCCCTCTGTTCTAGTTCCAGTCCGTGTCCGTACTTCTTGCTCGAGGAGAACCCGTGTCGGTCGATTTATCCTGCCTTCTAGATGGTCAGCTGGCGGTGATCACGCTCAACTGCCCAGAGGTCAAAAATGCCCTCGGCCCCGCCGAGTGGCAGAAGCTGGGAGTGTACCTGCGCGAGATCGCCGCCGATCCCCGGGTGCGCGTCGTGCTTCTCACCGGCGCCGGCGACTCGTTCTGCGCCGGCGGCGATCTGCGCACCATGCCCGAGAGGCTGGCGTGGCCGGTGGCCACCCGGCACGCGCAGCTGTACCGCGACAGCCAGGTCATCGCCCAGCTGTACGAGCTCGATCGGCTGGTGGTGGCGCAGATCGCCGGCCCCTGCCTGGGCGCCGGGCTGTCGCTCGCCCTGGCCTGTGATCTGCGGATCGCCGCCTCGACGGCGAGCTTCGGCGCGGTGTTCCATCGCGTCGGCCTGACCGGCGACTTTGGCCTCTTATGGCTGCTGCCGCGGGTGGTCGGCCCGGCGCGCGCGGCGCAGCTGCTCTACGAGTCGGACGTCTTTAACGGCGAGCGCGCCGCTGCCCTCGATCTCATCCACCACCTGGTCGCCCCCGAGGATCTAGGCGCCACCACCTTGCGGCTGTGCGAGCGGCTGTGCAAGGGCGCGCCGCTGGCCCAGGCGATGACCAAGCGCGGGCTGCGCCGCGCCGCCGAGCTCGATCTGACCGCCATGCTGGAGTGGGAGGCCCAGGCGCAGAGCATCCTGTCAAAGACCGACGACGCCCGCGAAGGGGTAAGCGCCTTCCTGCAGAAGCGCAAGCCCTCCTTTCACGGCACCTGAGAAGCGCCGACCCCGCCCCGAGCTTCCGGCTTCCGGGCTTTCGCGCTTCCGGGCGCCCGGCCGGGCCCCGCAGGCAGCCTCCGCGCAAGGTAGGTGATTCGGGCTAGCAGCCCGCAGCCGGTGGCGAGGTTTTTGGTTGCCTGGCGCCCGCCGGTGCTGGCATAAGCTGAGTATGATTTTTAATATCCTCAGGGATCTTGGGTACGGTCAGCTGCACCTGGCGACCGATGCGGCAACTGGACTGCGGGCGCTCATCGCGCTGCACTCGACCCGGCTCGGTCCGGCAATCGGCGGCTGCCGCGTGCGCATCTACGAAGACGAGCAGCAAGCCGTCCACGATGTCACCCGCCTGGCGCGCGCCATGAGCCACAAGGCGGCGGTCGCCGGCCTGCCCCACGGCGGCGGCAAGGCGGTGATCTGGGCGAGCTCCGCCATCCACCAGCCGGGCTTTGACCGCACCGCCTACTTCCAGGCGTTCGGCCGCTTCGTCGATCAGCTGCACGGCGCCTACCTGACGTGCGAGGACTCGGGGACCTCGACCAAGGACATGGACATCGTGCGGACGGTGACTCCGCACGTGCTCGGGACCTCGTCCGGCTCGGGCGATCCGTCGCCGTTTACCGCGCTCGGCTGCCGCCGCGGCATCGAGGCGGTCGCCGAGGTGATCCTAAAGCGGGAAAACCTCAAGGGCTTGCACGTCGCGCTGCAGGGCGTGGGCGCGGTGGGCGGCCACCTGGCGCGCGAGCTGCACGAGGCCGGCGCCCGCCTCACCATCGCCGATGTCGATGCCGAGCGGGTGGCCCGGGTAGCCCACGAGACCGGCGCCGCGGTGGCCACCGTGGACACCATCTTCGACGTCGAGTGC
Organism: Polyangia bacterium; assembly: GCA_044222245.1. GTDB lineage: Bacteria > Myxococcota_A > Polyangia > Palsa-1104 > JAEUJZ01 > CALFML01. Next base: position 11,901 of record JBGANQ010000070.1, on the reverse strand, counting down.
GACATCTTCGCCCCCTGCGCGCTCGGCGGCGCGATCAACCTCGCCACCCTGCCCCGCCTGCGCTGCCGAGCCGTCGCCGGCGCCGCCAACAACCAGCTCGAGTCGGCCGCCATCGGCGTCGAGCTGTCGCGCCGCGGCATCTTCTACGCCCCCGACTACGCGATAAACGCCGGCGGCCTGATTAATGTCGCCCAGGAGGTCGCCGGCTACGACGCCGCCAAGGCGCGGGAAAAAGCGAGCCGGATCTATTATACGATCCGCGAGATCGCCCAGCGGGCGCAGCAGACCGGCCGCCCCCCCGGCGAGATCTCTGATGAGCTGGCCGCCGAGATCATCGCCCGCGGCCCGCAGCCCGGCGCCTGATCGATCGCCACAGGCGCCACAGGCGCCACAGGCTCCACAGGCGCCACAGGCGCCACAGGCTCCACAAGCCCCGCAAGCCCCAAGCGCCCGCCCCGGAGCGCCGCGGCACTCACATAAGACTTCCCAAGCGCGCGCTCTGGTAGTACTAAAGGCGCCACTGTCATCGAACTGCCGCGCTTCCGATCGCACCATCCGCACCAAAATGTCTCGTCTCTAATATGGGCCGGGCTGTCGTAATGTTTTGACGGCTCCTTTCCTAAGTTTGTACAGTGCGCACCTTCAACGAGGAGCTGTGTTGAATTCCGTCCCCGGATCCATGAAGAGATCTATCCTGACAGGTCTGACCGGTATCGCCGGGCCGGCGTTATGGGCCGCCGCCAAGGTGCGCGTCGCGCAGTGGGATCACAGGGCTCGCTCGCCGGAGCGGGCGCAGACTGCGACCCTGCTTGACCACTGCGCCACCGCCGCCCACACAGAGTTCGGCCGCGCCCACGGGCTCGGTGAGGTGAAGAGCTATCGCGACTTCGCCGCCCGCGTCCCTTTGCGCAGCTACGCCGGCTTTGAGCCGTACCTCACCCGCATGCGCAAGGGCGAGCGCGACATCCTCTGGCCGGGTCTTATCCCCTACTACGGGCAGTCCTCGGGAACGTCGCAGACTGCGGCGCTGCACAAGTTTCTTCCAATCTCCGAGCAGCAGATCCGCTGGCAGCAGCGCGCCGGGTTCGATCTGGTGGCGCGCTACCTCACGCTCACCAATGATCGCTCTATGGTCAGCGGTTATACCGTCGGACTATTACCCCCCGCGGTGGTCAAGCCGGACGGACCGGTGGGAATCACCACCAACCCCGGATTGATGTCGCTGCACATGACCCGGGTGGGACAGCTCCTTTTTCTCCCGCGCTCGCCGCTGCGCGAGATGGAAGACTATGATCGGAAGCTCGACGGTATCGCCGAAGCGTACCTCGACTATGACGTGGTGGGACTGACCGGGACGACCTGCTGGTTCTCGATCTTTTTGGATCGCCTGCTGGCCGTAGCTCGTAATAAGGGAAGGCGCGCTGACTGTGTCTCCCAGATCTGGCCCAACCTGCGAGTTTTATTTGGTGGCGGTGTGCACGCCGAGCCTTACAGAGGCATCATAAACCAGCGCATTGGCAGGACGAGCGGCCACCCGGTCGTCCTCATGGACAACTACAACGCCACCGAAGGCGGCATCCTCGCCGCCACCGACAGCCTGACCGACGACGGCATGCGAATCCTTCCCGATCGCGGCGTGTTCTTCGAGTTCGTGCCGCGCGGCCAGCACGGCCGCAGTGACGCCCCGCGCGTGCCGCTGTGGGAGGTCGAGGTCGACCGCGAGTACTCGGTCATCCTGACCACCAGCTCGGGCCTGTTCGCCTACGAGATTGGCGACTTCGTGCGCTTCACTTCGGTGTTCCCGCACCGCATAAAGTTCGCCGGCCGCGCCTCGGGAGTGCTGTCAGTTACTCAAGAGCTCACGACCCACCTGGAGCTCGAGCAGGCAGTCGCCCAGGCAGCGGCGCAGCACCCGTGCACGATGGTCGATTTCGCCGCCTCTTCCGAGGTCGGGGTCGATGGCACGGCCAAAGGACGCTACGTCTTCTTTTTCGAGTTCGACCACCGCCCGGCCGACCTGACCGAGTTCGGGACCGCGGTGGATCGCGAGCTGTGCAAGCTTAACCGCGTATACCGGGAGCACCGCGCCAACAACGTCGCGATCCTGCCTCCGGTAGTCACTCCGCTTGCGCGTGGAGCAACGCGCAAGTTCATGGAGGCGCTGGGGCAGACCAGTGTGCAGCACAAGTTCCCCCGCATCGTAGATGAGCGGCGGCGGGACCTGCTGCGTACCTTCACTGGCGATATTTAGGACTAGACGGAGAAAAAGCATGAATCGATCTGGAGTGGGGGTGTGCATCGTAGGATCCAACGGCGCGGTTGCCACCACCGTGATAGCGGGCGTCGCGCTGATGAAAAAAGGCCTGGTCCCCCGGGAGGGCATGATCACCGAGGGCGGTCTGGACAATGTCGCCAGCGACATGGTCCCGCTGGAGGATCTGGTCTTTGGCGGCTGGGACTTGCGGGCCGACAACGCCTATGAGGCGGCAATCAGCCACGGGGTGGTGCCGCGGCACCTGCTCGATCAGGTCAAGGACGAGCTCACCGCGATCCGTCCCTGGCCGACGGTGGCTTCTTCCAAGTTTCTCCACAGCATGGCCGGCAAGAACCTGGTCCAGACGGCCAACTTCCGCGAGGAGCTGAAGGTCCTGGGCGACCAGATCGAGGCGTTCAAGCGCGAGCACAACCTCACCCGCCTGGTGATGGTGAACCTGTCCTCGACCGAGAAGTTCTGCGAGATCGACGACGTGCACCGCACGGTGGAGGCCTTCGAAGCCGGCCTGGATGCCAGCGACTCGCGGATTAGCCCCGCGATGAAGTTCCTCTACCTGGCGTGCAAGCTGGGCATGTCGCACTGCAACTTCACCCCCAGCCGCTCGATGGTGCCGGCGCTGCGCAAGCTGTCGGAGCAGTGCGGGGTGCCGATCGCCGGCGAGGATGGCAAGACCGGCCAGACCCTGCTCAAGACCGTGCTCGCCCCGGCGTTCGCGATCCGCGAGCTGCGCGTCGAGGGGTGGTTCTCGACCAACATCCTGGGCAACAACGACGGCCTGGTGCTAAACGACCCGGCGAGCAACAAGACCAAGGTGCTCAGCAAGCAGTCGGTGCTCGACGACATCCTGGGCTACGAGGTGGAGGATCACCAGGTCCACATCCACTACTATCGCCCGCGCGGCGACGCCAAAGAGGCCTGGGACAACATTGATCTCGTCGGCTTCCTCGGCGAGCGGATGCAGCTCAAGCTGGACTTTCTGTGCAAGGACTCGATCCTGGCGGCGCCGCTGGTGCTCGATCTGGTGCGGCTGCTCGACCTGGCCCACCGGCGCGGCGATCGCGGCATCCAGAAGCAGCTGTCGCTGTTCTTCAAGTCGCCCTACCACCAAGAGAGCGAGCGGCCGGTCCACGATCTGTTCAAGCAGCACGACCTGCTGCAGAACTGGGCCGCCGGCGCCCAGCAAGGCTAACCGCGATGGCCCACAAGGCGCTGGCGCTGCGCGGCGGGCCGCCGGTGATCTCGTCCGGCCAGCACGTCCGCTGGCCGGTCATCACCGACCAGGATCGGGCGGCGGTGATGCGCGTGCTCGACCGCGGGGTGCTCTCGGGACCGTTCGCGCCCGAGGTCCGCACCCTCGAGCGCGAGTTTGCTGCCTACGTCGGGGCGAAGCACTGCCTGGCGACCAACAGCGGCACTGCGGCGCTGCACATGGCGCTGGCGGCGGCGGGCATCGGGCCCGGCGATGAGGTCATCACCTCGGCCTACTCTTTTGTCGCCACCGCCCTGGCGGTACTGCAGCACAACGCGATCCCGGTGTTCGTCGACATCGAGCCCGCGACCTGCGGCATTGATCCAAGCAAGATCGAGGCGGCGATTACGCCGCGCACCAAGGCCATCCTGCCGGTGCACATCCACGGCACGCCTTGCGATCTGCAGCCGATCCGCGAGCTGGCGCAGCGCCACAAGCTCATCCTCATCGAGGACGCGGCCCAGGCGCATGGGGCGCTGTACCGCGGCCAGAAGGTGGGCTCGCTCGGCCTAGCCGGCTGCTTCAGCACCCAGTCCAGCAAGACCCTGGCCTGCGGGGAGGGCGGCCTCATGGTCACCAGCGACGACGAGGTGTGGACGCGCGCCAGTCGCATGCGGACCTTTGGCGAGGACCTGCGGCCAACCGATGAGGCGACCTACCAGCCGCTGCGGCCGCTCGACGGCACGCGCGCCTACGACTCGCTCGGCATGGGCTGGATGTATCGCACCAGCGAGATGTCGGCGGCGCTGGCGCGCAGCCAGCTGTCGCGCCTGGAGGATGTGATCGGCAACGCTCGCCGCAACGCCGAGCTTCTCGGCCGCAGCCTGGCCGAGCTGCCCGGCATCACCCCGCCGATCGTGCCGAGCGACCGCACCAGCTGCTATCACAAGTATCGGATCCGCCTGGATGCGAGCAAGCTCGGGATCAGCGCGCCGCCGCGGCGGGTGCGCGATGCGGTGCTGGGGGCGCTGTGCGCCGAAGGGGTGGACGCCGTGCTGTGGCAGACCCAGCCGGTGCCGGGGCAGGCGCTGTTTCGCGAAAAGGTCGGCTATGGCCGCGGCGTGCCGTGGAGCCTGGGCGAGCCGGTGAGCTACGAGCTGTCGCAGTACCCCGAGACGGTGCGGCTGCTCGACAGCTCGATCGTGCTGTTCTCGCAGACCCACCCCATCGCGCCGCAGCCAAGCTCCCTGTGTGAGGCTTACGCCGAGGCACTGGCCAAGGTGTGGCTGCGGCTCGACGAGGTCCTGGCCGCAACCAGCGAAGCCTCGGTACCCGCGGGCGACTGATGTCGCGGGCGATGGCGGTCCTGCGGTCGCTGCCCGGCCGCATAGCCCTGTCGACCCTCGGCCTGGCCGGGGTAGGGCTGCTCATCCACCGCGCCAGCGGCAGCCAGGTGCTGGCCGCCTTGCAGGCCGCGGCGATCTACTTTCCCATTGTCGTCGTCTTGGAAGGCTGCATGCTGGCCTGCGAGGCCGCCGGGCTCTACCTGCTCTACGATGAGGAGCGGCGCAAGCTGGCGCCGGCGGATCTGGCGCGGGCGGCGGTGGTCGCCTACCCGATGATGGTGCTGCTGCCGGTGGGGCGCGCCGCCGCCGAGGCGATGCGCGCCGGACTGTTGGCGCACAAGACCAGCGGTCCGCGCGCTGCCGCCGCCGCCACGCGCATGCAGGGGGTGCTGCTCCTGGCCAACGCGCTCATCTCGGTGCTGTGCGCGCTGGCGGCGCTGGCGCTGATCGGCCCGTCGATCCTGCCGGCGGCGATCGCCGTCAACACGGTGCTGGTGCTGGGGCTCGGGCTGAGCGTCCTTTACGGCGGGCGCCGGGTTGGCCTCGGAGCGTGGCTCGGGCGGCTGTCGCGGCGGGTCGGACGTTCGGGGACGCAGTTTGACGACTACCTGCGGCAGGGGCCGGCGATCCCGGTCCGCTCGGTGCTGTGGGCGTTCGCCAGTCGGCTGCTGCAGCTTGGTCAGTATATGGTCCTGCTCACCGCGGTGGGTGGGCAGCTCGGGATTCTGCGCGGCCTGTGCACCCAGGGCATCCACCTGGTCGGCTCGGCGATGGGCGATCTCATCCCCGGCCAGCTCGGGGTGACCGAGGCGACCTACAGCCTGTGGTCGCAGGCGCTGGGGCTGGACGCCGCGGCGGCGCTGGCGATTGCCCTGCTGGCGCACCTTGCTCAGGCCAGCTGGGCGACGATCGGCTCGCTCGCGGCGCTGATCTGGCCGGCGCCGCCCGCCGCCGCTTCGCCGACTGAAACCCCCGCCGGGAGTCCGCCCGCATGAACGAGCCTAACGCCCTGCGCGAGACCGCGATCCTCGCCGCCCGCGGTGCCGGTCAGATTCAGAAGGACCGCTCGCGCGCCCGCGTCGCGGTCGAGAAAAAAGGCGCCGCCGACATCACCACCGCCGTCGATCGCGAGTGCGAGGAGCTGATCGTCGAGCTTATCCGAGCCCGCCATCCCGAGCACGGCATCCTCGGCGAGGAAGGCGCGCAGCAGCACAGCAGCGCCGAGTACCTGTGGGTCATAGATCCCCTGGACGGCACCAAGAACTTCGCGCACGGCTACGGCAAAAGCTGCGTCTCGATCGCCGTGTGCCGGCGCGGCGAGGTGGTGCTGGGCGTCGTGTACCACCCGCGCGCCGACGAGCTGTTTGTCGCGGCTGCCGGCGCTGGCGCGACGCTCAACGGCCGCGCGATCGCCGTCTCGCCGATTAGGAGCCTGGACTCGGCGATGGTCGCCAGCGCGCTGACCTACGATGGCCGCCAGGCGGATCGGGCCCAGCTGGAGCGGCTGGCGCGGGTGCTTGCGGCGGCCGAGGCGGTGCGCTCGGACGGCTGCGCGGCGCTCGACCTGTGCGACGTGGCGTGCGGCCGGCTGGAGGCCTACTTCGAGCGCGGCATCCAGGCCTGGGACATCGCCGCCGGCGGCCTCATCGTGCGCGAGGCCGGCGGCCAGATCTCCGCCTTCAGCGGCCAGCCCTTTGCCCTGTTCGGCCGCGAGATCTTCGCCTCCAACGGCCACATCCACGCCGAGCTCGCTCCGCTCTTGTACTGATCGCCCGAGGCTGACTGCGGCGGTCGCGGTCGCAGCGGCCGCGATCTGTGCTACGAACGCTCGTGCAGGTAGCGATACCTGTGCGGACCCTCGGCGCGGCCCGGCCGGACGGCGCGCGCCCAGCCAGCAAGGACGTGGACGATGCATTCCTCGACGGCGAACAGAGTGCGCCTGCAGGCGCTGCTTGGTGGAGCGGGCAAGCTGGGTCTTGCGGCCCTGTTGCTGACGGCCTGTACCCAGCTGGCGGACGGACCAGACATCGCCCCCATTGTGGGCGGCCCAACGGTGCGGATGAACTTCCAGCGCACCGCGGATTTCTACGAAGCTCCCTTCCCGAGCGACGAGCTCTTGCGCGAGGACGGGACGCTCGACCCCGCCCGGCTCGGGCAGTTTCCCAACCCCAAGCGGGTCGAGATCCTCAACCAGGCGCTGGCGCTCATCCTCAAAGATGCGCGCGGCTTTGCGGTCTCGGGCGCGGTCTTTTTTTCGTTCACCGACGACCTGGGCGAGCCGGCCCTGCCGGCGGTCGCGGCCAGCACCGGCGCCGACGCCGAGGTCTTCCTGATGGACCTGGAGAGCCGCACCCGCCACCCGGTGTTCATCCACTACGAGACCGACGGCGGCCCGTACGGGGCGCCCAACCTGCTGTCCCTGCTGCCGGTGCAGGGGATTGCGCTGCGGCCGGGCAAGACATACGCCGCAGTGGTGCGCCGCAGTCTCCTCAGTGCCAAGGGGCGGCCGGTCACGGCGCCGGCGACGCTCGCCCAGCTCATCGCCGGGGAGCAGCCGGCCGGTCTGTCGGGGCGGGCGTTTATGCGCTATCAGGCGGCGCTGCGCACGCTTGCGGACGCCGGCGTGCCGGGCACCGACATCGCCGGGCTGGCGGTGTTCACCACCGACGATCCGACCGCCCAGCTGCGCGTCTTTCGCGACGACGTGCTGGCGCGCCCTCTGCCCTCGCCCAACGCCAAGCTGGCGCCCGACGAGGTCTTCCCCGACTACTGCGTCTACAGCAGCACCATCGACCTGCCCGACTACCAGCAGGGCGAGGCGCCGTACGAGCGGACCGGCGGCGGCTGGAGCGTCGACCCCGCCGGCAAGCCGGTGGCACCGCACGCCGAGCGGGCGCGCCTGGTGGTCACCATCCCGCGCACGCCCATGCCCGCCGACGGCTACCCCACCGTCATGCTGATCCGCGGCGGCGCCGGCGGCGACCGGCCGCTGGTGGATCGCGGCGTGCAGGCCGTGCACGGCGGTCCGCCGCTGGTCCCCGGCTCGGGCCCGGCGCGTGAGTTCGCGCGCGTCGGCTTCGCCGGGGTGCAAGTGGACGGTCCGCTCGGCGGCCTGCGCAACACCACCGGCGGTGACGAGCAGTTCCTCATCTTCAACGTCTTTAACGCCACCGCCCTGCGCGACAACATCCGCGAGTCGGCGCTGGAGCTCATCCTGATGGCCCACCTGCTGCCGCGGCTGACGGTCGATGCCGCCAGCTGCCCGGGGGTCGCGGCGACGGTGCGCCTGGATGAGAAGCGGCTGGCGCTGATGGGCCACTCGATCGGCGCATCGATCGCCCCGCTGGTGCTGGCGGGCGAGCCGCTGTATCGGCTGGCCATCCTCAGCGGCGCCGGCGGCAGCTACATCGAGAACATCCTGTGGAAGCGTAAGCCCCTGGAGGTGCTGCCGCTAGCCGAGTCCCTGCTGCAGTACCCGGCCGACTCGCACCTGCACCCGAGCGAGCCGGCGCTGACCCTGGTGCAGTGGGCGGCCGAGCCCTCCGATCCGCCGGTCTACGCCCACCGCATCGTCCACGAGCCGGCCGCCGGCGCCGCCCCGCGGCACGTCCTTATGGAGCAGGGCATCGTCGACAACTACATCCTGCCCAACATCGCCAACCCCTCCAGCCTGTCGCTCGGCCTGGATCTGGGCGGCGCCCCGCTCGACACCGACAGCGTGCGCCTGCCGCAGCAGACGCCGGTGCTGGCGGTCCTGCCGCTGGTCGGCCGCGGCCAGATCGCCCTGCCCGCGGCGGGCAACCTGACGGTCGGCGGCATGCGGGTCACCGCGGTGGTCGTACAGCACCCCGAAGACGGCGTCGAAGACGGCCACGAGATCGTGTTCCAGACCGAGCCGCCCAAGCACCAGTACCGCTGCTTCCTCGCCAGCTTCGCCGCCGGCAAGATCCCCGTGGTGCCCCCGGATGCGGCCGCCGATGCCCCTTGCCCGTAGGCGGCGCGCGCAAGCCGGTCCTTTTCCCCGAGCCTGCGCATCCGGGTGCGAACAAGTCCCGCCAGCGTCCGGGAAGGCTGTATTTTTAGGGGTGACCCTATGCAGGCCACAGGCACTCCGCTTCTGCTCGCCCGCGCCGTCGCGCGCCGGGTCTTGTTTGCCGGGCTCGTCGCCGGCGGCGTCCTTGGCTGTTCACGCTCCGAGCGGGTGTCGCCGCGGGCCCCGGCAGCCGAGGCGATGAGCGCTCCGCCCGCCGTGCCCGCGCCCGAGCTCTTGCGCGCCCGCCAGCAGTTCCGCGCCGCGCAGGACGCCCGCATGCGCGGCGAGCTCAGTCCCCTGGCCCGCATCGACTATATCCACCTTGCAGCAGGCGAGCACCGGGTCGGCAGCGATGAGCACGCGACGGTGCGGCTAGCTGCGGCGGCCAGCGGCGCGGCGCTGGGGGACGTGCGGCTGCGGGTCGAGGGCGAGGGCGCGGAGCGGCGACTGTCGCTGCAGGCCCGGCCGGCGATCTTGCGCAACGGGGTCGCGGTGACCACCGCCGCGCTGGCCGGCGGCGACGTGCTGGCTGTGGGCCGCCTGCGGCTGCTCGTCGCCGGGCTGCCCGAAGATCCGGCGGTAGCGCTTTACGACCCGGATGCCCCGGCGCGCCAGGCCTATAAGGGACTGGTCTATTTTCCCGACGATGAGCGGTTTGTCACGCGCGCCCGACTCGAGCGCTACCCGAGCCCGCGCGCGGTGCGCCTGGATGCCTCGCGCGGCGAGCCGCGACCGCTGGTGGCGCTGGGGACGCTGCACTTCACCCTGGCCGGCACTGCCGCCTCGCTGGAGGCCTACAGCGACTCGCCGGCCACCGACTCGGCGCCGGCCCAGCTGTTCCTGATTTTCAAGGATCAGACCTGCGGCCAGCCTGACGGCAGCTATGGGGCCGGTCGCTTCCTGACGCCGCGGCTGTTGCCCGGGGACGAGGTGGTGCTGGACTTCAACCAGGCGTGGAGCCCGCTGTGCGCCTACTCGCACTACTTCCACTGCCCGCTGCCGCCGCGCCACAACTGGCTCCCCGTGGCGATCCCGGCCGGCGAGCGCACCTACCCGGCTCACTAGCGCTCGTCCCGACGGCGCAGGCGCGCTCCGCCCGAGCTGCACCTTTTGGCTTGGAGCGAGCGTTGGGCGAGCGCTCGTCCCGACGGCGCGGGCGCGCCCCACCGCCATCGCGCGCCTCCGCGCCGGGGTTGCGCTCACTAGCGCTCGCCCGACGGCGCAGGCGCACCCGCGGGGCCTCTTGGACCTTGCGCGGCACCGCAAAAGTGGGCTATCCCAGCGCGGCTGGCCTTTATATGCTCTGGCCCAGGTAACCATGCGCATCCTCTCGACCTTGCCGCGCGCGCTGCCGACCCCGGCGGAAATTCAGAGCGGCCGCGCGCTGACCGCGGCGCTCGTGCTGGAGACCGACGTCGTGGTCATCGGCAGCGGCGCCGGCGGCGGCATGCTGGCCCATAAGACCAGCCAGGCCGGACTGCGCACGGTGCTCCTCGAAGAGGGCGGCAACCACAGCCCGGCCGAGTTCAACCAGCGCGAGGGCGACATGCTGCCGCGGCTGTTTCAGGACTGCGGCGGCCGCAGCACGACTGACGGCGCGGTGATGATCTTGCACGGCCGCGGCATCGGCGGCTCGACGATCCACAACACCAACTTGTGCAAGCGCGCCCCCGACGCCGTCCTCCGCCAGTGGGTCAGCGACCACGGCGCCGCCGGCTGGTCGCCCGAGGAGCTCGCTGCCGACTACGCCGCCGTCGAGTCGGAGCTCTCAGTCTCGCTTATGACCGAGGACGACGTGAACCGCAACAGCGCCATCATGCGGCGCGGCGTGCAGCGGCTCGGCTGGCAGGGGGGGCTGATGGCGCACAACCGGCGCGGCTGCACGCGCTCGGGGTTCTGCGAGCTCGGGTGCTCGTTCAACGCCAAGCAGAACTCACAGAAGGTCCTCATCCCGCAGGCGCTGCAGCACGGGGCGACGGTGCTGTGCGACCTGCGCGTCACCCACATCCTGCACGAGCGCGAGCGCGCCACCGGCGTCCGCGGCCACGCCCTGCGCGCCGACGGCAGCGCCGGCGTCGAGGTCACCATCCGGGCCCGCGCGGTGTGCCTGTGCGCCAGCGCCATCAACTCGGCGGCGCTGCTGCGTTATAGCGGCGTCCCCGACCCGCACCGCGTCGCCGGCCGCAGCCTGCGCCTGCACCCCGGGGTCGCGGTCGCCGGCCAGTTCGACGAGGTGGTCGAGGCCTGGACCGGCGTGCCGCAGAGCTTCGAGTGCACCGAGAAGCTGTCCTTCGCGCCCGGCGCCCGCGATCGCTCGTGGCTGATCCCGGCGTTTGCCCACCCCGGCGGCTACGCCGGAATCCAGCCCGGCTTTGGCCAGCGCCACGCCGCCTTCATGCGCGCCTACCCCCGCACCGCGGTGGTCGCAGCGATGCTGCACGATGAGACCCGCGGCGAGGTCAGCCCCGATCGCCACGGCCGCCCCAAGGTCCGCTACGAGCTGACCGCCGACGATGCGGCGGCGCTGTGGCGCGGCGTGCACGCGGCGGCCGAGATCCTGCTGGCGGCGGGGGCGCGGCAGATCATGGTGCCGCTGGCGACTCCGCTGCTGGCCCGCACCACGGCCGAGCTGGCGCCGCTCCTGCGCCACCAGTACCGGCCGCTCGATCCGCTGCTCACCTCGGTGCATCCGATGGGCAGCCTGCCGCTTGGCAGCGATCCGCGGCGGGCGGTGGTCGACCCGCAGGGCCGGCACCATCAGCTGCGCGGGCTCTACGTCGCCGATGGCAGCCTGTTTCCTACCTCGCTGGGCGGCCCGCCGCAGCTGTCCATCTATGCCGCCGGACGCAAGGTGGCGCGAACCGTCTGCGCGGATCTGCAGGGCGCGCCCGCCCGCGGCGGAGCTTCGTAGGGCGATGGCGCGGCTCCCCTTGACCTGGCGGCCGGCGCCAGAGCCGACGGCTCGCCAGCGCTGGGTGCCGTCGGCTTCGGACCTGCCGGTGCGGCGGCGTCCAGCGCTGACGCCGCCGGCCCCGGACCCGCGGGCGCGGCGACGCCA
>JBGANQ010000167.1:0-7565 GCA_044222245.1 Polyangia bacterium | reverse complement strand
ATGGGCCTTGTGAACCGGGTGGTCGCGACCGGGCAGGCGCGGCCGGCGGCCGAGGCGCTGGCCGCCGAGCTGGCGCGGCTGCCGCAGACCTGCCTGCGCAGCGACCGCGCGGCGACGCTCGCCCAGATGGACGACCCGCTGCCCGCGCCCGAGGCGCTGCGGAGGGAGTTCAACCTGGGCCTTGAGACCATCGCCAGCGGCGAGACCGTCGCCGGCGCCGAGCGCTTCCGCGGCGGCCAGGGACGCCACGGCAAGTAGCGGGCGGCCCCGGCGGCGTTCCAGTGCAGGCCTTCTAGTGCAGGCCTAGTAGTGCAGGATCGTGCGGATGCTGTGTCCGTCGTGCATCAGCTCGAAGGCGTGGTTGATCTCTTCGAACTTGAGGTTGTGGGTGATCATCGGGTCGATCTTGATGGTGCCGCTCAGGTACTCATCGACCATGCCGGGCAGCTCGCTGCGGCCCTTGACGCCACCGAACGCCGAGCCCTTCCACACCCGGCCGGTGACCAGCTGGAACGGGCGGGTCGAGATCTCCTGCCCGGCGCCGGCGACGCCGACGATCACCGAGGTTCCCCAGCCCTTGTGGCAGCACTCCAGCGCCGCGCGCATGACCTGGACGTTGCCCACCGCCTCAAACGAGTAGTCGACGCCGCCGTCGGTTAGCTCGACGATGACCTGCTGGATCGGGCGATCGTACTTGCTCGGGTTTATGCAGTCGGTGGCGCCGAGCGCGCGGGCGAACTCGAACTTGGCCTCGTTGGTGTCGATGGCGAGGATGCGGCCGGCCTGGGCCATCACCGCCCCCTGGACCACCGCCAGGCCGACCCCGCCCAGGCCGAACACGGCGACGGTGGCCCCGGGCTCGACCTTGGCGGTGTTGCGTACCGCGCCGATGCCGGTGGTGATGCCGCAGGCGAGCAGGCAGACCTTGTCGAGCGGCGCGTCCTTGCGGATCCGCGCGACGGCGATCTCGGGCAGCACGGTGTACTCGGAGAAGGTCGAGGTGCCCATGTAGTGGAAGATCGGCTGCCCGGCCCGGCTGAAGCGCGAGGTCTTGTCCGGCATCAGGCCCTGACCCTGGGTGGCGCGGATGGCCTGACACAGGTTGGTCTTGCCCGAGCGGCAGAACTTGCACTGCCGGCACTCCGGGGTGTAAAGCGGAATGACGTGGTCGCCGACGCTGACGCTCTTTACGCCGGCGCCGACTTCGACCACCACGCCGGCTCCTTCGTGGCCGAGGATCGATGGGAAGATCCCCTCGGGATCGGCGCCCGAGAGGGTGTAGGCATCGGTGTGGCAGACCCCGGTGGCGACGATGCGGACCATCACCTCACCGGGCTTGGGTCCTTCGAGATCTACTTCTTCCAGCGCGAGGGGCTGATTCTTGGTATGGGCGACGGCGGCACGGGTCTTCATGGGGTTCCTTCCGAGCAGGGAGCGGCCGCGAAGCCCTCCCGCCTTCCTGATCGTTAGTCCGTGTCGCCCAAGCTATCACACAGCCCGGCCGGCTGGCACGCTAGCCCCCGGCTGTGACCCCTGGCAGTCTGCTGGGGCCCCGGGCCCGGGGGCGCTCCGGCTTGGCGCCAGCCGGCGCAGCGACATGAGCGGCCCATGGTGCCAAGCGGCGACAAGCGGCGCCAAGACAGCCACAGGCGGCCACAGCCAGCGACCCGGCGGCGGCGATCGTCCAGGCTCGACCTCGCCTGGTGTGGTCGGCTGCCTACACCCCGGCGCAGGGTAGACCGACTTTTGGTAAGAAATCCAAAAAAATAATGTGCATTTAGTTACATCCGTTGATTACAGTAACCGTATACCTTCTACTCGTAGCGCGCGGGTTAAGCAGCCCTTGCAGATCTGACTGCTCGAGCTCGCCGCGTCTGCGAATTCCTCGGTAGCGTTGCCAGTGAGTGGTTCAGCCAGCATGTCGAAAGCCGACACCCCGCAGCCATCCCACGATGTCCAGAGTACCTGGGGGATATTCCCGTCCCCCCTCCACCGGCAGGCAGGTCCGGCGGAGTCTCCCCTTGCCGCGCGGAGCCTGCCAAAAGAGCGGACCGCCCGCGGCCGCTGGCGGAGGGGCGAGCGCGACTGCGATCGCCGCGCCGCCGCGCCGCCGCGCGCCGACGCCGCTTGCCGGGGCGCGCCGCCTGTGGGGGGCGCTGACGCTCCTGTGCGCGGTCGGACTTGGCCTTAGCTCGTCGGCCGAGGCGGCGGACATCCCGTTTGATATAAACCGCTTCCAGCCGGCGCTTGGCACCGGGCGCCTGGTGACGCTCGATCTGGCCGAGATCGCGCCCATGCTGGAGGTCGCGCCGCAGCTGTTTCTGCACTACTCGCGCGACCCGCTGTACCTGTACATCGGCAACCAGCCGCAGTTTCCGCTCATCCACGATCGGGTGACCGGCGATCTCGGCGTGTCGGTGGGCATCCCGATCAACGGCACCGGGCGGCTGCAGTTTGGCCTGAGCCTGCCGGTCACCGTGTATCAGAACGGCCAGACCGGGGATGTCTCGGCGCAGTTCGCCAACAGCCCGTACCTCAACCAGCTGCCGACCAACGACGTCAAGGTGGCCGGTCAGGAGGACCTGCGGTTCCACCTGAAGGCAGTGTTTGTCAACGGGCGGGTCGGCGGCCTCGGCGCGGCCGGTAGCCTCAAGCTGCCCACCGGCGACAAGAACAGCTTCCTTGGCAACCCCCTGCCGACCTTTGACCTGCGGCTGCTCGGGCACCTGAACTTCTGGAAGTTCACCCTGGCGCTCAACATCGGCTGGCTGTTCGCGGAGGACCGGCCGGTGGTGTTCACCAACACCGGTATGTCGCTGTCCTACGGCCTGGGCCTGGGCCTGAAGATCGCGCAGTGGACCACCGGCTCGGTGGACGTCATGGCCGAGGTGTTCGGCCTCTCTTACAGGAACTTCAGCACCCTGGGCGAGGCGCCGGTCGAAGGCACCGCCGCGCTGCGCCTGAACTTCGGCGATTGGCACATCTACCTCGGCGCTGGTCCGGGCATCCCGCCCAACTACGCCAAGGGCATCGGCACGCCCGAGTACCGCATCTACGGCGGTCTGCAGTGGGCGTGGCACAAGAAGAAGGCGCCGCCGCCGCCGCCGCCGCCGCCGCCGCCGCCAGACTGCCGCTGCCGTGGGGCCAACTGCGCCTGCACCCCGGGCGTCAACTGCCCGTGCACCCCGGGCGTCAACTGCCGCTGCACCCCGGGCGTCGACTGCCCGTGCACCGAGGGCAAGGACTGCGCCTGCGAGGAAGGCAAGAACTGCGCGTGTACGCCGGGCGTCAACTGCCCGTGCACCCCGGGCGTGGACTGCCTGTGCGGCATTGATCCGGTCACCCACCTCAGCAACTGTCCCAAGAAGCCGATCCGCCTCAAGGGCGAGTCGTTCAACTTCGACAGTCCGGAGCTGACCGAAGACGGCAAGCAGACGATCCGCAACGAGATCGACAAGCTGGTCGAGCACCTCAACGGCGGCGGCAAGCTGCGCATCGAGGGCCACACCGACAACGTCGGCGGCATGGAGTACAACACCCGCCTGTCCAAGGGCCGCGCCCGCAGCGTGCACGAGCTGGTTGTCGCCGAGCTCAAGGCCAAGGGCGTGCCGGATCAGGTGATCGACACCCAGGTCCTGCCGTTCGCCTGGTACAGCTACAAGTGCGCCGCCGTGCCGTACTCCAAGCACGACCCGAACAAGGTCTCAAAGAAGCTGAAAGAGCAGGAAAAGAAGCTGCGTGACGACGAGAACGAGCCGAACCGGCGCATCGAGATCAACCAGTATCCCGATGAGACCGTGAAGTGCTACGTGCCGCTGCCGCCGCAGCAGTAGCCAGAGCAGCGGCCAGGCCCTTGAGATTCAGGAAACGGAGAGGAAGAAGCATGCGGCGAGCCCGCCGAACCTACCAAACGTGCAGCAGCCCCAAGCGGATTGGGGTGCTCCTTGTCGGACTGTGCAGCCTCTATCTCGGACTCGGCAGCGAGCTCGGGGTGGGCGGCAGTCTCACCGGGAGCGCCCTGGCCCAGCCCAAGCAGTCGCCGGTCCAGAACAACGACGCCGAGGTCCCCGGCTCCCGCGGGAACAAGGTGCCGAGCGACCTGAACCAGATCGACGAGGGACCGCCGCAGGCCACCCCGGTCCGGCCCGCGCCGCCGCCCAAGCCGGCGGTCACCTGCTGCACCCCGGGCAAGGACTGCCCGTGCACCCCGGGCGTGGACTGCCCGTGCACCCCGGGCGTGGACTGCCCGTGTACGCTCGGCAAGGACTGCGCCTGCACCCCGGGGGTCAACTGCCCGGCCAAGCCGCCGCAGCGCTCGGACTTCTGCGTCGGCAAGAACTGCCCGTGCGTGGGTGCCAGCTGCAAGCACTGCACCCCCGGCAAGGACTGCCCGTGCACGCCGTTTATCGACTGTCCGGTCAACGAGGGCGTGCTCTTTGACAAGGACTCGGCCGACATCCGGCCCGATACGCGTGAGAACCTGGTCAAGTTCGCCACCGGGCTCAAGCAGCTGCCGCTCACCATCGTCGAGGATCGCGAGCTGGTCGGGCTGAACCGGCGCGACCAGGATCTGAAGCGGGAAGCCGACTCGCGCATTCGCATCGAGGGGCACGTCTCTTCGGACGAGGGCGGCTCGCCGGCGGCGCAGGCTCGCCTGGCGGTGATGCGCGCCAACGCGGTCAAAAAGGCCCTCATCGAGGCCGGTCTGCCCGAGGCCTACATCGCCTCGACCCGCGGCTACGGAGCGCTGTGCCGGATCACCATCCGCGCCAACTCCGAGGAAGATGTTCGCTTCAACCGCGCGGTGCAGTTTGTCTACAACCGCGACCGCACCGGCTGCGCCTTCCCCGAAGCCTCGCTGCGGCCGCCGCAAGTGCCGGACCTGCCGCCGAAACGGCCCAAGGGGCCCAAGGCCGGGGGCAGCAAGTAGCACCGCTTGCGAGTCGCGCCTCCCGGAGCTAAAGCCTCTCCCTTTCAGCCCGTTTTTCTCGCCGCGCATCCCCGCTGAATACGGTTCAGCCCCCACAAAAAAAGCTCACTGGCCTACCCCGCCCGCCAGCACGCGGAGTCGGCGGGACCATTAGGAAAACTACTAGAGCATTGCGCTGGCGTCGCTGAATCGGCGATCCTTCAAAGCCTATGGAACCTGCAAAAACCAGTCAAAACGATCTACACGTCCTAAGTGCGATGAGCGGCGTGACAGCCCTTCCTCCGCTGCCGCGTCCCAAGACGATGAAAGCTCTGGAGCTGCGGGCCTATGATGGGGTGAGCCTGGTCTTTGTCAGCAACAAGCCGGTGCCCACTCCCGGTCCGCGCGAGGTCCTGGTGCGGGTCCACTCGACGCCGATCACGGCTCCCGACTTGATGTTCTTGCAGGGCCGCTACGGGGAGCAGCGAGCGCTGCCCGTGGTTCCCGGGTTTGAGTGCAGCGGGGTGGTGGTGGCGGCGGGCGGTGGGCTGGTGGCGCGGGCGCTGCTCGGGCGCCGCGTCGCCTGCGGCGCGCCGGACAACGGCGATGGCACCTGGGCCGAGTTTGTGTGCGTGCCGGTGTGGCGCTGCGTGCCGCTGCGCAGCTTCACAAGCTACGAGCAGGGCGCGCTGCTCCTGCACAGCGCCCTTGGGGCCTGGGCACTGCTGGAGACGGCGCGGGCGCGCGGGGCGCGGGCCGTCGCGCACACTGCCGGCGACTCGGCGCTCGGGCGGATGCTGACGCAGCTGGCAGCGCGGCGCAAGCAGACGCTGCTCCACATCGTCAAGACCCCGGCGCAGGCGCAGGCCATGCGCGCCCTGGGGGCCCGCCATGTGGTCGAGCTGCGCGGCGAGCGCGCCGCCCCCGAGCTGACCTCGCTGTTTGCCGCCCTCGGGGTCTCGGTGGTGCTCGACTCGCACGCCGGCGCGCACACCGACGCCCTGCTGCGCGCCCTGCCGCGCGGCGGCTCGGTGCTGGTCTACGGCGCCGGCCCCGACGCCGACTGCACCATCGATCCGGGGGAGCTTATCTGCCGCAACAAGTCGCTGGAGGGCTTCTTCCTCGCCGACTGGATGAAGAAGGTCGGCTTTGCCCGCTCGGTCCAGGCGGGCCTGGCGGTGCAGCGGATCCTCAACGAAGAAGCGCACGGCGAGGTCAACGCTCGCCTCCCCCTGGACAGCTATCACCAGGCGCTGGATCTGCTGTATCGCGGCCGCCTCGCCGATGGCCAGGTCCAGTTCCAGCTCGCGCGGCCAAACTGAGCGCCGCCGCCCCGCGCGGCTCCTCGCGAGGCGCCGTCGCGCTCAGGGCTCGGGCGGCTGCTTGTCGGGGGTCCGTGGGCGCTGCGGCCGGGCCGGGGCCGGGATCTTGTTCGTCGCCGCGGGCCGACTGATGCCAAGAAGAGACGCGCCCTTGCCCTTGCCCACCGGGCTGACCTCGCTCAGCCACTTGCTTACAAGCTCCAGGTCGTTGTCGGGGCGCTGCCCGTACTGCTCGTAGTCCTGCTGCGCCTTGTAGCCGAGCTCCAGGGCGCGCACCCGCTGCTCCGGCCGGCCCAGGGCCCACAGGGCGCGGGCGAGGGCGAACTCGGTGCGTGCCAGCGCCTGCTGGGTGGCCGGGACGCGCTCGCTGGTGGGCCGGCTCTCGCGGTAGCTCAGGGCGCGCTCCAGGTAGGGCAGGCCCTCGCGCGGGTTGTCCATCGCCACCAGGGTCTCGCCGATGCTGTTCAGGGTATAGGCGATGAGATCCTCGGAGCGGCCGGGCATGCTCTCGCGCAGGTCGTGGGAGATGCGGTAGTGGCCCAGCGCCTCTTCGTAGACGCCCTTGAGCCGCAGGACCTCACCGAGAAAGTAGTGGGCCTGGGCGCGCCGGCCCGGGTCGTCATCGGGCGGAGTCGGGTGCTCGCGCACCTCGACGCAGGTGCGGGCGAGCCGCTCCGCCTCGTCGAGCTTGCCCTGGCTTATGAGGTTGGCGACGATGAGGATCTGGTAGTCGGTGGTGCGGATGTGGCGCGGCCCGAGCGACACCTCCGAGGTCTCCAGCGCCTTGCGGAAGTAGGTGTCGGCCTCGGCATACTTGCGCTGCTCGCGCAGCAGCAGGCCGATGCCGCGGGTCGCCGAGCGCACATCGGGATGGAACGGCCCGACAAAGTGGGTCTGGATGGCCAGCGCCTCTTTGTAAAGCTCCATGGCGCGCGCGTACTGCGCGGTGTGGCGGTAGACGCCGGCCATGATCAGCATGACCGCGCCGGCCTCGAAGCTTTGCGCGCCGTAGACCTTCTCGCGCAGGGCCAGCGACTTGCGACAGTTCTCGATCGCCTTGTCGTTCTGGATCGCCTGCGACGCCACCATGCAGTTTGACAGCAGCAGCTGGCCGCGCATCGGCTCCTGGTCGCTCAGCAGATCGATCGCCGCGTCGGCGAGCTGGGCCCAGGCGCGCGCCTTGCTGTAGTCCTTGAGCCGGAACCCGGTGACCTGGACGAGCAGGATCCACGTCTGGGCGATGAGCCGCTGATCCCGCCCCTCGATCGCCGCCGCCGCCGCCCGCAGCAGCGTGTCCTCGGCCTGCTGACCCAGGCCGCTGAGGTCGAGGATCT
>JBGANQ010000069.1:0-49927 GCA_044222245.1 Polyangia bacterium | reverse complement strand
AGAGGATGGCGAGAGCGGCCGGGGAGCTGGTGGTGCATGGTGGAGAGGTGAACTGGGAGATGCTGGCCGGCAGAGGAGCCCAGGCCGAGCTGCCGACCTATGCCTTCCAGCGCCAGCGCTACTGGCTTGAGGCGCCGACGACAGCGCTGGCAAGCCAGGGGTTTGCCGATCAGGGATTCTGGGCCGCGGTGGAGAGCGGTGATGAGTCGGCTCTGGCTCGCGTCCTGCAAGTGAATGGCGCGGACGAGAGTGCCGCTGTGGCCGCGCTGCTCCCCAAGCTG
The DNA here is from genome assembly GCA_044222245.1 of Polyangia bacterium. Lineage (GTDB taxonomy): Bacteria > Myxococcota_A > Polyangia > Palsa-1104 > JAEUJZ01 > CALFML01. The sequence continues at coordinate 49,646 of JBGANQ010000069.1, read as the reverse complement.
TTGCGCTTCCGCGACACGACCGAGCTGGCGCAGAAGACGGCCTCGCTTCGCTATCAGCTGAGCTGGCAGCCAGCGCCCCTGGGTGCCGCGACGGCCGCGACGGTAAGCCGCCCGGTCCTGGTAGCTGGGCCGCACGGCCTTACAGTTGCCGAGGCGCTGACCCGGGCGCTGCAGCAGCGCGCCGCCACCGTGCACCTGATTCAGCTCGATGAGACCTCGGGAGACCCACGAGCCTACTTGGAGGCGCAGCTGCAGGAGCTCTTGACCGCACCCCAGGCTCCCGCCGACGCAGTGATCTCGCTGCTGGCGCTGGAGGTCGCGGCGCCAGTGCCAGCGCTCCAGACGCCGGCAGGGCTCCTCTACAACCTGGCGCTGTGCCAGGTCTGTGCCTCGCTGGGCAGGCAGCTCCCGCTGTGGCTCCTCACGCAAGGGGCGGTAGCCTGCGCGCAAGCCGAGTCGCTGCCGCAGCCGCTGCAGGCGACCAGCTGGGGACTTGGGCAGAGCTTCGCGCTGGAACACCCGGAGCAGTGGGGCGGCCTGCTGGACCTGCCGCCCGCGCTGACGGAGCCGCTCCTGGCCCAGGCGGCGGACTGCCTGCTGACACCCGACGGGCTGGATCAGCTGGCGCTGCGGTCGTCGGGGCGGCTGGTGCGGCGGCTGGTACGCGAGGCCGACAAGCGGCCGGGCCGCCTCGGCTGGGAGCCGAGCGGCACCGTCGTGATCACCGAGGGAACAAGCCCGCAGGGAGCCCAGGCGGCCCGCTGGCTGGCGACACAGGGAGTCGAGCGTCTGGTGCTGGTGAGCCGGGCTGGTACCGCCGCGCCGGGCGCCGCTGAGCTGGCCGCTGAGCTGGCCGCCACCGGAGTCGCGGTCGAGGTGGTGGCCTGCGAGCCGACCGATGCCGCGGCCGTGCGCTCGCTGCTGGTGCGGCTTGAGGCGCAGGGCCCAAGCGCAGTGCTGGCGGTCGAGGAGCTCCCCGGCCAAGCGGCGTTCCTGGAGCTGTCGGCGACCCAGGCGGCCCGTCAGTGGCACGAGCAGGTTAGCGGCCGCCGCCTGCTCTTCGAGCTGCTCCGCGGACAGGCGGCGCCCCTCTGCATCAGCCTGACCAGCCTGGCCGGCGTCTGGGGCGGCGGCGGCAACGCGATCGTCGCCGCTGCCAGCGCCTGCATCGATTCGCTGGCCCGACACGGCCGCGTCCAGGGACAGCCCCTGTTCGCGGTGAGCACAGGTCCCTGGACAGGTGAGCCCGGACGTCCGCCGAGCGAGGCGGCAGCGTGGCTGGCGCGACGCGGCGTTCGTTCACTGCGCGTCGCCGAGGCGCTGGGGGCGCTGCAGCTCGGGCTGCCCGCGGTGGAGGTCGTGGCAGATGTCGACTGGGGGCGGTTCGCGCCGGTGTATGCTTCGGCCCGGCGGCGCCCGCTCATCGAGCTGATTCCCGATGCGGTGGCGGCGCTGCAGAGCGGCGCGGCCGCGGCAGCCGAGGCGGATCAGACGGACCTGCACAAGCGGCTGCAGCGGCTGCCGGAAAGCGACCGCCTGGCGGCGCTGCAGGAGCTGCTGCGCGCCGAGCTCGCCGCGGTCCTCCTTTTACCCGGGAAGGCGGTCCTGGAGCTCACGCAGCCGCTCAAGCAGCTGGGGCTGGATTCGCTCATGGCAGTGCAGGTGCGCAACCGGCTGGGGGCGCTACTGGGCGAGCGCCTGCCAGCGACCCTGCTGTTCGATTATCCGACGGTGCAGGCGCTTGCCCTGCACCTTTTGCGCGACCGCCTGCAGCTGCAGGCGGCAGCGGGCACGGTCGGCCCCAGCGGAAAAATCGGTCGTGCTCAAGTTTGAAGTGGTCTGACCGCACTTAGATTTTCACCTTGATCGGGGTGAGCGGGAGCGCTTTATAATCCCGCGGTCCGCGTGCGGGTTTGGCTTCTTGCTCTGCGGCTTCTTTCGCTTCTAGCATGTCTACGATGTCAGCAGCAGTCCACAGGCGATCGGTGATTCCCGCTGCCATGGCGGGAGTCGTGCGAAGGGTCCGGTGGATGCGGATAAAATTGAAGGCGAAGAAATGCAGCTGCACCGACGCTACATGGTTCGCCCACTTCTTCGAGAATGCGCAGGTAAGGCGGGTGAAGCGCCGATCGGTGGTGCGGACGGTGAGGTTAGTCCGCTCGACGTAGCTGGTAGACATGAGCTTGCTGTCTGGGTTCCCGGTGACGGCAACCTTCTTGACCCCCGTGCATGTGGCGGGTGAGTAGCGCTTCTCTCCCTCAGGAGTGTTGCCGTACTGCTTGATGATCTGGGCGAAGTCCACTTCCTCGCCGAACCATTCCCCGATCGCGCCCACGTAAGCATGAAGCCCGTCGGTGCTGATCTGAACCCGGTTCGCCAGTCGCGACGACAGATCGCCGATGAACTGCGATGCGGAGTCTGGGCCGCGGTCGGCGACGAGATACGAGATGATCAGCTTCGAGTCGGCGTCGATGCCGATCCATGTCCACGAGTCGCCCTCGCCGCGCGCCTTGTCTTCCTCGCTGGCGTTCTTGTTCTTGCGGGCGATGAACGCCCACAGCTCGTCGCACTCGACGCGGGCGGTGTTCAGATCGCGCACCATGCGATCGTGGGCTTCCGCGCAGACTGCGCCCACGTCTACCAGCAGCTTGAGGATCGCGGGCATGGAAACGTCAGTCAGACGCACTGTGGATGACACCGACGAACCTTCGAGCAACTGCTTGATAACCTGGATTCGCTCGCCGCGCGTCAGCTTGTTCATGCGCGTATATATCGCATGCTGGTCTGACAATTTCCGCCCGTCGGTGAGCATGAATAGGGAAATATTTTCAGATTATTTCTCGGGAGCGCGGCGGGATTGTTTTTTGACCCTCCTCGGCTTCTGGTTCTTTCGCCCGGCGGCGAGATTGACCTGCAGTAGTTCCGGCTTCACGTCTGCCCACGTCAAGAACAGTTCGCGCACCGCAATAACCGATCGCAGTATGCGCACGGTCGGCACGAACTTGGCCTTTTCGATATTAAGGATCGTCTTGTGATCCACTCCGGCGCGGCTTGCCAGATCCCGCAGAGTCATTCCCGCGGCAAGCCGACGATTATAAACCAGCAAGCCGAACTCTAAGCGCACAGTATGTTGGTGTTTGGCGATAGCCGTCAGGGTCTGCGCTAAGCACTTCTTCCATTTCTGTGCGCGATATGTCGCTTGCAGCGCCTGCCAGAGATATGCCGCGTGTAACTGCGGGTTATTCTCTGTGCGCCCGGCTTCTTGTCGCCAGCGCTTGGATCTTGCGTCATCTCGATATATCCGGCGCTCTAACCACTCTGCATCGACGTATGGAACACCGTCGATCTCGACGATGGGCAGCGACTCACTGACGGAACTCATAGGCGACCTCCCGGTAATTTTGGGTAGGCCGAATATGCGCCCGAAATCGGGAGCAACGCAAATTATCGCACCCGGAATCGGGCGCAGTTTTGGTGGTACGAAGTCGCGGTGAGCATGTCTCCCGATCCAAATACTCCCGGCTGCAACGGCATGTATCGTCGGTTCAACGCGGCGCGTCTGCATGCTGACATCACGCTGCGCGATCTGGCTGCCAAGTCGGGATGCCCGATGAGCATGCTTTCGGAGATCGCCAACGGAGCCAGACTGCCGCGGGTGAGCTCGGTTGAGAAAGTCGCCCGAGCGCTCGGGGTGTCGGCCGGATGGCTGGCCTACGGCGAAGGAATTACCCCGGAATGGTGGACCAAATAAAAAGAATCACCGACGATTAAAAGTTCTTGCACCCGCCAATTTTACCATGGGACAAGTCGGGCTTCTCCGATCTGTCCTCTTTGGCGCACCAACACAGGAAAGAGGATAACCATGAAGAGTAACATCGGAGATAATGTAGGCTTCCGTGATATCGAAGAAAAGGTGACGCTTATAATGAAGATTAAATCCAAGGCTAACGCCCAAGAAGAATCGTCAATTAAATATATTAATGATTGCCTGACTGCCATCAGGCCAATAATTAGAGATAACGACATTGCTCTACCTCTATATAAAGAGCTTCGTGGCTTTAGATTAATTCCAGAAGGGAATCTTTGTCTTACTAGAGGATTAACAGCTGAGCAAGAAAATGATTTTCCTGTTAATATATACGAAATTCCCATTGATTCCAGCTATGCAAAACAATTAACTCCTAAGGATATAGTAAGTTCATATGGGTCTCATGAGTTCGGTTGTATGGTATTTGCCGCACTTGATAAAATAGAAAAACACTATGAAAAGATAACTAATAACGATGAGAGAGTGCATGCAAATGACATTAGAGCTAAGGCCTTAGCTGCCACGGCAGCGGCTAAGGCTTCTCAGTGATAAAAAACTAGTCTCTCGCCCCCTCCGAAGGCTTCTCCGTGTCCCCCCGCTTCTCTCTCTTGTCAGTCCCCCGTGTATACTCATCTTCATGGCTCGTCGCTTCCTCCAGCCTCCGCACCATCTCAAAAGCGGCGACGTTCGGATCGCGGTCGGGCGTGCGTGCTCTTTTGCTCATGATGGGGGTGGTTATACACCGACGTGGGGAGGAATGCTAGCGACGGAAAGGTCAGACCACTTCAGAATTTAGCACGACCGAAAAATCGATCCGCGCGAGCCGGTGGCCATCGTCGCTATCGGCTGCCGGACCCCGGGGGATGTGGAGACGCCCGAGCAGCTGTGGCAGCTCGTGGCCGGTGGTCACGAAGTGCTGATGCCGTTCCCGACCGACCGCGGCTGGGATCTGGATGCTTTGTATGATCCGAATCCCGAGGTCCCCGGCAAGACCTATGTCAAAGAAGGCGGGTTCCTGCGCAGCGTCGACCAGTTTGATGCCGCCTTCTTCGGCATCAGCCCGCGTGAAGCGGTGAAGCTCGATCCGCAGCAGCGGCTGCTGCTGGAGGTAAGCTGGGAGGCGCTGGAGCGCGCCGGCATCCCTCCGCTGTCGCTGAGCGGGACCCGCACTGGGGTCTTCGTGGGCGCCTATAACAGCGGCTATGACGCCCGACTCTCCCAGCTGCCCGAGGAGCTCGACGGCTATGTCGTGACCGGCAACATGCCGAGTACGGCGTCGGGGAGAATCTCTTACACGCTCGGCCTGCAGGGGCCGGCGATGACTATAGATACAGCATGCTCGTCATCGCTGGTGAGCCTGCACCTGGCCTGTCAGGCGCTGCGCAACAAAGAGTGCGACCTTGCCCTGGCCGGCGGCGTACTGGTGCTCAATGCGCCGACGCTCTTTGTCGAGTTCAGCCGGCTCAAGGGGCTGGCCGCGGATGCCCGTTGCAAGGCGTTCTCTGATAATGCCGACGGCACCGCTTGGTCGGAGGGCTGCGGCATGGTGGTGCTGGAGCGGCTGACCGACGCGCAGCAAAAGGGACACCGCATCCTGGCAGTGATCCGCGGCAGCGCCGTCAACCAGGACGGGCGCAGCCAGGGACTGACGGCTCCCAACGGACCGGCGCAGGAGCAGGTGATAGCCCAGGCGCTGAGCAGCGCGGGGCTGCAGGCCCAAGACATTGACGCCGTTGAGGCGCACGGGACCGGGACCACCCTGGGCGACCCCATCGAGGCCCAGGCGCTGCTGGCCACCTACGGTCGCGCCCACCGCGCCGAGCAGCCCCTGTGGCTGGGCAGCATCAAGAGCAACCTCGGACACTCCGGGCACGCCGCGGGCGTCACAGGAGTGATCAAGATGGTGCTGGCGATGCAGCACGGAGTGCTGCCCCAGACGCTGCACGCGGACAAGCCCAGCCGGCACATCGACTGGAGCAGCGGGACGGTGAAGCTGCTGCAGCAGGCCCAGAGCTGGCCGCGGGGGGAGCGGGTGCGGCGTGCGGCGGTGTCCTCCTTCGGGGTCAGCGGAACCAACGCGCACCTGATCCTGGAGGAAGCGCCGGACGACACCTCCCAGGCCCAGGCCCAGGCCCAGCCGGTCGCCGGCGGGACGGTGGTTCCGCTGCTGCTGTCGGCGGTGGATGAGCCGGCGCTGCGCGCGCAGGCGGGAAAGCTGGCGCAGCACCTGCAAGAGCACCCGAGCCAGAGGCTTGAGGAAGTGAGCCGGACGCTGTATCTGGGGCGGTCGCATCACAAGCAGCGAGCGGTGGTGATGGCCGGAGACACCGACGAGGCGGTGAGGGCGCTCAGCGAGATGCAAAGGGGGCAGCCCAGCGAAGCGGTCTATGTGGGAAAAGCCAGCGAGAGCGCGGGAGTGGTCTTTGTGTTTCCCGGACAGGGGAGCCAGTGGGTGGGAATGGCGCGTGAGCTGATGAGCAGCGAGCCAGTGTTCGCCGAGGTGATGAAGGAGGTGGAAGAGGCGCTGAAGCCGCACACGGGGTGGGAGCTTGGGGAGGTGCTCAATGCGCCGCAGGAGGAGCAGAAGAAGCTGCTAGAGAGGGTGGACGTGGTGCAGCCGGTGCTGTTCGCGATGGCGGTGGGACTGGCGAGGGTGTGGAAGAAGCTGGGAGTCCAGCCCAGCGCGGTGGTGGGGCACAGCCAGGGGGAGATAGCGGCGGCGTGCGTGGCTGGAGCGCTGAGCATCCGGGAGGGAGCCCAGGTGGTGGCGGTGAGGAGCCGGCTGCTGAGAGAAAAGGGAGCCAGCGGAGCGATGGCGACCATCGGATGGAGCGCGGAGAGGGTGGACAAGAGGCTGCACAAGTACGGGCAGCGTGTGAGCGTGGCGGTGGTCAACAGCGGAAGCTCGACGGGAGTGGCGGGAGAGAGGGAGGCCGTGGCGGAGCTGCTGGAGGAGCTGAGGAAGGAGGGAGTGTTCTGCCGGGAGATAGCGGTGGACTATGCATCGCACAGCGCGCAGGTAGAAGAGGTGATGGGACCGCTGGTGGAGCAGCTGAAGGGGATGAGGGGAAGAAGCGGCGGTGTGGCGATGGTCTCGACGGTGTATGGGAGGAAGGTGGAGGGAGAGGAGCTGGATGGAGAGTATTGGGCGAGGAACCTGCGGCAGGCGGTGAGGCTGGACCAGGCGGTGGAGGAGCTCAAGAGAGAGGGGAAGAGGATCTACATCGAAGTGAGCGCGCACCCGCAGCTGCTGGCGGCGATAAGCGAGATGATGGAAGGAGAAGGAGCAGCGGTGGGGACGCTGCGGCGAGGAGAGGGAAGCCAGCAGAGGATGGCGAGAGCGGCCGGGGAGCTGGTGGTGCATGGTGGAGAGGTGAACTGGGAGATGCTGGCCGGCAGAGGAGCCCAGGCCGAGCTGCCGACCTATGCCTTCCAGCGCCAGCGCTACTGGCTTGAGGCGCCGACGGCCCTGCTAGATGCCGCCGGGCTCGGCATGGAGCGAACCGACCACGGCCTGCTCGGCGCCGCGACCTCGCTGCCCGATGGCGGCCAGCTGTTCGTCGGCCGCATGAGCCTGCGCGAGCAGCCCTGGCTGCGCGATCATGGAGTCTTCCAGCATGTGGTGGTGCCGGGGACTGCCCTCATCGAGCTGGCCCTGGAAGCGGGGCAGCGGCTCGGGGCGATGGAGCTGGAGCACCTGGCCTTTACGCGGGCGCTCGTGCTAGTCCCAGGCGAGACGCGGCGGCTGCAGCTGCAGGTCGACCGAGCCAGTGACAACGGCCAACGGCCGCTCCGGATCTATACCCGACCGGCGGAAGCCGACAGTGAAGACGGCTGGGTCGAGCATGCCGCAGGCGCGCTGCGCCCGGCCACCGGCGAAAGCCAAGCGCTGCTGCCGGGGAGCTGGCCCCCCGATGGGGCGCAGGAGATCGCGCTCGCCGGGCTCTACGAAGATCTGGAGCAGGTAGGCTACCAGTACGGACCGTGCTTTCGCGGGCTGCAGCGGGCCTACCGCGACGCCGAGCAGCTCTACGGCGAGGTGGTGCTGGCGCCGGCGCTGAAAGCGCAGGAGTACGGGCTGCACCCGGCCTTGCTCGACGTCGCGCTGCACACCTTGCTGGTCGGCGGGGCAGGGCGGCAGGGCGTGATCATGCCGTTTGAGTGGGAAGGAGTAAAGCTTCACTGCCGCGGCGCGAGCCGGGTGCGCGTGGTCGCCCGCCTGGAAAAAGAGTCTGACAGCAGCTGGGCGGCGCAGGTGAAGCTGTACACCCAAGAAGGTAAGCCGGTGCTCGAGGTCGAGCGCCTGCGCGAGCGGTCGGCGACGATTGAGACCCTGCGGGCCGCGCTGCAAGGCGAAGAGTCGCTGTACCGGCTGCACTGGCAGCCGTATGCAGCGGAGACGCCGGCGGCGGCGGGACTGTGGGGGGTGGTTGGCGAGGGCGCGAGCTGCCAGCAGGTGGCCGGGCGGCTGGCGCAGACCGGGGCGCAGGTGCAGCGACAGCCGAGCCTGCAGGCGGTCTGCTCTGGGCTGGCGCAGGGCGGCCCGGTGCCCGACTCCCTCGTGTGGGTCGCCCCCGACGCCCTCGACAGTGATGCCGCGGTGGCGGCCAGCCTGGCGACGCAGCAGCTGCTGGGCGAGCTGCAGCTGCTGATAAAGGAGCCGGCGCTCGCCAAAGCCAGGTTCATCCTCTTGACCCGCGGGGCGCTCGCTGCCGGCGAAGAGGGCGTCACGAGCCTGGGCCAGGCCGGACTGTGGGGACTTGTGCGGAGCGCCCGCAGCGAGCACCCGGACCGCTCGTTCCGTCTGGTGGACTGCGACGCCGCCGCCGAGTCCTGGGAGGCCCTGCCCGGCATCCTGGCTGCCCCGACCGAGGCCGAGGTGGCGCTGCGGCAGGGGGCGGCGCGGGTGCCGCGCCTGGTCCGCGCCAGCAAGCCGGACCCGGACACGCTTGTACCGCCTCCGGCAGCACCGTGGCGCCTCTCGTTCCAGCAGGCGGGGCGCATCGATGCGCTCCAGCTGCTGCCCGAGGCGTCGCTGCTCACGCCGCTGCAGCCCGGTGAGGTTCAGCTGGCGGTGTGGGCGGCCGGACTGAACTTCCTCGATGTGTTCCGCGTGCTCGGCGTCCTGGCGCACGAGAGACGTCCGATGGGCGTCGAAGGGGCGGGCATCGTGACGGCGGTGGGCGAGGGCGTGACGACGCTGCGCGTCGGCGACCGGGTGATGGGCATGGTGACCGCTTCGCTGGGACCGCAGGCGCGCACCGACCACCGCCTGCTCACGCCCATCCCCGCCGGTCTGTCCTTTGCGCAGGCGGCGACCCTGCCGGCCGTCTTTCTGACCGTCCTTTACGGGCTGGGCGACCTCGGGGGCCTGCAGCGCGGGCAGCGCGTCCTCATCCACGCTGCGGCCGGTGGCGTGGGGCTTGCCGCGGTGCAGCTGGCTCGGCTACTGGGCGCCGAAGTACTGGCGACCGCTCACCCGAGCAAGTGGGGCCTGCTCAAACAGCTCGGCCTGCAAAAGGAGCAGCTGGCCAGCTCGCGGACCCTGGACTTCAAGGAGCAGTTCCTGGCCGTGACCCAGGGGCAGGGCGTCGATGTCGTGCTGAACTGCCTCACCGGCGAGTTTATCGACCGCTCCCTCGAGCTGCTCCGCCCCGGCGGGCGCTTCATCGAGCTCGGCAAGGCCGAGCTGCGTCAGCCCGAGCAGGTGGCGGCGGCGCACCCCGGGGTTACCTACCGCGCCTTTGATCTGATTGATGCCGGACCCGAGCGGCTGCAGGCGCTGCTGCAGCAGCTCTGCCAGTGGATTTCCGAGGGGAAGCTGCAGCCGCTGCCCCAGCGCAATGTGGACGTGCGGCGTGCCAAAGAGGCCTTCCGGCTGATGGCGCGCGGCCTGCACACCGGCAAGTTCGTGCTGACCATGCCGCAGCCGCTGGCACCCGAGGGCACGGTGCTGGTGACCGGCGGTACCGGCGGGGCAGGGGCGCAGCTGGCGCAGCACCTGGCGCGCGCGCACGGCGTCCGCCACCTTTTGCTGCTGTCGCGACAGGGCGCGGCGGCGCCGGGTGCGGCGGCGCTGCTGGCCGAGCTGACGGCGCTCGGCTGCAGCGCCCAGGTTGTCGACTGTGACGTCGCCGACCTGCAGGCGGTGCAGCGGACCATCGCCGGCATCGATCCGCGGCACCCGCTGACCGCGGTCTTCCACAGCGCGGTGCTCCTTGATGACGGCGTGCTGGAAGCGCTCGATAGCGCGCGGGTCGAGCGGGCTTTTGCCGCCAAGGCGCGCGGGGCCTTCAACCTGCACCTGGCCACCGCCGGGCTCGATCTGGCCGCGTTCGTGATGTTCTCATCGATGGCCGGGCTGCTCGGCACCGCGGGCCAGGCAAACTATGCGGCGGCCAACACGTTCGTCGACGCCCTGTGTGCCTATCGGCGCTCGCTCGGGCTGCCGGCGCAGTCGCTGGCCTGGGGCAGCTGGGCGCAAGTCGGTCTGGCCGCGCAGCTGAGCGAGGCCCTGAGGAAGCGCCTGCGCGAGCACGGCTTTGTGCCCATGGCACCCGCCGAGGCGCTCGGTCGGCTCGATCTGGCGATGGTGCGCGGTGAGGCGCTGCTGGTGCCGGTGCACCTGGACTTGCGGGCGCTGCGGCAGGCGCGCGGCGAGGCCGGCGCCGGGCCCCTGTGGCGGGAACTGCTCGGTGCGCCCGCCGCGCGCAGCCCCTCGGTCGCCGAGTCGGCCGAAGGCGGCCTGGCAGAGCGGCTGCGACGGATGTCGGCGAGCGAGCAGCAGCGCCACATCCAAGAGGTTGTGCGCCGCGAGGTTGCGGCGGTGCTGCGGCTGTCGGATGTGCAGGCGCTCGGCCTGGAGCAGCCGCTCAAGGAGCTGGGCCTGGACTCGCTGATGGCGGTGGAGATGCGCAACCGGCTCGGGGCGCTGCTCGGGCAGCGCCTGCCCGCGGGTCTGCTATTCGACTACCCGACGGTGCAGGCCCTTAGCATGCATCTGCTGCGCGAGCGCCTCAACCTGCCGGCGGCGGCGGCGGCGGCGGCGGCGGCGCCCCCGCGCGTCGTCGCCCCCGCGCCGGCGGCGGCGGGTGCGGTGGAGCCGATCGCCGTGGTGGCGATCGGCTGCCGCCTGCCCGGGGGCATCGAGACGCCGGCGCAGCTGTGGCAGGCGCTTGCCGAGGGGCGCGACCTGGTGGCGCCGCTGCCCGACGACCGGGGCTGGAACCTGGAGTCCCTGTACGACCCCGAGCCGGGCATGCCGGGCAAGACTTATGTAACAGCCGGCGGGTTCTTGCACGGTCTGGAGCTGTTCGACCCGAGCTTCTTCGGCATCGCGCCCCGCGAAGCCGAGAAGCTCGACCCGCAGCAGCGCCTGCTTCTGGAGGTGAGCTGGGAAGCGCTGGAGCGGGCGGGCATTCCGCCGCTTTCCCTGGCCGGTTCGTCGACGGGCGTCTTCATCGGCGCCTTCGCCAGCCACTACGACCAGCGCCTGACCGAGGACCCCAAGGCGCTCGACGGCTACGTGGCGACGGGCAACACGCTCAGCGTGGCCTCGGGCCGCATCGCCTACACCCTGGGTCTGCAGGGGCCGGCGGTCACGCTCGACACGGCGTGCTCTTCGTCGCTGGTCAGTGTGCACCTGGCGTGTCAGTCGCTGCGCAGCCGCGACAGCGATCTCGCCCTGGCCGGCGGCGTCACCGTGATGAGCATGCCGACCACGATCATCGAGCTGAGCCGGCTCCGCGGCAGCGCGACGGACGGCCGCTGCAAGGCGTTCTCTGATAGCGCCGACGGCGCGGGCTGGTCTGAGGGGTGCGGCATCCTGGTGCTGGAGCGCCTCGCCGACGCCCAGGCCAAGGGCCATAAGGTGCTGGCGGTGATCCGCGGCAGCGCCATAAACCAGGACGGCCGCAGCCAGGGCCTGACGGCGCCGAGCGGGGTGGCGCAAAAGAAGGTGATCCACGAGGCCCTGCAGGCGGCGCGCCTGCAGCTGCAGGACATCGATGCCGTCGAGGCGCACGGCACGGGGACGGCGCTGGGGGATCCGATCGAAGCGCAGGCCCTGCTTTCCACCTATGGCCAGGCGCATGGGGCGCACAACCCGCTGTGGCTGGGCAGTCTGAAGAGCAACGTCGGCCACACCCAGGCCGCCGCAGGCGTGCTCGGCCTGACCAAGCTGGTGCTGGCGCTGCAGCACGAGCGGCTCCCCAGAACTCTGCACGCCGAGCAGCCGAGCCGGCACATCGACTGGCAGAGCGGCCACGTGCAGCTCCTGCAGGAGTCGCGCCCGTGGCCGCGCAGCGACCGACCGCGGCGGGCCGCAGTGTCTTCCTTTGGGATGAGCGGAACCAACGCCCACCTCATCTTGGAAGAAGCGCCGCTGCCTCCGGTCGATGCTGACCGCGCATCCGTTACGCCGCCGTTCCTGCCGCTGCTGCTGAGCGGGAAGGACGAGGTCGCGCTCCGTGCCCACGCCGGTCGCCTGGCCGACCACCTGCAAGCAAACACGGGGCTCGGGCTGGCGGATGTCAGCCTGACCCTGGCGACGCACCGCTCGCACCTGGCGACGCGGGCCGCGCTCTGCGTGAGGAGTCAGGTGTCCGTTGACGCGGCGGCCGAGCAGCTGCGCGCGGTCGCGCAGGGCCGCCCGGCGCCAGGCCTGGTTGGGCCCTCCAGCTCGCGGCAAGGCTCGGTCGTGATGCTGTTCCCGGGCCAGGGGAGCCAGCGTCCGGGGATGGGCCGGCAGCTCTATCAGCACTACCCGCGGTTTCAGCAGACCGTCGATCGGCTGTGCCAGAAGCTCGATCCGCTGCTGCCCCGGCCGCTCAAGGAGGTCTTGTTTGCCGAAGCCGGCACCGCAGAGGCGGAGCTCTTGGAACAGACCCGCTACACGCAGCCGGCGTTGTTCGTCGTGCAGGTGGCGCTTTACCGGCTGTGGGAGCAGCTCGGGCTGCGCGCCGAGGTGCTGCTCGGCCACTCTGTCGGCGAGCTGGCGGCAGTGCACGCGTCCGGCGCGCTCGACGAGGACGACGCATGCCGACTGGTGGCCGAGCGGGCGCGGCTGATGCAAGAAGCGCAGGGCGGTGGCGCCATGTACGCGGTGTCCGCTGCCGAGCCGATCGTCCTAGGACACCTGCAGAAGTACGCCGGCCGAGTGGCCATCGCCGCGGTCAACGGACCGCAGCAGACCGTCCTTTCCGGAGACGCCGAGGCCGCCCAACAAGCGGCGCAAGAGCTGCAGGCACTCGGGCACGTCGTCAAGAAGCTGCGCGTCTCGCACGCGTTCCACTCCCCGCACATGGACTCCATGCTGGCAGAGTTTGGCGATCTGGCCCAAGGGCTCGCCTTCCGCGAACCCCAGGTGACGCTGCTGAGCGGCGTGACCGGCCAGCCCCTGCGCGGCGGGGAGCTGCGCCAGCGCACCTACTGGGAGCGCCAGGTGCGCGACGCCGTCCGCTTTGCCGACGGCATCCGCGCCGCCGCGGCGGCCGGGGGCATGCTCTATCTGGAGTGCGGGCCGCAGGCTGTGCTAAGCGGCATGGCGGCCGAGACCCTGGGCCCCGGGGGCCAGGAGTCCTTCGTCACCTGTCTGCGCAGCGGCACCGATGAAGCACGGACGCTGGTCGAGGCAGTGGCGCGGGTGTACAGCGTCGGCGTCGAGCTGGACTGGGAGCAGGTGCTGGGCGGTCGCCGCCCGCTGGTCGATCTGCCGACCTATCCCTTCCAGCGCCAGCGGTACTGGATCGAGCTGGCCGCGGCCCGCCCGCAGGACGCCGAAGGACTGGGGCTGGAGCGCTCCGAGCACCCGCTGCTCGGCGGCATGACCTCGTTGCCGGACGACAGCTATCTGTTTACGGCGCGGCTTGTGCTGGGCGAGCATCCCTGGCTGGGAGATCACGTCCTGCTCGGCAACATCGTCGTGCCGGGGGCCGCCCTGGTCGATCTGGTCCTCACCGCCGGACATCGGGTCGGCACCAGCGTCCTTGAGAGCATGGTGCTCCTTGTCCCCTTGGTGCTGCTGCCCGGTCGCCCGGCGCGGCTGCAGCTCACCGTGAGCGCCGCCGGCGCGGACGGAGGGCGCGACTTCCTGCTGCACACCCGAATCGGCGAGCAGGAGTGGGTGCAGCACGCCTCGGGCATCCTCCGAACCCCAGCCTCGCCGGCGGCGGCGCAGTCGGCGCTGGGCAGCTGGCCCCCCGCAGGTGCGCAGGAGGTGCCGCTCGACGGACTTTACGAGCAGCTCAGCGCGATCGGCTACCAGTACGGACCTAGCTTTCTCGGGATGAAGAAGGTCTATCGCCAGGCGGGCGTGCTCTACGGCGAGGTCGAGCTCGGCCAGGGGCTCTTGCCCGACGGGTACGGTATCCATCCGGCGCTGCTCGATGCGGCGCTGCAGACGATCGTTGCCGAGAGCCTGGGCGGCGGCGAGGTGATCGTGCCGTTCGAGTGGGAAGGAGTCCGGCTAAACGTCACCGGGGCTCGCTCCCTGCGCGTCGTCAACCAGGTCACCCCGGAGGCGGACGGGCAGGTCGCGGCCACCTTGCGGATCTACGGCCCGGCCGGCGAGCTGGTGATGGAGGTCGGCCGGCTGCGCGGGCGCCCGACGTCGGTCGCCAAGCTCAAACAGGCGGGGCGCAGCGAAGGCGGATCACTATACCGGCTCCGCTGGCAGGCCGATGGCGGGCCGGTCGTGCCGCCGCCCCAGGGGACCTGGGCCGTGCTGGGCCGCGGCCCGCTGAGCGAGCGGGTCGCCAGCCAGCTCCTGGGCAGCGGCGCCCGGGTGCGCCACTTTGCGGCGCTGGCTGAGCTCTTGCGCGAGCTCAGCGAAGGTGCCGCCGCGCCCAGCCAGCTCATCGCCGTGCCGGACGGTGAGACCGAGGCGGCGCGGTCTTTCCCCGCGCTGGCGCTGACCGAGGAGCTGTTGGGCGAGCTGCAGCTGTTCCTGCAGAGCGCCGCGCTGGCCCACACCCGCTGGGTGCTGCTGACCCACGGCGCGGTGGCGGCCGCCGATGCAGAGGCGCTGCCCGGGCTGGCGCAGTCGGCCCTGTGGGGGCTGTGCCGCAGCGCGCAGAGCGAGCATCCCGATCGCGCCTGGCTGCGGCTGGACAGCGATGCAACCGCGCCGTCCGGCAGCGCGCTGGCGAAGGTGCTGAGCGAGCAGGGCAGCGCCGAGCTGCTGCTGCGGCAGGGCAGCCGGCTGGCACCGCGCCTGGAGCCCGTCGGCAGAGCCGAAGCCAGCAGCAGCCGCTCGTCGGCCCGCCGCCCTCCGCCGCTGCGCAGCGAGGGTACGGTGCTGATCACCGGCGGCACCGCGGGACTCGGGGCTGAGCTCGCGCGGCACCTGGCGGCGCGTCACGGAATCCGCAACCTGCTCCTTTTGTCGCGCCAGGGGGCTGCGGCAGCAGGAGTAAAGGATCTGCTGGCCGAGCTGGCAGCGCACGGCAGTCAGGCCACCGTCCTGCCCTGTGACGTGGCGGATGCGGCAGCCCTGGACCGCGCGCTCGCCCAGCTGCCGCCCGACCGCCCGCTGACCGCGGTGTTTCATGCTGCGGCGGTGATCGACGACGGGCCGGTGGACACCCTGGATGCCTCGCGGCTCGGGCGGGTCTTTGCTGCCAAGGCGCAAGGGGCGTGGAACCTGCACCAGGCCACGGCGCGGCTGGAGCTTGACAGGTTTGTCGTGTTCTCTTCGCTGGCCGGGCTGCTCGGCTCCGCGGGACAGGCCAACTACGCCGCGGCCAACGCCTTTGTCGACGGGCTGTGCGCTTACAGGCAGGCGCACGGGCTGCCGGGTCAGTCGCTGGCCTGGGGAGGCTGGGCGCAGGTGGGGATGGCCGCGCGGCTGTCCGAGCGGCTGCAGCAGCGGCTGCGCGAGCAGGGCCTGGTCGCCATGGCGGTTGAAGATGCGCTCGCGCTGCTAGATCGCGTGCTCGGCCTTGGCGATGCGCTGCTCGTGCCGACCCAGCTCGACCTGGCCGCGCTGCGCCGGCTGACCGAGGACCCGGCGCTGCCCGCGCTGCTGCGCGGCCTGCTGGGACCAGCGCGGCCGTCCATGGTGGTGGCGACGGTGGCTGCCGATGCCGGGCTGCTGCCGCGGCTGCGGCGGCTGTCGGCGGCAGAGCGGGAGCTGGAGATGATCGAGCTCGTGAAGCGGGAAGTGGCGGCCGCCCTGCACCTGGCCAGCTCCGAGGTGATGGAGCCGACCATACCGCTCAAAGAGCTGGGCATGGACTCCCTGATGGCAGTCGAGCTGCGCAACCGGCTGGGGGCGATCGTCGGCGCGCGCCTGCCGACCACCCTGGCCTTTGACTACCCGACGGCCGAGAAGATGGCGCTGTTCCTTTTGCAGCGGTACCTGGGGCCCGCCGAAGACCCCAGCTCCAGCCCCAGCGCGATCGATGAGAGCGCCGGCCTCGAGGCTGCTGAGCAGGACCTGCGCAACATTCTCAACCGCATCCCGCGCCTCGCCCTGGAGCAGTCCGGTCTGATGACCAAGCTGCTCGACCTGGCGACCCAGCATGGCGTGTCGGTCGAGCCGGTGCTCAAGGAGAAGTACAAGCTAGCAGCGGCCGACGATGATGCACTCATCGCCATGGCCTTCGAGGGAACGGAATCATGATGCGCGGCATCAACTTAGCTAGACGAACAACCTCCCCCCGGCGTAGGAGCAGCGAGAGATGACGCAGACAGCGCGAAATGTGGATGTCTCCTGGGAACACTCCAGCGACTGTCTGGATCTCGGAGTCGTTCCTCCCATCGAGTATCTGCCGCGGACGATGTGGGCGTGCACCATCCGCAAAGAGCGGGAGGGCAGCCCGCTGCAAGCGCTGCAGGTTGAGAACATCCAGGTCCCCGAGCTCTCGGCCAACGAGGTGCTGGTTCTGGTCATGGCCGCCGGCGTGAACTATAACGCGGTCTGGCTGGCGCAGGGCAAGCCGGTCTCGGCGTTCCGCCTCCATCGCGACGCCTTCCACATACCCGGCTCGGATGCGGCGGGAATCGTCTGGCGAGTGGGCTCGGCAGTCCGTCGCTGGCGGCCGGGCGATCAGGTCGTCATCCACTGCAATCAGTCCTGCGGCGAGTGTCCGGAATGTAACGGGCTCGATCCGATGGCCTGCCAGGAGCAGCGCATCTGGGGATATGAGACCAACTGGGGCTCCTTCGCGCAGTTTACCCGCGTGCAGGCGCAGCAGCTGCTTCCCAAGCCGACGCACCTGAGCTGGGAGGACGCCGCTTCCTACGGGCTGACGTTCTTTACCGCCTATCGCATGCTCACCGCGCAGGCCAATGTGCAGCCGGGAGAGCGCGTCCTCATCTGGGGGGCGGCCGGAGGGCTCGGGGTGTTCGCCACGCAGCTGTGTCTACTCATGGGGGCGATTCCCATTGCGGTAGTCTCTTCGCCGGAGAAAGAACAGCTGGTGCGGTCGCTGGGGGCCGAGCTGGTCCTTAACCGCAGCGGCTTCGATCTGGCCTATACCGCCGGCGAGTCCCGGGAGCGCACCGAGAAGCGAAACGCCGAGACGCGGCGCTTTGGCCGCGCCCTGCGCGAGCTCACCGGCGGCCGCGATCCCGAGGTAGTGTTCGAGCATGTCGGTGCCGAGACCTTCCCGGCCTCGGTGTTTCTGGCCAGTCGGTTTGGGCGCATCGTGATCTGCGGTGCCACCAGCGGCTATGAGCTGGCCTTCGACGTCCGTCACCTGTGGATGCGGCAGAAGAAGATCCTCGGCTCGCACTTTGCCAACGCGTACCAGGCGCACCGCGCCAACGAGCTGGTGCTGCAGAAGAAGATCCGTCCGGTCGTCGACCTCGTGCTGGCTTTTCATGAGATTCCCCGGGCGCACCAGATGCTGTTTGAGAACACGCACAAGGGCAAGCTGGCCGTCCGCATTCAGGCGCCGGCCGGACCCCTGTAGGGGCCGCCGACCCTGGGGCCGTCCAGGTAGCTTGCGCCGGAACCGGGCTGTCCACGTCTATTTCGCTGGCCGCATTGGAAGACGCCGCGCCGCGGGCGGTGGTGTTTGCAGATAGGGAGAACCACGATGGCAGACGTTACTTCACAAGAGCAGATCGAGCGCCTGCGGGCTGCATTGCTACACGCCGTCGCCGAGCGCAACACGCTGCGGCAGAAGCTGGCGGAGCAGGGGCAGACCGGAGGGACGCCGATCGCCATCGTCGCTATGGCCTGCCGGGCCCCGGGCGGAGTGGACTCGCCGGAAGCCTTGTGGCAGCTGCTGGCTCGCGGGCAGGATGCAGTGGGCGACTTCCCGCGCGACCGCGGCTGGGACGTCGACAGCCTGTATGATCCCAACCCGGATGCGGCGGGCAAGTCGCTGAGCCTGCAGGGCGGCTTCCTGCAAGGACTCGACCGGTTCGACGCCGAGTTCTTCGGCATCAGCCCGCGTGAGGCAGAGAAGCTCGACCCGCAGCAGCGGCTGCTCTTGGAGACGAGCTGGGAGGTCCTGGAGCGAGCCGGCCTGCCGCCGCAGTCGCTGGCCGAGAGCCGGACCGGGGTTTACATCGGCGCCATGACCAGCGACTACGCGACCCGGCGCAGCACCCAGCTCGAGGAACTGGACGGGTATGTGGGCACCGGACGCGCCCTGAGTACGGCCTCCGGCCGCATCGCCTATACGCTCGGGCTGCAGGGCCCGGCGCTCACCGTCGATACTGCCTGCTCTTCGTCGCTGGTGACGCTGCATCTGGCCTGCCAGGGGCTGCGCCGCGGCGAGTGCGATCTGGCGCTGGCGGGCGGCGTGACGGTGATGAACTCGCCGACGATGTTCGTGGAGTTCAGCCGGCTGCGCGGGCTGGCCGCGGACGGTCGCTGCAAGGCGTTCTCCGATTCTGCCGACGGCGCCGGCTGGGCCGAGGGCTGCGGCATGCTGGTGCTGGAGCGGCTCGCCGACGCGCAGAAAAATGGCCACCCGGTGATCGCCGTAATCCGCGGCAGCGCCGTCAACCAGGACGGCCGCAGCCAGGGGCTGACCGCACCCAACGGACCGGCGCAGCAGAAGGTGATCAAGGAGGCCCTGCTGGCGGCGGGGCTGCAGCCCCAGGAGGTCGATGCGGTCGAGGCCCACGGCACCGGGACCAGCCTGGGCGACCCCATCGAGGCGCAGGCGCTGCAGGAGATCTACGGGCAGGCGCACTCTGCCGCCGAGCCGCTGTGGCTGGGCAGCTTCAAGAGCAACGTCGGCCATACTCAGGCGGCGGCGGGCGTGCTCGGGGTGCAGAAGCTGGTGCTGGCGCTCCAGCACGAGCGGCTCCCCAAGACCCTGCACGCCGAGGTGCCGAGCCGGCATATCGAGTGGGCAGGCCGACACGTCCAGCTCTTGCAGGAGTCGCGGCCCTGGCCGCGCGGGTCACGCCCGCGCCGGGCCGCGGTCTCGTCGTTCGGCGTCAGTGGCACCAACGCGCACCTCATCCTCGAGGAGGCTCCGGAGGCGGCGGCCGCGGCAGGCGAGCCGGTGGCAGCGCCGCTCGTGCCGCTGCTGGTGTCGGCAGCCAGCGAAGAGGCTCTCAAGGCGCAGGCGGCGCAGCTCGCCGCGCACCTTGAGGCGCAGCCGCAAGCGGAGCTCTTCGATATCGGCTGGACCCTGCTCAAGCACCGCGAGCTTTTGCCGCATCGGGCTGGGGGCGTGGTGCGTGAGCGCGAGCAGGCCCTGGCGCTGCTGCAGGCGCTCGCCCAGGGTGAGACCCCGCCGGGCAGCAGCAGCGGCAAGGCGCGACGGCGCGGCGGCGTGGTGTTCGTGTTCCCCGGTCAGGGCAGCCAGTGGGTCGGGATGGCGCAGGCACTGGCCGACGTGCCGGTGTTTGCCCAAGCGCTGCGCGAGTGCGCCGAGGCGCTGCGGCCGCACACCGACTGGTCGCTGACCCAGGTGCTGAGCAGCGATCCGGCCGCCCAGGAGCAGGCCTTCCATCGGGTCGACATTGTCCAGCCGGCGCTGTTTGCCATGGGCGTGGCGCTGTCGCGGGTGTGGCAGAGCCTGGGAATAAGCCCGCGCGCTGTCGTCGGCCACAGCCAGGGCGAGATCGCCGCCGCGTGCGTCGCCGGGGCGCTGAGCGTAAAGGACGCGGCGCAGGTCGTCGCGGTGCGCAGCCGGCTGCTGCGTGCCTGCGCGGGCCGCGGCACCATGGCGACCGTCGGGCTGCCCGTTGCCGAGGCGCAGCAGCGCATCGCCCGCTTCGGCGGCCGGCTCAGCGTGGCCGCCGTCAACAGCCTGACCTCGACGGTGATTGCCGGTGAGGTGGGGGCGGTTCGCGAGCTGTTGGCCGAGCTGTTGCAGCACGGGATCTTCCATCGCGAGATCGCGGTGGACTACGCCTCCCACAGCGCAGAGGTAGATCCGGTGCTGGCGCAGCTGCGCCGCGAGCTTGACGGGCTGCGCCCGCAGGCGGCGACGGTGGGGATTGCCTCGACGGTAGAAGGGCAGCTGCTCGCGGGCGACCGGCTCGATGCCGGGTACTGGGCGCGCAACCTGCGCGAGCCGGTCCGCTTGGATCGGGCGGTCGAAGCGCTGCGCAAGGCAGGCTACGGCACCTTCTTGGAGATCAGCGCCCATCCGCAGCTGCTGGTGCCGCTGGCCGAGCTGGTCGGCGAGACCAGTCTGATCGTCGGCAGCCTGCGCCGCGGCGAGGGGCCGGCGCGGCTGCTCACCAGCGCGCTGGAGCTGGTCGTGGGGGGCCACGAGATCGACTGGACGGCGGCGCTCGGCCGGCGCGGGAAGATGACCAGCCTGCCGACCTACGCCTTCCGGCGACAGCGGTACTGGCTGGACGAGTCGCGTGCCGGCGACGCCGAGGGGCTCGGACTGAAGAGATGGGAGCACCCGCTGCTAGCCAGCCGCACCTCGCTGCCCGACGGGCGCGAGCTGTTCACGGGGCGGCTTGGCCTGAGCGAGCACCCGTGGCTGGGCGACCATACAGTGCACGGCCAGGTGCTGGTGCCGGGCATCGCCTTGGCCGAGGTCGCGCTGGCGGCAGGACGCCAGCTCGGCCTGCCACGGCTGCAAGTGCTGACGCTGGAGGCGCCGCTGGGGCTGTCCGTCCCGCGGCGGCTGCAGCTCATCGTCGACAGCGGCGGTGCGGATGAGCGGAGCTTCGCCGTTTACAGCTGCGCCGCCGAGGGGGAGGGCGCGGCCTGGCGCTGCCACGCCCGCGGGACCCTGGGGCTGGCGGGGCCCGTGCCCGAGCCGGCGGCGGCCATGCCGCCAGCCGATGCGGAGCCGCTCGCGTGCGACGGGTTATACCAGCGGCTGGGCGCGCTCGGGCTCGGCTATGGGCCGGCGTTCCGGGGCCTTCAGGCGGGATTCCGGCAGGGCACAGCGCTGCTCGGTCACGTCGTGCCGGCGGCCGAGCTGCGGGCCGCCGATCGGGGCTTCGCCTTGCACCCGGCGCTGCTCGATGCGGCGCTGCACACCCTGGCGCTCGACAGCAGCGCGCCCAGCGAGGCGCTGCTGCCGTTTGAGATGCAGGATGTCGAGCTGTATGCCGCGGGAGCTTCGGAGGTGTGGGCGCAGGTGGCTCTGCGCGGCGGCGCCAGCGCCGAGCAAGTGCAGACCGAGATCCTGATGCTCGATGCGGCCGGCCGGCCGGTGCTGCGCATCGGCCAGCTGAGCGCGCGCCGGGCGACGGCCGAAAAAGTGCGTGAGGCGGTGCGCGGCGAGACCGAGGATCTGTACCGCATCGACTGGCAGGCGGTGCCGGCCAGCGCCGAGACGCCAGCGCCGCTGGCCTCGCTGGCGGTGCTGGGCGCTGGGCCCGGCGCGGCCGCCGTCGTCGCGGCGCTGGCCGCCGGCGGCGCCGCTGTGCATGGCGCGGCGAGCCTGGAAGAGCTATGGGCCGCGGTCGGCGATGCGCCGCTCGCCGCCGTGGTGCGGGTCAGCGACCAGGCCGGCGACCAGGCGGACGCCGGACCGCTAGCGCAGCAGGCCGCCACCGCCCTGCTCGCCGAGCTGCAGCAGTGGTTGGCCAGCCCGCGGTCGAGCAGCTCGCGCTATGTCCTTCTGACCGAGCGGGCGGTCGCGGTGCAAGACGACGCCGGGGTGTCCGACGTGGCGGCGGCCGCGCTGTGGGGCCTTGTCCGCTCGGCGCGCAGCGAGCACTCCGAGAGCTCGCTACGGCTCGTCGACACCGACGGCAGTGCGGAATCAGCGCAGCAGCTTGGGGCGGTGCTGGCGCGGCCCGATGTCGAGGATGTGGCGCTGCGCGGCGGTGAGCTGTGGATGCCGCGGCTGGTGCGGGTCGCCGCGGGCAGCGACGTGCTGCGGCCCCCGGCGACCCCGCTGTGGCGCCTGGGCTTCCGGCAGGCCGGGCGGCTCGATCAGCTCGAGCTGGCCGCCGCGCCCGACCTTGCCCGCGAGCTCGGCCCGACCGAGGTTCGAGTCGCGGTGCACGCCGCTGGCCTGAACTTCCGCGATGTCATCGACGTGATGGGACTGCGCGCCGGCGCCAAGGACCCGCTCGGCGGCGAGGGTGCCGGCACGGTGCTGGAGGTGGGCAGTGCGGTGCGCGAGCTGCACGTCGGCCAGCGCGTCTTTGGCTCGCTCACCGGGGCGTTCGGGCCGGTCGCGGTGACGGACCATCGGCTGCTGGTGCCCCTGCCCGCCGGTCTCGCCGATGCCGAGGCCGCCACCCTCACGGTGACCTTCCTGACCGCCTACATGGGCTTTGTCGAGCTGGCAAAGCTGCAGCGCGGCGAGCGGCTGCTCATCCACGCGGCGGCGGGCGGCGTCGGACTCATCGCGCTACAGCTGGCGCGCCACCTGGGGGCCGAGGTGTATGTGACGGCCCACCCCGCCAAGTGGCCGCTGCTGCGCGCGCTCGGCGTACCGGCCGAGCGCATCGCCAGCTCGCGGACGCTCGAGTTCAAGGACTCATTCCTGCGCGCCACCGACGGCGCCGGCATGGACGTGGTGCTAAACTGCCTGGCCCGCGAGTTCGTCGATGCCTCGCTCGCGCTGCTGCCCCGCGGTGGCCGCTTCCTGGAGATGGGCAAGACCGACATCCGCGACGCGCAGCAGATTGCCCAGCGCTACCCCGGAGTCTTTTATCGAGCCTACGACCTCATGGAAGCAGGGCCCGAGCTGCTGCACTCGTGGCTGCAGCAGCTGGTGGCGATGTGGCAGGCGAGCGTCATCACACCGCTGCCCTACCGCTCGTACGACGTGCGACGCGCGCCCGAGGTGTTTCGCTTTATGGCCAAGGGCAAGCACACCGGCAAGCTGGTGTTCAGCCTGCCCCGTCCGCTGGCGTCGGACCGCACGGTGCTGATTGCCGGCGGCACGTCCGGGCTGGGGGCCGAGCTGGCGCGGCACCTTGTGCAGCAGCACGGCGTACAGCATCTCTTGATCGTGTCGCGGCAGGGGCCGACGGCGGTCGGCGCGGCGGCGCTTTTGACAGAGCTGGCCGCGCTGGGGGCGACGGTACGGGTGTTGGCCTGCGATGTGGCAGAGCGGGAGTCGCTGCGCCAGGCGCTGGCGACCATCCCGGCAGCACAGCCCCTGGGCGGAGTGTTCCACTGCGCCGCCGTGCTCGATGACGGAGCAATCGAGTCGCAGACGCCCGAGCGCCTGGCGCGGGTCTTTGCCCCCAAGGCCCTGGGGGCGTGGAACCTGCACCTTCTGACCCAGGGCATGGACCTGACTGCCTTTGTGCTGTTTTCCTCGGCCGCCGGTCTGATCGGCAACGCCGGACAGGGCAACTACGCCGCGGCCAACGCCTTCCTCGACGGCCTGGCCTCCTACCGACAAGCGCGCGGGCTGCCCGGGCAGTCGCTGGCCTGGGGGAGCTGGGGCCAGGCGGGGTTGGTGGCGCGGATGTCGGCGGGACAGAAGGCGCGGCTGGTCGAGCAGGGGGTGGTGCCGCTGACTAACGCCGAGGGGCTGCAGCTGCTGGAGCTGGCCCGGCAACGGCCTGAGGGCCTGCTGGCGCCGGTGCGCTTCGACGAGCGGGGTCTGCGTCGCCAGGCGCAGCATTACAAGCCGCCGCTCCTGCTGGGCGCCTTGCTGCAGCGCGAAGCCGGCCTGGCGGTGCGCAGCGTGGGTCCCCAGAGCGTCGGCCGCGACGGACTGCTGCCCCGCCTGAGCCAGCTGACCGAGAGCGAGAGGATGCAGGCGGTCCTCGATCTGGTGCGCAAGGAGGTCGCCGCGGTGCTGCGGCTGCCCGGCGCCAGCGCGATCAAGCCCGAGCAGCCCTACCGCGAGCTTGGGCTCGACTCACTCACCGCGGTGGAGATCCGCAACCGCCTGGGCGGACTGCTGGGGGTTCGCCTGCCGGCGACCCTGCTGTTCGACTACCCGAGCAGCCGCGCGCTGGCCGAGCATATCCTGCGCGGCCACCTGCGCCTCCCCACGGCGGCCGACAAGGCGCTGGCGCGGCCCGCCGCGCTCTCCAAGGCGGACGCGGGCGCGCCGATTGCCATCGTCGCCATGGCCTGCCGCGAGCCGGGCGGGGTCGAGACGCCCGAGCAGCTGTGGGAGCTGCTGGTGCAAGGCCGCGACGCCACCGCCGAGCTACCCGGCGACCGCGGCTGGGACCTCGACAGCCTGTACGATCCGGACCCCGAGGCGCCCGGGAAGTCGGTGACGCGGCGCGGCGGATTCATGGACCGCGTCGACCAGTTCGATGCGGCGTTTTTCGGCATCAGCCCGCGGGAGGCAGAGAAGCTAGATCCGCAGCAGCGGCTGCTCCTGGAGACGAGCTGGGAGGTGCTGGAGCGCGCCGGCCTGCTGCCCGCAGCGCTGGCCGGCAGTCGCACCGGCGTGTTCATCGGCGCGGCCGGCAGCGACTATGGCGCGCTGATGTTTAGCGGCCTTGAGGAGCTGGACGGGTACACCGCTACCGGGACCGCGCTCAGCACCGCCTCGGGGCGTATCGCCTATGTACTCGGCCTGCAGGGTCCCGCCATGACGATAGACACCGCGTGTTCGTCATCTGCCGTGGGCATCCACCTGGCGTGTCAGGCGCTGCGCAACGCTGAGTGCGATCTGGCCCTGGCCGGTGGCGTCTCGGTCATCTGCAGCCCGTTCCCCTTTGTCGAGTTCAGCCGCCTGCGGGTGCTCGGCCCGGACGGTCGCTGCAAGGCCTTTGGCGACGGCGCTGACGGCACCGGCTGGGCCGAGGGCTGCGGCATGCTGCTGCTGGAGCGACTGGCCGATGCGCAGCGCAACGGGCACAAGGTGCTGGCGGTAATCCGCGGCAGCGCCGTAAACCAGGACGGTCGCAGCCAGGGGCTGACCGCCCCCAATGGACCGTCGCAGCAGCGGGTCATCCTGGACGCCCTGCAGGCCGCCGGGGTGCGACCCGAGGAGGTGGACGCGGTCGAGGCGCACGGCACCGGGACCCCGCTGGGCGACCCGATCGAGGCCCAGGCGCTGCTGGCGACCTATGGGGCCGGGCGCAGCGCCGAGCGGCCGCTGTGGCTGGGGAGCATCAAGTCAAACCTCGGACACACGCTGGCGGCGGCGGGCGTCACCGGCGTGATGAAGATGGTCCTCGCCCTGCAGGGCGAGCTGTTGCCTCGGACGCTGCACGCCGAGACGCCCAGTCGGCACATTGACTGGGAGCACGGGCAGGTGCAGCTGCTGCAGCAAGAGCGGCCCTGGCCGCGCGGGTCGCGACCCCGGCGGGCCGCCGTGTCGTCCTTTGGCATAAGCGGCACCAACGTCCATCTGGTGCTGGAGGAGGCGCCCGGCCCCGTCGCCGCGAGCGCATCTCCGGCGACTCCAGAGACGGAGCTCGGGCTGATCCCGCTCCTCTTATCGGCCCCCGACGAGGCGGGGTGCCGGGCGCAGGCGGCCCGGCTGGCGGATCACCTGGCCCGGCACCCGCAGCTCGCGGTCGCCGATGTGGCCTGGACGCTGGCGACAGAGCGCACGCACTTTGACCGCCGCGCCGTGCTGCTGGCCGCGCCCGGGGCGTCGGCCGAGTCGCTGGCGGCGACCTTACGCGGCTTCGCGCAAGGCGAGCTGCCGGCGGGGCTGCGGCAGGGGGGGGAAGGCGCCGAGCCCGGCAAGCTCGTCGCGCTGTTCTCCGGTCAGGGCAGCCAGCGGCCGGGGATGGGGCAGGAGCTTCATGCGCGCCTGGCGGTGTTCCGCGCCGCGCTGGACGCGGTGTGCGAGCGGCTAGATCCGGAGCTGCCGCGTCCTCTCAAGGACGTGATGTTCGCCGCCCCAGGCAGCGCAGACGCCGAGCAGCTGAACCAGACGGTCTTTGCCCAGACCGCGCTGTTCGCCTTCGAGGTAGCCCTGTACCGGCAATGGGAGGCGTGGGGGCTGCGCGTCGAGGCGGTGCTCGGTCACTCGATCGGCGAGCTGGCAGCGGCGCATGTGGCCGGGGTGCTGTCGCTGGCGGATGCCTGTGCCCTGGTGGCGGCGCGGGCCCGGCTCATGCAGGCGTGCCGGGCCGACGGAGCCATGTACGCGGTGGCGGCCACGCAGGAGGCGGTGGTCGCGGCGCTCGCGGCGCTCGGGGACCAGGCGGGCGCCGTGGACCTCGCGGCGCTCAACGCGCCGCAGCAGACCGTGATCTCCGGGGACGCGAGCGCCGCCGCGGCCGTGGCGCAAGCGCTGGCGGCTACGGGGCTGAAGGTGCGGCGGTTGCGCGTCTCGCACGCCTTCCACTCGGGCCACATGGATGAGATGCTCCCGGCCTACCAGCAGGCGGCGCAGCGGCTGCACTACCACGAGCCGGGCCTGCCGCTGTTTAGCAACTTGACCGGCGTTCGCGCCGCGCCGCAGGAGCTGTGCCAGCCCGAGTACTGGGTGCGGCAGGTGCGCTCCGCGGTCCGTTTTCTCGACTGCGTCCGCGCCGCCGAAGACTCTGGCGCCAGTCACCTTCTGGAGTGCGGCCCCGACGCGACGCTGGCCGGGCTGGCCGCCGAGTCGCTGCGCCGACCCGCGGCGGGCGGGGTGCTGGCCAGCCTGCGACCGCGGACGGCCGAAGCTGCGGCGCTGCTAGAGGCCGCAGCGCAGCTCTACCTCGGACGGGTCGAGCTCGATTGGCGCGCCGTGCTCGGCGGGCTGGGCGGACGCAGCGTGGCGCTGCCGACGTACGCCTTCCAACGCCAGCGCTACTGGCGGACGGGGGGGGCCGACGCGCCGCGCGATGTCCGGGGGCTCGGATTGGATGGCGTGCTGCACCCGCTTATGCGCAGCCGGACCTCGCTTGTCGACGGTGGCTGGGTTTACAGCGGGCTGCTCAGCGCGGCGGAGCAGCCCTGGGTGATCGAGCACCTCATCCACGATCACAGCATCTTGCCGGCGACTGCCTATCTCGAGATGCTGCTCAGCATCGGCGGTGAGCTGGGCGTGCCGCAGCTCGGCAGCCTCACCTTGGAGGCGCCGCTGCTGCTGGCCGTCAAGGGCGTGCGGCGGCTGCAGCTGGCCATCGAGCCCGCCGATGCCAACGGGAGGCGGGGCTTTGCCATCTACAGCCAGGCCGCGCAGAGCCTGCTCGACACCAGCTGGACCTGTCACGCCACCGGGCAGCTGGAGCCGCGCCCGGCCGCCGTGCCGACGCCGCTGCCCGCCTGGCCGCCGAGCGGCGCGCAGGCGCTCGATGGCAGCGAGCTGTACCAGCGGCTCGATACGATCGGGTTCCACTACGGGCCGAGCTTCCGCGGCCTGACCGCGGCCTACGCGCAGGGGGACTGCCTCTATGGCAAAGTGGTGATCCCCGAGGCGCTGGCGGCGCAGGGGGCGTACCACGCGGTGCACCCGGTGCTGCTCGATACGGCCCTGCATACCCTGTTTCTCGGGCGAAGAGATCCGACCCAGGTGATGCTGCCGTTCGAGCTGACGCAGGCGCAGCTGTACAAGGCTTCTGGGCGCGAGCTGCTGGTGCGCGCCACGCTCGAGCCGGGCGCTGACCCGGACCTGCTGGCCGCCCAGATCGAAATGTTCGACGCCGCGGGCGAGCCGGTGGCGACGCTCGGGCGCCTGGTAGCGCGCACCGCGACGCCGCGGATGCTGCGTGAGGCGCTGCTGCAGGCCTCTCTCGACAACCTGTACCGTCTGGAGTGGGAACCAGCGCGGCTCGCCGAGCCGCTGCCGCTGGAGGGCGCGGTGGCGATTCTTGGTCCTGGGGGCCACCTCGCCCAGGCCCTGCAGGTCGGCGGGGTGTCGGTGCTGCAGGTCGAGACGCTGTCCGACCTCTTGGGCCACCTTGAAGAGACCGCCGTCGGCTGCATCGTCCACTGCTGCGCGCCGACGGACGGCGAGCAGGTCATCGCCAGTGCGCAGACCGCGGCGGCGCAGCTGCTGACCGAGCTGCAGGGCATCTTGACCCAGGAGCGGCTGTCCGGGCGGCGCTATGTCCTGCTTACCCAAGGGGCAGTGGCCGTCGGCCAGGAGCCGCTGCAGAGTCTGGCGCAGGCGCCGCTGTGGAGCCTGGTGCGGACGGCCCGCAGCGAGCACCCGGATATGGCGCTACAGCTGCTGGATGTCGACGGCAGCGAGGCCTCGTGGCGGCAGCTGGCGGCGGCCCTGGGCTCGGGTGCCGTAGAGGGCGCGCTGCGTCACGGGGTGCTGCAGGTACCGCGGCTGCGCCGCACCAGTCCGCTCGCCGCTGCCGAGTCACCGCTCCCGCTGGGAGGAGTAGGAACCGTCCTGGTGACCGGGGGGACCAGCGGCGTGGGCGCCCAGGTCGCCCAGCACCTGGTCCGCCACCATGGCGTCGGGCACCTCATCCTGCTGTCGCGGCAAGGACCGGCGGCGGCGGGGGCCGCCGAGCTGGTGGCGGCGCTGGCGGCCCAGGGCTGCCAGGCGCAGGCTGTTGCCTGTGACGTCGCCGATGCCGAGGCGCTGCAGCGGGTGCTCGCCGCGGTGCCGCCCGCGCATCCGCTGACCGCGGTGTTCCACTGCGCGGCCGTGCTCGCTGACGGGATGCTAGACAACCTCTCGCCCGAGCAGCTCGCTGCCGCCTTCGCCCCCAAGGCAGCGGGGGCCTGGAACCTGCATCAGCTCACCCGGAACGCGCCGCTGGCCGCATTCGTGCTGTTCTCATCCGCCGCCGGGCTGCTCGGCAGCGCCGGCCAGGCGAGCTATGCGGTGGCCAACGGGTTCCTTGATGCGCTCAGCGCCTACCGCAAGGGTCAGGGGCGGCCCGCGGTCTCGCTGGCCTGGGGTCTGTGGGCGGAGACCGGCATCGCGACCCGCCTGCATGAGGGTCAGCGGGAGCGGCTGCGGCAGCTGGGGCTGCACATGCTCAGCACCGCCGATGGCCTGGCGCTCCTCGATCAGGCGCTCTGCCGACCCGAGGCGCTGCTGTCACCCCTGGCCCTGAACCAGACCGAGCTGCAGCGGCAGGCCGAGCTCATGCCGGTGCCCCTGCTGCTCCAGGGGCTGGTGCGGCGCGCCGCCTACGCCGGGCGCGCCGCTGGCGGCGGGGAGAGCCTGCTCCGGCGGCTGCGCGCGCTCTCGCCGGCGGATCGGCTGCGCGTGGTGGCCGAGCTGGTGCAGACCGAGCTGGCGGCGGCGCTGCGCTTGCCGAGCAGCGCTGCCCTGCCGGTCGAGCAGCCGCTCAAGGAGCTGGGGCTCGACTCGCTGGTCGCGGTCGAGGTGCGCAACCGGCTGGGCACGCTCATCGGCGAGCGGCTACCGGCGACGCTGCTATTCGACTACCCGACGGTGCAGGCGCTGGCCGATCACCTGGTGCGCGACCGCCTGCGGCTGCCCGAAGCGGTCGCGGTGTCCGCGGTCAGCGCCCCGAGCGCGGTCAGCGCCGAAGAGCCGATCGCTATCGTGGCCATGGCGTGCCGCGAGCCGCAAGGGGTATCCACCCCCGAGCAGTTCTGGCAGCTGCTGGCCGCCGGCCAGGATGCCGTCACCGAGTTTCCCGTCGAGCGCGGCTGGGACGCGGCGCAGCTGTACGACCCCGACCCCGATGCCGCCGGCAAGAGTGTGACGCGCCAGGGGGGCTTCCTGCGGGCGGTCGACCAGTTCGACGCCGCCTTTTTTGGCATCAGCCCGCGTGAAGCCGAGCTGATGGATCCGCAGCAGCGGCTGCTGCTGGAGGTGAGCTGGGAAGCCCTGGAGCGCGGCGGCATCCGGCCGCTGTCGCTCGGTGGCAGCCGAACCGCGGTGTTCATCGGCATCACCAGCGGGGACTACATGACGCGGCTTGGTCCGCAGCTGGAGGCGCTGGAAGGCTACGCGGCGACCGGCAACGCGCTGAGCACTGCAGCGGGTCGTATCGCCTACGTGCTCGGCCTGCAGGGGCCGGCGCTGGCCGTCGACACCGCCTGCTCTTCCTCGCTGGTCAGCATCCACTTGGCGTGCCAGTCCCTGCGCCACGGCGAGTGCGATCTGGCGCTGGCCGGCGGCGTCAACGTGATGACGACGCCAATGAGCTTCGTGGTCTTCAGCCGCTTGCGCGCTCTGTCTCCCGACGGCCGTTGCCGGTCGTTCGCCGACCAGGCCGACGGCGCCGGGTGGGCCGAGGGGTGCGGGATGCTGGTGCTGGAGCGGCTGGCGGATGCGCGCGCCCGCGGTCACAAGGTGCTGGCGGTGATCCGCGGCAGCGCGGTGAACCAGGACGGTCGCAGCCAGGGTCTGACCGCGCCCAACGGGCCGGCGCAACAGCGGGTGATCCTCGAGGCGCTGCAGGCCGCCGGGCTCACCACCCACGAGGTGGACGCGGTGGAGGCGCACGGCACGGGGACGCCGCTGGGTGATCCGATCGAGGCGCAGGCGCTGCAGGCCACCTATGGGCAGGGGCGCAGCGCCGAGCGGCCGCTCTGGCTGGGCAGCGTCAAGTCCAACCTTGGACACACCCTGGCCGCCGCGGGCGTCACCGGCGTCATCAAGATGGTGCTGGCGCTGCAGCACGGCCTGCTGCCAAAGACCCTGCACGCCGAGGAGCCAAGCCGGCACATCGACTGGAGCAGCGGGTCGCTGAAGCTTCTCAGCGAGTCCCAGCCGTGGCCGCCGGGCGCGCAGCCCCGGCGAGCAGGCGTCTCGTCTTTTGGCATCAGCGGCACCAATGCGCACGTCATTGTGGAAGAGGCACCGGGCGAACCAGCGGCGGTCCCCGCCCTGCCTGCCGCGCCGTCCGCGGTGCTGCCGCTGCTCCTGTCCGCGCGGGACCCGGCGGCGCTGCAGGCGCAGGCGGCGCAGCTGCGCGACTACCTGGAGGCCCACCCCGCCACCAGCCTGGCCGATGCCGCCTGGACCCTGGCCACCCACCGCAGCCGGTTTCCCGCCAGAGCGGCGGTGCTGGGTCGCGATCTGGCGCAGGTCGGGGCGGCGCTGCAGGCGCTGGCGGCGGGGCGCGCCGATGAGCAGGTCGTCCAGGGCAGCGCGCTGACGCAGCGCGGCGTTGTGTTCGTGTTCCCGGGCCAGGGGAGCCAGTGGCCGGGGATGGCGGTCCGGCTCTATCGCGAGCTCCCGGTGTTTGCGCAGGCGATCGACGCCTGCGACGAGGCCTTCGCGCCCCACACCGACTTCTCGCTGCGCCAGGTACTCTTGGCCGAGGAGGCCGAGCAGCTGCAGGCGTTCACCCGGGTGGACGTCGTTCAGCCGGCCTTGTTTGCCATGGCGGTGGCGCTGGCCCGGGTGTGGGAGTCGCTGGGCATCCGACCCACGGCGGTGGTCGGGCACAGTCAGGGAGAGCTGGCGGCGGCCTATGTCGCAGGGGCGCTGCGCCTGGAAGATGCGGCGCGGGCGGTGGCGGTGCGCAGCCGGCTGCTGCGCGGGCTGGCCGGCCGCGGCGCCATGGCCAGCATCGCCCTGCCCGTGCAGGCCGTGCGCGAGCGCATTGCGGCGCTCGGCGACCAGATCTCGGTCGCCGTCGTCAACAGCGCTAGCTCCACGGCCATCGCGGGAGAGAGCAGCGCCGTCCGCGCGCTGCTCAAGACGCTGGAGCACGAGGGCGTGTTCTGCCGCGAGGTGGCGGTGGACTATGCCTCGCACAGCGCGCAAGTGGACAGCGTGCTGCCGACCCTGGTCGCCGAGCTGGCTGACCTGGCGCCGCGGCCGCTGCAGGTTGAGATGGTCTCGACGCTACTGGGCGAGCGGCTGACCGGCCTGGAGCTGGGAGGCGCGTACTGGGCGCGCAACCTGCGCGAGCCGGTGCGGCTCGATCAGGCGATCGCCGAGCTGGCCAAGTCGGGACAGCGGCTCTTTTTGGAGGTCAGCGCGCACCCGCAGCTGCTGGTGGCGCTGGCGCAGGCGGCCGGTGAAGACGGCGCTGCCGTCGGCAGCCTGCGCCGCGGCGCAGGGTCCGAGCAGCTGGTGCGCAGCGCCGCAGAGCTATACGTCCACGGCTTTGAGGCTGACTGGACGGTGGTGCTCGGCCGCGCGGGGACGCTCGTCGAGCTGCCGACCTATCCGTTCCAGCGGGCGCGGTACTGGATCGATCCGCCGCCGCTCAACACCCATGTGCAGCCCGCGGAGGCCGCCTTCTGGTCGGCCGTGGAGAGTGGTGACAGCGATCAGCTGGCGGACGCGCTGGGGGTGCAGGACGCCGCCGCCCGGCTGGCGCTGCAGCAGGTATTGCCGACTCTGTCGCAGTGGCGGGCGGCTGCCGAGCAGGCCAGCGAGCGCGCGCGGCTGCGCTATGCGGAGCGCTGGCAGGCGGCGCCGCTGCCCACGGCGCCGCCTGATGCGGCAGGGACGTGGCTCCTGGTCAGCGGCCCTGGAGGTTCGGCTCTCGCCGAGCGGGTCGCCGCGGCGCTCGCGGTCGCGGGAGCCAGCGTCCTGCCGGTGCTGGTTGCGCCCGAGGCGCCCGACCGGCCGACCGCGCTGGCGGAGCGCCTCGGGGCCGCGCTGGCCGCCGCCCCGAGCGCGCTGCGCGGCACGATCTCGCTGCTCGCGCTGGAAGGCCCCGGCGAGTCTGGGGACGACGGGCTGCAGCTCAACCTGCAGCTGGCGCAGGCGCTCTTGCCGCTGGCTGCTCCGGCGCTGTGGCTGCTCACCCAGGGCGCGGTCCAGGCGGCAGCGCTCGATGGGTTGTCGCACCCGGCGCAGGCGATGTGCTGGGGTCTGGGGCAGACCCTGGGCCTTGAGCACCCGACCCGCCTGGGGGGCCTGATCGATCTGCCCGACGAGGTGCTGCCGCTCACGCTCAACCTTCTGGTGGCCAGCCTGGTGGCCACCGATGGGGAGGATCAGGTGGCGCTGCGGCGGTCGGGACGGCTGGTGCGGCGCCTCTGCCGGGATGCGGTCGCGGCTACCCGGGCGACGCCCGTGCCCGACTGGTGCGCCGGCACCGTAGTCATCACCGGCGGCACCGGCCGCGTGGGGCTGCAGGTCGCGCGGTGGCTGGCGCGTCAGGGCGCGCAGCGGCTCGTCCTGCTGAGCCGTCACGGCCACACGGCCCCCGGGGCGGCGACGCTGCTGGCTGAGCTGGGCGGGCGCGTCGAGCTTGCGGCGTGCGACGTCTGCGAGACGGCGGCGCTGCACGCCTTGCTCGATCGGATCGATGAAGAGGGTCCGCGGGTGCGCGCCGTGTTCCACCTGGCCGGAGAGAGTCGCCAGACCCCGCTCGCCGAGCTGACCGGCGCCGCCCTGCGGCAAGAGCTGGGCGCGAGAGTTCATGGGGCGCGCGCGCTGCAGGGCTGGCTGGCAGGTCGCCAGGACACCACGATGGTGCTGCTGGGCAGCGTGGCGGGCGTCTGGGGGGCGGCAGCCCAGGGCGCACCGGCGGCAGCCAGCGCCTACCTGGACGCGCTGGCCCGCCAGCTGCAAGCCAGCGGGCAGCCGGTGCTGTGCGCCTCGTTTGGCCCCTGGCAAGGCGTCGGCATCGCTGCCACGCCCGAGGGATCGGCCCAGCTCGGCCGGCGCGGGCTGGCGGCGCTGCCGGCCGAGACCGCACTGGCAGCGCTGGAGGATGCGCTTTGCCGGCGCGAGCCTGCCGTCATCCTGGCCGACCTGCACTGGGAGCGCTTTGCCCTGGCCTACGCGGCCGAGCGGACGCGCCCGTTGCTGGCGCAGATTCCCGAGGCCCAGCAGGCGCTCCTTGGTCAGCGCGCCGCCGCCGAGCAGAGCGCTGGGCAGGGCTCGGCGCTGCGGCAGCGGCTGCGCGAGCTCTCCCCCAACGAGCGCGACCGCGCTGCGCTGCAGCTGGTGCGCACCGAGGTCGCCGCGGTGCTCAAGCTGGCGGGCGCCAGCGCGGTGCCGCCGCAGCAGCCGATCAAGGAGCTGGGACTTGACTCACTTATGGCGGTCGAGGTGCGCAACCGGCTGAGCGTAGCGGTGGGAATGAAGCTGCCGGCGACGCTGCTGTTTGACTACCCGACATGCAAGGCGGTGGCGACGTACCTTCTGCGCGACGCGCTGCAGCTGCTGGATGCGCAGGTGACAACTCAGGACCGCGCCCAGCGGGCGGACGAGCCGATCGCGATTGTCGGCATGGCCTGCCGCGCGGCAGGCGGCATCGAGACGCCGGAGCAGCTGTGGCAGCGCTTAGTCGAAGGCTGGGACGGCATGACGGCAGCGCCCGAGGAGCGCGGCTGGCACCTGGAGCGCTTGTATGACCCCGACCCCGACGCCGCAGGCAAGACCGTGACGACGCGGGGCGGCTTCATTGCGGGAGTCGCCGAGTTCGATGCCCAGTTCTTTGGCCTGAGTCGACGCGAGGCGATGCGCCTGGATCCGCAGCAGCGGCTGCTGCTGGAGACCAGCTGGGAGGCGCTGGAGCAGGCCGGCATCCCGCCGCTGTCGGTGGAGGGAACCAACACGGGGGTCTTCATCGGCTTCGCGGGCAGCGACTACACCATCCGGCTCGGCAGCTCGCTGGCGGACCTGGACGGCTATGTGGCGACCGGGAGCATGCACAGCACTGCCTCGGGTCGCATCGCCTACGTGCTCGGGCTGCAAGGGCCGGCGATCACCACCGACACCGCGTGCTCGTCTTCACTTGTGAGCCTGCACCAGGCCTGCCAGGCGCTGCGCAGCGGCGAGTGCAACCTGGCGCTGTCGGGGGGCGTTTCGGTGCTGTCCACCCCGACGGCGTTCGTTGAGTACAGCCGGCTGCGCACGCTGTCGCCGCAGGGACGCTGCCAGGCGTTTGCCGATGGCGCGGACGGCACGGTGTGGGGCGAGGCGTGCGTGATGCTGGTGCTGGAGCGGCTTGGCGACGCGCGCCGCAATGGCCACCCAGTGCTGGCGCTGGTGCGCGGCAGCGCGGTGAATCAGGACGGTCGCAGCCAGGGCATGACGGCGCCCAATGGACCCGCGCAGGAGCGGGTGATCAAGGCGGCCCTGCGCGCCGCCGGGGTGAGCGCCGCCGAGGTGGATGTGGTCGAGGCGCACGGCACCGGCACGGCGCTCGGCGATCCGATCGAGGCGCAGGCCCTCTTGCAGACCTATGGGCGGGCGCATGACGCAGGCCAGCCGCTGTGGCTGGGGAGCGTGAAGTCCAACCTAGGCCACACCGCTGCGGCAGCGGGTGCGCTGGCGGTGATGAAGATGGTGCTGGCGCTGCAGGCGGGGCTATTGCCCAAGACGCTGCACGCCGAGGTGCCGAGCCGACAAGTCGACTGGGACAGCGGCCACGTACGGCTGTTGAGAGAGGCGCAGCCCTGGCCGCGGGCGGGGCAGCCGCGGCGAGCGGCGGTATCCGGCTTCGGGCTTAGCGGGACCAATGCGCACGTCATCCTGGAAGAGGCGCCGGTCGAGCCGGTGGCCGCGCCGGCCGCCGCGACGCCGGCCGCCGGTCCGGTGGTTCTGATGGTGTCGGGCCGTAACGACGCGGCGCTGCGGGCCCAGGCGGCGCGGCTAGGAGCGCACCTGCAGAACCACCCGGAACAGGAGCTGCGCGATGTGGCGTGGACGCTGGCGCAGCACCGCTCGCAGCTGGCGGTGCGCGGCGCCGTCGTGGCGCAGAGCGCGTCCGAGGCGGTGGCGGCGCTGACGGCGCTGGCCGAAGACCTGCCGGACGACCGCGCGGTACGCGGCACGCAGCAGCAGCAGCCAGGCGCGGTGTTCGTGTTCCCAGGGCAGGGCAGCCAGTGGCCGGGGATGGGCCGCACACTGTATCACCAGGTGCCGGCGTTCGCCGCCGCCGTAGATGAGTGCGACCAAGCGCTGCGCCCGCATGCCGACTGGTCGCTGCGCGCGCTGCTGCTCGGCGAAGACGCGGTGCAGGCGCAGATATTCGAGCAGGTGGAGATCCTGCAGCCGATGCTGTTCGCGGTGGCCATGGGTCTGCTGCGTACCTGGGAGTCGCTGGGGGTCAGACCGGCTGCGGTGGTCGGCATCAGCCAGGGCGAGATCGCCGCCGCCTGCGCCGCCGGGTCACTCTCGGTGGCGGAGGCGGCGCACCTTGTGCTTGTGCGCAGCCGCGTCATGCGCGACTACGTGGGCGTCGGCCGGATGGTGACGGTCGGGCTGCCCGTCGATGCGGCGGCCGAGCGCATCAAGGACTATGGCAGCCGCCTGGCCATCGCCGTGGTCAACAGCCCGAGCTCCGCCGTGGTGGCGGGAGATGGGGACGCCGTGCAGGAGCTGATGAAGGCGCTACAGCGCGAGGGCGTCTTCTGCCGCGAGGTGCCCACTGCCTGGGCCTCCCATACGCCCAAGGTCGAGCCGGCGCTGCCGAGTCTAAAGGCGGCGCTGGCCGGCCTGCAGCCGCGGCCCTGCCAGGTGCCGTTCGTCTCGACGGTGAGCGGCACCGTGGTAGCAGGGGAGGAGCTGGGAGCAAACTACTGGGCCGCCAACCTGCGCGAGCCGGTGCGGCTGGATATGGCGGTGGCCGAGCTGAAGCGGATGGGCTACACGGTGTTTTTAGAGATCAGCGCCCATCCGCAGCTGCAGCTGCCGCTGAGCGAGCTGCTCCGGCCCGACGGCGTGGCGGTCGAGAGCCTGCGGCGTGGCAAGGGCGAGCTGCGGCAGCTGCTCCACGGCGCCGCCGAGCTAGCCGTCCATGGCCATGAGCTGGACTGGGCCGCGCTGCTCGGTGGTAAGGGGCAGCTGGTGCCGCTGCCGACCTACGCGTTCCAGCGCCAGCCGTACTGGCCGGAGCTGGCGTCGGCTTCGCGCGCCGCCGACGGCGTGTTCTGGAGCGCGGTCGAGCAGGGAGATGCCGCCGCGCTCTCGCAGTCGCTGGGGGCCGACGACGAGGGCTCGCGCCAGGCGCTGGCGCTGCTGCTGCCTACGCTAGCTAAGTGGCACAGCGCGGCGCAGCAGCGTCCCGCGGCGCTCCACGCCATAAGCGACAGCGCGCCGGCCGCCACCGCGGTCGATGCGCGGTCGCTGCCCATGGCCGAGCGGGTCCTGTTCTTGACCAACCTGCTCCGCTCGGAGGTGGCGCGGGCGCTGATGATTGCCCCGGACAAGCTGGACGTGAAGGTCGGCCTGACGCTGCTTGGGCTGGACTCGATCATGGCGATGGCGCTCAAGCGGCGGGTCGAGCTGCTCTTGTCGGTGCCGTTTTCGCTGGCCAGCCTGCTCAAGGGCGCTACGGTGGCGCAGCTTGCCGCAGATCTGGCGGCCGCGTTGGCCGAGGCGGAGAGCGGCCTCTTGGGACAGCCGGCGCTGGTCGCCACTCACTCGCCGCACCTGCTGGGCGAGGGCCGGGTCCCGGCGGGCAGTGCGGCGGTGGGCGACCCGGCGCCGCCCGCCGCGGGCGCGGAGTCAGCGTGGTCGAGCAGTCGGTCGCCGTATGCCCGGCTGCGCCAGCGCCCAGGCGCCGCCGTGCACCTGGTCTGCTTCCCCTATGCCGGCGGCGGACCGGCGACCTTCCACCGCTGGGTGGAGCTGCTGCCCCCGGAGGTCAATGTCAGCGTACTCCAGCTGCCAGGGCGGGGGGCGCGGCTTGATGAAGCTCCCTACATCAACATGGCGGAGCTTGTCGCTGGGGTCACGCGGTCGCTGGCGGAGCTGCTCGCGGACGGGGTGCCTGCCGTATTTTTTGGCTATAGCCTGGGCGCGGTGGTCGCCTACGAGGCGACCGGTGAGCTGTGGCGGTGCCACGGGCGGCAGCCGGAACACCTCTTTGTCGGGGGCGCGCGGGCACCGCACTGGCACACGGTCGAGCAGCACGCGCTCGATGTCCTGCAGTTCAGCCCTCTGCCGGAGGTTCCCGAGCATGAGCTGCCCGAGCCGGAGCTGGTCGAGTTCCTGTCCGGTATCGCCCTTGGCGGCGCGCGCGAGGCGCTGCGCGATCCGGAAATCCGGCGACTGCTGCTGCCGGCGGTGCGTGCCGACTTCGCGGTGTTCCGTTCATATGTATATGAGCCGCAGCCGCCGCTGCCGGTGCCCATCACCGCCATCGCCGGACGCGCCGATCCCATCGTCAGCGCCGCCCACCTGACCAGCTGGCGGCAGCACACCACCGCCGCCTTCCGCGTGCAGTTCCTGCCCGGCGATCACGGCGTTATCGAGACGCAGCGCCCGCGGCTCATCGCGCTGGTCGGCGCCGAGCTGCAGGGGGATGGCGAGCTCTCTGCAGCCGGCTAACCGGCCCGCGCGCCCGTCTGCCAAGGTCGGCGGGCGCCGGGCTGACTGCAATCTCTTTGGGCCGCCGGCTGTGGCGGGTTTGTGGTAAGTATCCCTGGCTTGATAATTTGCCTGGAGGCACGCTCATGACTGATTCCTCTGTACCCCTGGACGACGCCCCTCCGGATGTCGCTGCCGGCGCTGCTGGCTACACTCCCAAAGCGCTGTCGATGTACGATCAATGGGTACTCGGCTTTTACGCCAAGCGGATGTGGCGGTGTCCCAATGAGGAGATCATCGCACTCTATAACGAAAACGTCTCGGGCAACCACCTGGATGTCGGGGTGGGCACCGGGTTGTTTCTCGACCGCTGCCGCTTTCCCACTGCGCGTCCAAAAATCACCCTGCTCGATCTGAACCCCAACTGCTTGACTTATGTGGCGCAGCGGATTAGCCGCTATGCCCCGGCGACCCTGGCTGCCAGCGTCCTTGAGCCGATTCCCCTGCCGGCCGCTTCCTTTGATTCCATCGGGCTTAACTACGTGCTGCACTGCCTGCCGGGACCGATGTCGCGCAAGGCGGTCGCACTCAAGAACCTGCGGGTCCTGCTAAAAGACGGCGGGGTCTTGTTTGGCGCGACGCTGCTCGGCAAGGACTGGGCGCCCAGCCTGCCGGCGTGGTTGGCGATGCGGGCCTTTAATTACAAGGGCTTTTTCTCAAATCGCCAGGACGATCTGCGGGGCCTGGAATCTGCGCTGCGCGAGCTGTTCAAGCACACCTCCGTGCGGATGATCGGTGGCATGGCGGTGTTCACTGCCCGGACGTAGGCGTGGGGTCCCAGGGGGGGGTCCCAGGGGTTAGGATTGGGTAAATAAGCGTATTGACTTTGAAAATAGCAATCTCTACCATTTCCACACACAGGCTTGTTGTTAAAAAGGAGGTCCCCGGTGGCTCAAGCGCAGCGCAACGGAACGGTCCGCTCCGCACAGGAGAATGCAGCACAGCAGGACACATCTGAACCCATCATCCTCAATCTCGGCAAGAAGACCCGGCGGCAGATTCGCAAGCTGACCAAGGGCAAGCCGGGCCGTCTGATGAATCGGGTTGAGGATGCGATCGACCACCTGCGCAGCAATGGGTCGATGGCCGACGGTGCTCAGCCGGTGGTGATTGTGATCAAGCAGCGCGCCAAGCGCAAGCGGCGCCGCCTCGGCAAGCTGTGGGGATTATAGAAGCCCTTTAAGCCGCAGCCGATCCCCCGACCCTGTAGGACCTAAGCTGGCCGCAGTCCGCCTTGAGCGAGCCGGATGCAAAAACAAAGCCTGATTCCAACTCCCCTGAACCCAGGTCATAAGTCGCGCCGCTCGATTGAGATCGTCGAGCCCGCGCCGCCCTCGCGGTGGCGCATCTTTGCGATTATGGGATTTTTCATGGGCGAGATGATGCGCAGCATGGCTGCGCGGATCTGGCCGCCGCTGAAGAAGCGCTATACGCCGCTGGCCAGCGCGCAGCGGCTGCGTAGCTTCATGGAGAAAATGGGGGGGCTGTGGGTCAAGGCGGGGCAGATCGTCGCCCTGCGCCGCGACCTGTTCGAAGAGGAGTTCTGCGCCGAGCTGACGCGCCTGCAGGATCGTGCGCGGGGCTTTCCGGGAAGCTACACCCGCCGCATCCTCGAAGAGGATCTGGGTCGGCCGATCGACGAGGTGTTCTCCTTCTTTGAAGAAGAACCGTTAGCCGCGGCCTCGATCGGTCAGGCTCACCGCGCCCGCCTGCGGGAGGCCGACATTGATGTGGTGATCAAAGTCCAGCGCCCCAACATCGCCGCCAGCTTCGGGCGGGATCTTCGGTACCTGTACATCATGGTGTGGATGATGGAGCGCGGCGGCATCGCGACCCACTTCCGCTGGCTGGATATGTATTTTGAGATTGAGAGCGCCATCGTCGAGGAGCTCGACTACCGCCAGGAGGCCGCTTCAATCCGCCGCATGCGCAAGCAGCTGCGCAGCCAGAAAATCTACGTCCCCAGGGTATTTATAGAGTTTTGCACCGACCGCATCCTGGTCATGGAAATGGTCCAGGGCGTCTATATGTCGGAGTTCATCCAGGTCGCGGCTACCGATCCGCAGCGCGCCAAGGATTGGCTCAAAGAGAACAAGATCTCCGCCAAGCGAGCAGGCGAGCGCCTGCTCTTTTCGCATTATCAGCAGCTGCTAGAGGACAACTTCTATCACTGCGACCTGCACCCGGGAAACATCCTGCTCATGCGGCAGAGCCGCATCACCCTGATCGACTTCGGCTCGGTGGGCAGCAGCGATAAGACCGCGCTGGTCCGGTTGCTCCAGCTTTTGACGGCGGTTGCCAACCGGGACTACCGCAAGGTCGCGGACCTGTTCATGCTGATCTCCCCGGAGCTACCCAACCGGGATCTGAGCGAAGTAAAAGAAAAGATAGTCCGCTTTTATCGCGAGTTCGAGCCGCTGACCAAGATCCGCTCCCTCCCATATCATCAAAAGTCGCTGGCGGTGGTCGCGGGGTCGATCGTCAAGGCGCTGGGCGAGGCCGGGGTTGCGACCAGCTGGGAGCTGCTGCGCTCCAACCGCGCCGAGCTGACCCTGGACGCCTCGCTGATGTACCTGCTGCCGGAGATCGACTATCCCAAGACCATCCGGCGCTACCTGCGCAAGCTGCGCGAGCGGCAGCAGAAGAAGCTGCGGCGTATCGCCCCCTATCGCCTGCAGCTCGCCAAAGTCGCCGAGCAGATTGATCTGCCGACCAAGCTGGCGGAAAACGCCTACTTCGAGGGCGAGTACCTGCGCAAGCGAGCGCGCAAGTACGAGGGCTATGTCTCCAAGGCGGCCCAGGTTGGCCTGTACATGTTCGTGGCGCTCTCGCGCAGCTGTGTGGTGGCGGCACTTGCCTCCATCTTGATCATGCTGCACCAGCGATTCAATATCCTATATCGATTCCAACGGACCTGGATGTATGCCGGGCTCGAAAGGATTCCCCACATCGACACCTTGGTCTGGTTCCTCATCAGCGGAGGTCTCATTTACCTGAGCACCGAAATGGTGGCGATCCAGCGCATCCTCGAGCAGCCCGAGCCCTCGAAGGTGGGCGGAGACCGCCGCTAAGCGGCACAAGACAGGCAGGTCGACTCATGGCGTCGCGAAACTTCAAGCAGAGCTGGGCTCCAACCCCGCTGCACCTCGCGGACCCGGCGCGAAGCGAGGGGCCCGCTCTCGGGCTGGCGCCGCTGCGTCCAGAGGCCGGCCAGCCAGTCGATATCGAGGACGCGGTCATCGATACGATGACCAATGCGACCGAGCGGGCGTCAGCGGCGGGCACCGCCCTGGCGGCCAAGGCAGGCACCGCCCTGGCCTCGGCCGCCACTTCGGCCCTGGTCACCGCGCGGTCCACGGCCGCCGGCTCGGTCCTGGCCAATGCGGCGGGTGTCGCCTTCCAGTCGGCCAAAGCGCTCGCCGACAGCACCGCGGGGACCGCCGTGGCATCCGCTGCGGCAACTGCCCTCGCCAAGGCGCGGTCCTCGGCCGCAGCCACGGTGCAAGCAGCTTCGCTCGGGCCCCTTCCGTCGCCGGTAGCGCTCATCAATCGGGCCTCTTTCATCTTCCGCCATTTGCTGCGCGCGACTCTGCGAGAGGTGATTCGCGGGGTCTTGTCCCTCATCCGGGGTAAGCGGGAACGCACGGTCGCGCAGGCGCGGGAGATGCGCGAGTTCGCCGAGCGGCTCGGCGGGATGTGGGTCACCCTGATGCGCCTGGCCTCGGTGCGCACTGACCTGCTGGGCGCTGCCTACTGTAGAGAGCTGGCGCTGACCCGCGACCTCGCCGCCCCCAGCCCGTTTGCCGAGATCCGCAAGGTCGTCGAGGCCGACATGCTCAAGGTCGGCACAACCTTCGAGGAGACGTTTGTCGAGTTCGACGAGACGCCGCTAAACGTCCGCTCTTTCACGCAGGTCCACCGGGCGCGGCTGGCCAAGAACAACCGCGAGGTTCTAGTCCGGGTGCGCAGTCCCGATGCCCCGCAGCGCGCCCAGACCGACTGGCGCTACCTGCGGGTCTTGCTGTTCTTCCTGCGGCAGCTTGACCTTGAGCCGCACTTGCGCTGGGACGATCTGGGGTTCGAAGTAAAGAAAGCGACCGATGACTGCTTGGATCTGCGCACCGAAGTCGAGGAGCTGCGGCGCATCCGCAAGGTCCTGCGCAAGCGCCGGATCTACGTCCCGATGATCTATCGTCGCTACTGCACCGAGCGGGTGCTGGTCCAGGAGTACATCCAAGGCGTCAGCGTGTCCGATCTGGTGCTGCTGACCCACAAGGACGCCAACGCCGGCGACGACTGGATGAAGGAAAATCAGGTCGACCCGCGCCGCCTCTGGCGTCGACTGTTCAGCGTCCACCACGAGCTGCTCTTTGAGCACA
The DNA here is from genome assembly GCA_044222245.1 of Polyangia bacterium. GTDB lineage: Bacteria > Myxococcota_A > Polyangia > Palsa-1104 > JAEUJZ01 > CALFML01. Next base: position 7,017 of record JBGANQ010000069.1, on the reverse strand, counting down.
ACCTCTTTTACACAGAGCTTAGCCCGAGCAGCATCATCTTGCTGCGCGGCAACCGGCTCGCCTTCGTCAGCCTGGGAACCGTTGGCTCTCTCGACGCCGATCTGCAGCGCCGCTATCGCAACCTCTATCGCGCCTTGTTGGCCTCGGATTACAGCAAGGCTGCCGATTACTACCTGACCATCGGCCCGGCGCTGCCGTACAAAGACATCACCGATATGAAGCAGCAGTCGCTGCGCTTTCTGCGCAAGTGGGAGTCGCGCACTCATATCAAAAACTGTCCCTACCGCGAGAAGTCCCTCGGCTCGGCAGTCGGGCAGCTGGCCCGCTGTGCTACCGAGCAGGAGCTGCCGACTTTCTGGAACCTGGCGCGCCTCCAGCTGTCCGAGCAGATCCTCAATACCTCGTTAGAGTTCTTCGATCCGACCAAGAGCAGCCTGAAGGCGCTGCGCCGCTACGAGATCTCCGCCCAGATCCGCTCGATAAAGAACGCGGTGACCAAGAATGTGCGCAAGCGCGTCGATAGCGCCCTCGATACCGCCCAGCTCAACATGCAGCTGCTCGAGAACTTCGAAAATGATGGTGAGTACCTGCGCAACCGGCTGGCCGCCGTGCAGTCCAAGCTCACCAAGGCCTCGGCGATCGGCGGACGGATGGTGGTCCTCATCTCCAAGCTGGCCGTCGTCGTGCTGCTCTTGCAGGGCTTTTTGTACTTCAAACAGAACTACCACGTCTCGGTGCCGCTGGCAGAGCGCGGCACCCTGGGGCGAGTTCTGAGCTTGCTGCGTCCGCAGACCACGGCCAGCTGGGTCCTGCTGTTCGTGGTGCTGTTCTACTTCCGCCGCTTCCTGAGCCGGCTGGCGCAGCAGCTGTTCACCAAGTCGGTCAGCCCCAACGACGTAGCGTAGGCGGGTCAGGGCTGGGCCCACGGCACCAGCCCGCCCGCCCGCGCGTCGCGAGCCAGCGTTAAGAGACTACCCGTTTCTTGTTATCGGGGGGGATTTGGAGGGAGGCTTGGATCGGACCCGGGCGCAGCAGCAGCGCAGCGCCAGGTGGGCCGGGAGGGGGGCGGGGTTATCCGAAGAGCTTGGACAGCTTGAACTTCTTGCCGCCCTTGCGGCTGGCGCGCTGCCAGTTGTAGCTGAAATCGCGCAGCCAGCCGTCGCGGCGCTTGCGATTGGACCGACGGTGACGGGAGAGGTAGGTGCTGTTGGCCGACTCGCCAGCGCGGGCCGAACGACGGGCGGTGCGCTCCCAGATCTTGGTCAGGCCCTTGCTCTGCGTCTTCTTCTTGCGCTTCTTCTTCTTCACCACCATACGACCGAGTGAGCCTCCCTCGACCGAGTCGGCCTTCAAGATAGTAATTCGCTTGATTGACTTGGGCAGCTTCGCCTTCACCGTTCGCATCGGCTCCTCCGTAGTGGAAGTGTTGACATGTGAATAAGGCTAACTGTACAGTAAGCAAAGTTCAAGGCCGATTGTATACCCCTGAAACGAGGTCGACATGAGCACCGAGCAAGCCAAAACCAACACCGCAGTAGCTCAGTCCAAACCCAAAGAGATCGTTGCTGAAGCCAGCTCCCCGGAGCCGATTATCGTCGATCTCGGCAAGAAGAACCGCAAGCAGGTGCGCAAGCTGCGCAAAGGCAAGCCCGGTCGGCTCATGGATCGGGTCGAGGACACCATTGAGCACCTGCGCGAAAACGGCGCCCTTGCCGCCGGTGTCCAGCCGATCGTCGTGGTGGTCAAGCAGAAGACCCGCCGTCGCGGCAAGCGCTGGACCAAGGCCTGGGGCCTCGGATAGCTTCCCCCAGCATAGCTGCTGACAGCCAAGGAGAGGGCTCGCGGGCCATAGACCCGCCGGCCCTCTTTTTTTTCGGGCCCAGCTGCATTCCTTGCGCAACTAGCGAAAAAGTCTCCTGTCGGGAACTCGCTGGATCTTTTCTCAACAAAGCCCGAAGCTGGACCTTGGAATGGTCTCAGCGGTGGTTCCAGGGGGGTCCGGTCCGCGGACGCCAGCTGAGTAGCTGGTGGGCCTGGACAGGCTCCGCCAGCAGACCCTCGGTGCCGCGCAAGTCGTCATCGGCATCGTCGATGGGCCCGTTGCCGCCGAGACGCTGGCTGCGTGGGCCGCGCCGCAGGTCAGCCGGCTTGGCAGCGCCGCCGCGGACTTTTGCGCGCTCGACCTACCTCATGGTGCACTGACTACGCTGCTGCTGGCGGCGCGCCGCGACTCTCCCCTGCCCGGGCTGTGTCCGGACTGCCGCGTGCTGGTGCGTCCGGCGCTGGCATGTCGTCAGGACGAACGCGGTCCGTCTTTAGATGCCACCGAGGCGGATCGTCGTCGTCGACAATGGGCAGCGCAAGTCCTTCTTTTGCACAAGCCGCGAGGAATCCCTGAAGCAAAAGGCTGCCTTGACCAAAGAGGTGGACTTGCCGCCCTCGCGGATCTTGAAAGACGTGCTCGCCGACTGGGAACAAGACAAGGTGCGTAGCGGGGTCTGCAAGTCGGACAGTGCGCAGCACCAGGCACGCCGGGTGAGCCTGTTTCTGCAACCTGTGCTTGATGCTGAAATCGCGACGGTGACGCCGCGCCGCGCCGTCGTGCTGTATGAGCGCCACATCGGGCGAACTTCATGCATGACCAGGCAAGCGCTGAGTGCAGCCACCCACCGGTTCGATCTGAGGACAGCAAAGCGACTTTTCCACTGGGCCGTCAAGCGTGGCTACCTGGGGCTGAATCCCTTCAATGATGTAAGTCCCGTCGGAAAAGTTCGTGCCGGAAAGCCGCAGCTGCGCATCGAAGAAGCGCGTCGCTTCACCGAGACCGCTCTGTGGTATTTCGAGGAGCAAAACAAGCCGCTGGCCTTGGGTGCCCTGCTGGCCCTGATGATGGGACTGCGGACCAGCGAGGTGCTCTGCCGTGTGGTCCGAGACTTGGACGACGGTGCGCGTTACCTGTGGATCGATGAGGGTAAGACGCAATGCGCTCGCCGCCACTTGGAGGTACCGTCGGTTCTGAGCCCCATGTTGCTACGGCTTGCTCAAGGGAGGCATCCCAATGAGCTGCTGTTTGGAGTCAGCGAGGTAACGGGGAAGCCCCGCCCGCGGCAGGCGATGCATCGCATGGTCCGGACGGTCTGTGCCAAGGCGAGCGTACCGCGGGTGTGCACCCACAGCCGGCGCGGGCTGTGGGCCACGCTCGTGGTCAAGTCCGGGGCGGTCTCGCACGCTGTGGCGGCAAGCTTGGGGCATCACTCTTTAGCGGTGACGCAAAAGCACTACGCCGAGCCTGCGGCCATCACCAACGCCGCCACCGCACGAGTGCTCGACCGGCTAGCACCCAGCTGTGATCCTGTGAGGCCTAGCGCCCGTGAGTTGCTCGAACGGATGGATGAGGATACGATCGAGCAGCTCACGGAGCTCTTGAACGCCCGAAACCCAAAGGGCAGGGGAGGCAACTAGCGGGTGCGGGAATCGAGCCGCAATCGATCCCACGGGCCGCCAAAGAGCTTCGTCAGCGACGGAAACGGCGATAGCCGACCTCACACCGTGTGACGTCTCTGGGTACCTTGCTCGTCGGTGAAAGAGCTATGCGGATGGGCTGCGGACATGATGCGGACAGATTCACGATCGGCTATTTGCCGGGCGAACCGGCTCAAAAGTAGGACCGAACTCGCTAGGGGGTACATAGCACAGCTGTGACTACATGCCAATGAACCGCACCTCGCTTGGAGAGTGGCCACTTGGATTCCCGATGGCTTCCATCGGCTGGGGAATAATGGCCCTCGCTGTCACAATCCGACATCTATATTGAGTAGCTCCTGCATCAGAGCCCTCGACCTGGATGCCGCCTGTGGCACAAGCAGGTGGGTGCCGCCGGCTGCGGGCCGAGATGGGGGCCGCCAGCCACCAGCCGCTCGCCGCGCTCGATGCGCCGAGCGGCGCGCTGCCAGTAAACCAGCAGGTGGACGCCGTGAACTGCGAGCCGAGAGAGTGCCCTGGGGTCCGTGCCGCCCACCGCGCCAGCAGGTCATCAACGTCCGCTGCGGGCCGAGGGAAGTGCCGCCAGCTTCGGGCCGAGTGGGGCGCCGCCGCTCGTCGCGCTTGATGTTCTGGGCCCCATATCGCCCGCCGCACCTGCAGGTGATCGCCGCTAGCTGCAGGCCGGTGATCGCCGCCGCTGGCCGCGCTCAAAGCACCGAGCGGGACGCAGCCAGCGCACCTGCAGGTGATCGCCGCCAGTTGCGGGCCGCGGGGGAGCGTCGCTGTTTGCTGCGCTCGATGGGGCGCGCTGGCACCGACAACGCACCATCGGCGGCACCGCCCGTCGCCCCGAGCCGAGGTGGGTGCCGCCGCTCGCCGTACTCGATGCCCTCGGCCTGGATGCCGCCCGCTTCATTGGCAAGTAGTCGCAGGTCGGTGGCACTGATCTCGCTTACAACGCGGAAGGCAATTTCGATCCGCGAGCGACAATCGAGAGACGAGGATCGACCCCACCCGCGGCAACGTCGCTGTGCCCGGCGAGGGACGGCTCTCGCACTGGTTTGATCAAGGCTGGCCAAGCCTTGCGCCTGCGTAGCGTTGCACGCTGGTCGACCTTTTGGCCAAACGGCAGGTTGTCGGTAGCTCCGGTCATCGGCTGTCAAGGCAACAGCGCTAGTTGCTGCGCCACGTCGAGGCCTGGCGCCGACGGCGTTCCGCAGCGCGCCCCAACTCGCCCGGTCGATGTCTCGCAAGCCGACTCCCCATCGGCGAGCCCGGATGTCAGGCATGCTGCGGTGGGGGCCTTGGACGCGGAATGTTGGTGGTGGGGAGTCTTGCGCTGCCCCTTGCGCCGAGGGCCCATCCGGGGAGCGCATGGAAGGCTCCCAATCTACGCAGCGATTTTGGCCGGAGTTGCAGCGCATGTGAGCGCATTGAGACTGAGGAGCCACGCGGGTTTGGTCTAGATTGGCACGGGATTTTGGATGCACATGAAACGCGAAGCGACGCTCCGGTAATACAGCGTCTCCACGATGCGCATCCGCGAGCGCATGCAGCCCTGCTCAGTGACCTTAGTCGCGACTGGGGTCGCGTCTTGGCTCGCACCGGCCCCGGCCAGTGACCGATGCAGCGAGTTCCAGCGGGCCAGCGGCTGCATGCAGGGGAATCCTCGGCCAACTCGGCGCGTGGCTGGGGCGGTGGGGTAAGTGCGGGAGCGACCAGCGCGGCCAGGTCCACCGACCAGCGTGGTATGAGCGACAACCACCGCCCGCCGGTGGGCGGCCCGTCGGCAGGTTCTGGAGCGCCTCAAAGGTTCCATGCGGTCGAAGCGGCGACGGGGCCCGCGCGGAAGACCCAGCGGGCTTGACTTCCGTCGCGGAGTCTGCCACGCGCAGTCCGCTGCCCTATGAGGGCGCGGACAAGGGGCGACGGATCGTGCGATAATACGGGACGCTCCCGGGGGGCTAGGCCTTCTTTTCTGATCTGAGGCGAATGGTAGGTGAGACACTGTGAAGATTGCCTTTACATATAACTGCCGCCGCAGCGATGCTGAGGAAGAGGCTGAGTTTGACACACCGGCGACCGCCTCGGCGATCTCTGCGGCGCTGTCGTCGGGCGGTCACGAGGTCGCGCGGATCGAGATCGGCGGCGAGAGCCCGCTCGATATAGCGGCGCGGCTGCGTGCCCAGTCCTTCGATCTGATCTTCAGCACTGTCGAAGGCCACAGCGGGCGCACGCGCGAGGCACTCTATCCCATGCTCTTTGAAAGCCTGGGCATCCCGTATATCGGCTCCGATCCGTACGTTATGACGATCACCCTCGACAAGTGGTTGTCGAAGCTGATCGTTGCGGCGCACGGGGTGCAGACGCCGCCTGGTGTGCTGCTGCGCGCGGACGAGCCGAACCTGGAGGGCCGCCTGCACCTCGCAGAGAGAGAGCTCAAGCTGCCTGTCCTGGTCAAGCCGAACCACGAGGGGTCTTCAAAAGGGATCACGGCAGACCACATTGTAACCGCATGGCCCCAGCTCGCCGCCATCGCCGAGCGCATGGTGCAGCGCTACCCGTCAGGGATCCTCATCGAGGAGTATGTATCCGGACGGGACGTCACGGTCCCGATCGTCCACGGGCTGGGGCCAGCCGCGAGCGAGGGAGTGCTTACACCGTGCGAATACGAGTTCTCCGGCACGGCTCCTTCTGCCTTCCGAGTCTACGACTACACACTAAAGTGCTACGACTCACACCTGGTCTCGGTGCGGTGTCCGGCCGCGCTCCCACAGGCCACGCTTGAGCGGATCCGCAAGGCCACTGCGACGGCTGCGCGGGCGCTCGGGGTCCGCGATCTGGCCCGCGCCGACTTCCGGGTCCGTGACGACGGCGAGGTGTTCTTTCTGGAGCTCAACGCCCTGCCCTCGCTGGAGCCTGGCTCCAGCCTCTTCGAGGGCACTGCGCAGCTCGGCCTGTCCTATACGCAGACCTTGCTCCACCTGGTGGAGCACGCGGCCGCGCGCTGCTACCGCGCATGAGCACCAGCGGGAGCGCATTCACCTGCCGTCACAGGACGTGTCTCACATAGGAGCCGTCAGATGGGGCAGCCTGGTTCTATACTGTATGTACGCGATACGGGAACATGCTCGGGCCGCGGAGTCTTCACACGACAGAAGATCTCCGCCGGTACATTGATTGAATCCTGCCCCATCATCTTGCTGGATGAGAGCGAGCTCTCGCCCATCCAAGCGACCAGGCTCGATGAATACTACTACCTATGGAGCGTGGACCAGAAGGACGCAGCGCTCCCGCTCGGGTATGGCCTCCTCTACAACCACTCTGACACCCCGAACGCCTACTATCAGCGGGATCTGGACAACGGAATCATGAACTACATTGCTATCGCGGAGCTGACAGATCCCCTCATTGTCAGATAACCCCAAAGAGCTGACAACTCCAGGTGTGCTCCGAGAGAAGAAGAGAGAAGCGCGCCAGCAAGCGTGCAGTGCGCTCAAGCGACCAGTTCTCCATGGCCTGGAAGTAATAGAT
>JBGANQ010000068.1:0-49873 GCA_044222245.1 Polyangia bacterium | reverse complement strand
GGCGGGCTTCAACTCCGGCGCGGGCGGGGCCGGGGCGAACGGCGTCGTGATCGTGGTGACGTATGCGTAAGGCGGCGCTGCTCCTCCTTGCGCTGCTCGCCGGCTGCGGCGGCTACGTCGGCCCCGACACACTGGACGGCGGCCCTCGGTGGCACCTGGACCGCCCATTCTATATCGACGTGAGCGCGACCATGCCCAAGCCCCAACTGGTGCTGCAGGGCATGCGCCGGGCGGTGAGCCGGGCCGGCGGGACCACAACGCTCGACGAAGGCGCAGGCCAGGTGCTGACGCTGCTCGACACCGACGGCAGCTATTGCCAGCGGAAGGGCGTCGAGGCGTGGGCGGCGCTCCCGGCGACCGGCAAGATCTACTTCTGCCACAGCGCGCTGGTTCTGGCGTCGTACACCCTGGACCAGCTCGACGACATCGCGAGCCACGAGCTGGGCCACGTCCTCGCAAACCGCGGAGACCACCTCGGCGGCGAGCCGGCCCCGGGCGACTGTCCGTCCCACGACATCATGGCCGCCAACCGGCCCTGCCGGTCCTCCGCCGACTACACCACCGGGGACCGCGCGTACATCTGCAACCACAACGTCGTCGGTGGCATGTGCCGCCCGCGTCAGCTGCCATAGGAGAAGCCCGTGGATATTTTTACGATCCTCATTCAGACCATCGCGGCTGGCCACCCCAACGGCTGGGGGCTGGCGATCACTGCGCTAATCGTCGCCGGCGTGTCCTTCATCTCGTACCTCCGCTTCAAGGACCGCGATCGGGACCGCGCGCTGCTCGCCCGCACCGACATCAGCGAGGCGGCCAAGCGGGAGATCAAGGAGACGATGGACAGCGCCCCGGGCGGCAAGCTGCTCCTCGCGTTCCTCATCGCCGGCACCGTGCTGTCGGGGCTCGTCCGCGACGAAGTGCTGCAGCTCGCCGAGCGGCGGAACCTGCCCGAGTTCGGCGGCGAGATGACCACGGCGGCGGCGGGCTCGGCGCAAAAACCCGGACCCGAGAAGCCCTGCATCCCGCGCTGCGCCCCGGGCTCGGAGTGCCACAACGGCAAGTGCTCTGCGACCGCGCAGCAGCCGCCGCCGCCCGCACCTACCAGCAAGCTCGTCAACACCCCCGAACCCCTGCCGCCGGTCTTGTTTTTTGCCGGCTCGCCGTTCCTCCAGTGAGCCCCGCGTGGCGTCACTGGCTGCTGTACTGCCGGGTAAATAACCGGCCCGTCCGCTGATCTATAGAAGGGAGCCCCCATGCTGAATGAAGTCCGGTTGCTAGGCCGCCTGGGCAAGAAGCCCGTCTGCAATTTCTCCCCGAGCGGCACCGCCTATGCCCACCTGAGCATCGCCACCACGGAATACCGCACCGGCGAGGGCGGCCAGAAGGTCGAGCACACCGACTGGCACCGCGTCACCGTTTTCGGCAAGGAGGCGGAGAACGCTGGCAAGTACCTCGACGCCGGCCGACAGGTCCTGGCGCTGTGCAAGCTCCGGCCACGCTCGTACGACAAGGACGGCCAGAAGGTCTACCAGAACGAGGTCGTGGCCGACCGCCTGGTCTACCTGGGCAGCGGCAAGCCCGCCTCGGAGCGCCCGGCCAGCGAACCGCCGCCGCGCAGCTTCCGCGAGCCGCCCCCCGAGCCGCCCTCCGGCGAGGTGGACGAGTTCGGCTACGAGGACATCAGGTTCTGAAGCCTGATCAGCAGCTCCCGCACCGCCTGGCGGTTCTTCGTCCTGTGCTCGTGCTCGATCGTCTCGAAGCTCGCCCCCCTGTACAGCTCCCGCACCGCTGGCAGATCGCTGTTTGACGCCAGCACCAGCGCCCCGGCCTCCGCAGCCGATCGGCAGGCCGCCGCCAGCCTTCGCTGTCCCGCCCGCCCGAAGCTCCCGGCCACGTAGTCGTCGAATCTGGCCGTCGAGCTGATCGGCCAGTACGGCGGATCGCAGTAGATGACCGTCCCCGGCCCCGCCCCGGCCATCGTCTCGGCGAAGTCCCCGGCGACAAACTCGCACCGCTCCACCAGCCGGGAGACGGCGAGCAGCTCGGCGCGCTTGGCGAACCATCGCCGCTCGACCTGGTAGCTGGCGTTGAACCGGCCCGCCTTGTTCTCCCGCCACATGCCGCAGCGAGCGGCCCCGACGAGGTACAGGAACCGGGCGGCCCGGTCGAGCGTGGGCATGCCGTCGGTACGCTGCGCCCTGATCGCCAGGAACTCGGCGGCACTGTCCCGGGCGACCAGGGCCTCCAGCGCGTCAGCCAGGCGATCGGGCTGGTCGCGAACCATCCTCCAGCAGGCGATCGCCTCGGCGTTGGCATCGGCGAGCAGCACCCGGCGCGGGGGTCGAGCTCGGCTGAGCAGCGCCAGGGCCACCGCACCGCTCCCGGCGAAGGGCTCGCGATAGTCGGCGATGTCGGCGGGCAGGCGATCGGCGATCAGGGCGGCGAGCTCTCGCTTTGAGCCGACCCAGCGCCAGGCAGGCGGGACGGGGGCGAGGCGGAAGAGGTCAAGCTGGGATGGACACTAGCGGTGCGATAGGGGATCGGCTGATGCCAACCCTGTGCTTCTTCCACAGCTGGCGCGCTGCTTCTGCATATCTGTCGGCATCCTCCTTCAATCCGTCGGTTTCATCTTCTGTTTGCTTTAGCTTTTTGAGGATAACCTTACTTCCGCCCCTCCAACGGTTTGAACACTCCGCAAGGAGATAACAGTATGCAAGAGCAAATGCATCAACGCTCTCGCTGGGATCGTAGTCATTCTCCTTGATCCATTTATTCATATACTGGAATGAATGGTCGACTATATAATCTAGATCTATGGTCTGCCCGGAAATACGACCACGCACATTGCGCAAGGCGTCGAAGGTTAATGGAGTCCAAGATTCGTCGACAATGGCCGCGCCGGTGATCAAATTCACGGTCCACGACTGGCTGGTATGCAGAAGATAATAATGCAGCCCAGGGTGGCGATCGATGGTGAACTTGATCAAGTCTCCTTCGATCCTCAAGCCTTCTGCCCTGAGTAGCTTATGCGGCAACATCCCTGTGTTAGAAGAACCCTTCAGGTCAGACCAGATAGCCATCAGCCCGGCCTTCAAGCGGTCAGCTCCAGCATTGCGAAGCATCTCTAACTTCTTCATTATCTCTGGGCTCATCTATTTTCCCCTATGCCTGTCGGTTTGACGGATGGTCTACCGGCTGATTTTATGTACAGATATCCAGGAGCTCGCCTCCTGTGATCGTGCCCTCACTAAGTAGCACCTCGGCGACTGCTACGACATAATCCCAATTATCGCATATCAGCTTAGCTGTCATGTTTCCGATCAGGCTGATGTGGTAACCGATGCTGGCTGCCTCTGCCATTCTATCCGTCATCTCATGATCGCTGTCAGCGCCGAAATTATCATGCTCAAAACCACACTCAAACCTAGCGAACGCTTCAGCTTGTGAACCGGCTTGGGCTACGATTTGCATGCATATCGAATGCCTAATAAATGACTTAACCGTATCGCCAAATTCAATTAATTCTATTTCATTAATAAGCATACGCCCACGACTCTCTGCTTTACTCCGTATAGATACTTCCAAGACCTCGCCTCCATATCCGAGAGCGACGGCAGCTACGGCGTGCCCAGCCTCATGATACGCAGTGAAGTATCTTGGCTTATTCATGGGATCATCCTTACCGGCAGATCGCCTTAGTGGGCCAATAACGCATCAGGGCAGGTTCCCCGAACGTAGTGGTCTTACTCGATCGACCTCATCCCGAGTAACCGATTTCTCTGCGAGCACCAGCTCAGCCAGCTCGATCGCTCGCGCGACCACATGATCGCCGCCCTCGGAGATCGCCAGGGCCAGGCGCACTGCGCGATCGCCCAGCACGGCATCGGCCAGCGATCGGAGCAGTTCGGCCGGGATGGCGATCTGGGCGGCGGCGATGGTCAGGATCGCCTTGGCGAGCTCGGCTTTCGCTGGGCCTGATCGCTGGGCCTGATCGCCCCGAAGTCCTTGATTTTCGCGGACTTCGCTAGAATTTCCTAAACAGTAGGTCGCGCGTTCGAACCGCGCCGCGGTCACCGCTTGCACCCTGCGCCGGGCCAGGTCGCCCCTGCGGCGGCTTATAGGTGGTAGATGACCTGGTACTTGACCGCTTCCTGCCGCGGCAGTGAGCAGATCTTCTCGATCTTGAAGTACACGACCGAGTTGTTGCTGTACGAGCCCGAGCCGGAGCTCATCTTGACCAGCTCGGAGCCGGTGGCCATCACGCTCTGGGTCATCTTGTCGGTGATGATCGTGCACTGGTAGCACTTGTCGGTGCCGCCGCCGCTGGTCGAGAAGGTCACTTCGTAGTCATTGACGCAGACCAAGCCGCCGTCGGCCTCGACGCGATAGAAGTCGGGGGCCGAGCCGACCTGGACGTTGAACGAGCCGACCAGGGGATTTTGGTGCACCCGCGAGTCCGACAGGAGGAAGGTGAAGAAGGCGTCGGTGCTGGTGTCAAAGCAGGACTTGTGGCCGCGGTCGTCGGAGTCCACCTGGTTGTGGCCAGGGGTGGCAGAGTGGGCCATCTCGCAGCCGTTTTTGGGGTCGCCGTCCACGTCGTAGTTCTCGCCGCGGCAGGTCAGCTGGCAGGTGGGGCCCATGTCCTGGCCGCACACGACATCGGTGGTGGTCAGGCCCTGACCGGGGCAGGTGCAGGGGCACGCGGAGCCGCAGCCGAGGTCCGCGGCGCCGCCGCCCAGGTCAGCGGAGTCCGGGCCCTGGCCGGTGCCGGCGTTGCCACAGCCGACCACGGACAGCCCGAGTGCGAGCGACAAACCAAGCAAGGGGAAGCGGACGCGCATGACTCCTATGTTGCTCGGGAGGCTGGTCGCTGACCAGTCGATTCTCGCGTCCGCTTCTAACCACAAGCCAGGCCGGGCTTTGCCGTGGCGCGGCGCGCTACCCTGCGACCCGAGGCGGCGCAGCAGCTGGAGTCCGCGGGCGTGATATAAACCGGGCTGCCGCTGTAGCGAGGCCCCGCCATGTCAGCCCAGACCCTGCTGTCGTACCGTCGCGGCGCGCCCGTCGCCGCGCGCTCCCAGACACCGTCGCGCCGACCCCCGGCAGACGCGGCGCGACCCAACTCCCCTTGGCCGCGCCGCCGGCCGGCCGCCGAGGTGCCGCGATGACCGATCTCCGCGGCGCCGCGCCGCTGCGCCCGCCCGCTGCCGTCCCCGCCCCGCGGTGGCGGTTTGCGACCTACCGCCTGATCACCGTCCTGTCGCTCATCATCGGCTATATCGGCTACTACCTGTGCCGCGCCAACCTCGCCGCCGCCCACGGCTCGCTGCACCGCGAGCTGAGCCTCACCGACGAGCAGTTCGGCCAGCTGGTCAGCGTCGGCAACGCGGTCTACGCCGGCGGCAAGTTCCTCGGCGCCGCGGCCACCGATGCTGTAGGCGGTCGCCGCATCTTCTTCATCGGCCTGTTCGGCTCGGTCATCGCCACCGTGGGCTTTGGCGCCACCGGCGGCCTGGTCATGCTGCTCTTGTTCTGGGGCCTGAACCGCGCCTTTCAGTCGATCGGCTGGGGCGGGCTGATGACGGTCCTGTCGCGCTGGTTTACCCCCGCGCAGTACGGCAGCGCCAGCGGCGCGCTATCGGTCAGCTACCAGTTCGGCGGCGTCGTGGCGACGCTGTTCGCCGGCCTCCTTCTGCGCCTGGGCGCTGGCTGGCGGCTGCTGTTCTTCGGGCCGGCGCTGGCCCTGTTTGCGCTGGGCCTATTCCTGTTGCCGCTTATCAAGTCGAGCCCGGTCGAGGTCGGCTACCCGCTGCCCAGCGACAGCGACAGCTCGGGCGGGCGCGCAGCGGGCGAGGAGCGGCTGCCGCTCGGCCGCCGGCTGCGCCTGCTGCTCGGCAGCGGCCGGTTCCTCATCGTGTGCTGCCTGTCGCTGGTGCTGACGCTCCTACGCGAGACGTTCAACAACTGGCTGCCCGCCTACTTCGCCCACCTGGGCGGCAGCGCCTATAGCGCGGTGTTCAAGTCGGCGCTGTTTCCCCTGCTCGGCTGCGTCGGGACGATCCTCGCCGGCTGGCTCTCGGACACCTACTTCCGCAATAACCGCGGGCCGATCCTGGCCGGCTTTCTCGCCGCCGCCGGCTGCGTGCTGCTTGGGCTTGGCCACCCCGAGCCGGTGCTCGCCTGGGCCCACGAGCGCTTGGGGGTAGACGGCGGCCTGGTGATCGCGGCGATGGTCGGGCTCCTGGGGTTCTTTGTCCTGGCTCCGTACTCGATGGTGGGCGGCGGCGTGTTCGCTCTGGACCTGGGCGGGCGCCAGGCCGCCGGCACCGCCGCCAACCTGCTCGACGGGGTCGGCTACACCGCCAGCATCTTCGCCGGCATCGGCGTCGGCAAGCTGTTGACCAGCGCCAGCGGCGACTGGCGCCCGGTGTTTTCCCTGATGACCTGGGCGGTCTTTGGCTGCGCCGGGCTGGGCGTCGTCCTCAGCCTGCTCGGGCGGACCCGCCGCCAGCCCGAGTTCTGAGCGTGCTTCCGCGGGGTTTCCGGCCAAGCTTCTACAAAGAGGTTCCGGTGCAGCGTTGTCACCACCCCAAAGCAGCGGCGGCCGCCGCAGCGACCGGCGAGTCTGCCGCCGCCTTCGACTCGGACACCCTGGAGCGGCGAAGCGCCGGCTTCATCGCGCGCGTCCTGCCCGCCGCCGAGTGGTTCAGCAGCCGCTACTTCCAGCTGCGCCAGACGGGCGCCGAGCACATCCCCCAGGGGCCGGTGCTCTTTGTCGCCAATCACAACGGCGGCATCATGGGTCCGGACCTTATGTGCACGCTGCCGCTGCTGTGGCGGCAGCTCGGTCCGCACAGTCCGCTCTACGCGCTGGCGCACGATTTCGCGATGCGGCAGTTCACTCCGCTCGGCAGCCTGCTGCAGCGGGTCGGCGCCATCCGCGCCTGTCGCCGCAACGCCGAGCGGGTGCTGCGCGGCGGCGGCCAGGTGCTGGTCTATCCGGGCGGCGATCTGGAGGCCTACCGCAGCTTCCAGCGGCGCAACGAGATCGTTCTTCTGCCCCGCACCGGATTTGTCGAGGTCGCCCGCGACCTGCAGGTCCCGATCGTTCCCATAGTCGCCCACGGCGCCCACTGCAGCGCCTATATCATCAGCGAAGGGGAGCGCCTCGCCCGCCTGCTGCAGCTGCGCCGGTGGGCCCGGCTGGAGCGCTTCCCCGTGGCCCTGGCGCTGCCCTGGGGCCTGGCCCTGGGACCGTGGCTGCCCTACCTGCCGCTGCCGTTTCCCATCGCGCTGCGCGTGCTGCCCGCCGTGCACATCGCGCCGCAAGAGCCGGTGGCGGCGAGCGCGGCGCGCATCCAGGCGCTCATGCAGCGCGCCCTGACCCAGATGGCGCAGTGAGGATCGCATGAGCCCTCCCCCCGAACACGGACTGGCGCGGCTCTCGGGCGGCGTGCAGCTGGCGTACTCGCTCACCGGCCCGCGGCAGCCCGCGGCGCGCGATCGCCTGCCGCTGCTCCTGCACCGGCCGCTCGGCGGCTCGATGGCGCTGTGGGGCGAGTTCCGCCAGCGCCTGGCCGCCACCTATCAGGTCATCGCCTTTGATCCGCAGGGGGTGGGCCGCTCGAGCGATGTGCCGCTGCTTTACACCACGCGCCAGCTGGCGGCCGACGCGGTGGGCCTGCTCGACTACCTGAGCGTGGCGCGGGCGCATGTGTTCGGCTTGTCGCTGGGCGGCATGGTGGCGTCGTACATGGCCATCGATGCGCCGCAGCGGGTCGGCCGCCTGGTGCTCGCCTCCACCCTGCCCCGCCAGACCGCGATCTCGTATCACGCGCTGGCCCGCGGGCTGCGCCTGTTGCGCTGCCTCGCCCGGCCGGGCGTGCAGGCCGAGGTGTGCCTGGTGCTGCGCATCTTATCGGAGCAGTTTCGCCAGGCTCACCCCGAGCGCCTGCGCGAGATCGGCCAGCTGGTGCGCCAGGTCCCGGCGCGGCGGCGCAACCTGCTGGCGCTGGCCCTGGCCGCGGCGCGCCACAACGCCGAGCCCGCCCTGCGCGGCCTCACCACCGAGACGCTGCTGCTGTTCGGCGAGCTCGATCCGATCGCCGGCCAGGCCGCCCAGAGCGAGCTGCTGCGCGAGCTGCCGCGCTCGCGCCTGGAGGTGCTGGCCCGCTCCGGTCACGACCTGTCCATCGAGCAGCCGCTGACCGCCGCCGACCGCATCGTCGAGTTCCTGGGCGCCGGCGTGTAAGAAGATCGGCCCCGTGTGCGGCGCGTCCCGGCCAGACTAGCCCCGCAGCTCGGGCACGCCGCCCGCGAGGAAGTTTCGCAAGAGCTGCTTGCCAAGCGGCGTCCCGATCGACTCGGGATGAAACTGGATTCCCTCGATCGGGTAGCTGCGGTGGCGGACTCCCATGATGACGCCGTCAACAGTGGTCGCGGTCACCTGCAAGCACGGCGGCACGCTCTGCGGATCGCCGGTCAGGGAGTGATAGCGCATGACCTCGATGCTGGGCGGCAGGCCGGCAAACACGCCCAGGCTGTCATGGGTCACGCGGCTGGTCTTGCCGTGCATGGCCTGCGGGGCGCGCACGATGCGGCCGCCGAAGGCGTGGAAGATTCCCTGATGTCCCAGACAGACCCCGAGCAGCGGAATCCGGCGATCGAGCTCGCGGATGACGCGGCCGCAGACTCCGAAGTAGGCCGGGTCGAGCGGGCTGCCCGGACCGGGCGAGATGATGACGCGCCCCGGCTGCAGCTGCACCAGCTGTTCCAGCGTAATCTGATCGTTGCGGAACACCTGCGGCTGCGCCCCGAGCTCCCCCAGGTACTGGTAGAGGTTGAAGGTGAACGAGTCGTAGTTATCAAGGAGGACGACTCTCATTGCGGGCGGTGATCCTTTATTCTTACGCTGCGCAGCGCCGCGATAAGGGCCTGCGCCTTGGCCAGAGTCTCGGCATACTCCTCGCCCGGATCCGAGTCTGCGACCACCGCGCCGCCGACGCTGAAGTAGCAGCGGCGGTCCTTGAGTACGAGCGTCCGGATGACGATGCTCAGGTCGAGCGGACCGGAGAAATCCAGGTAGCCGATGGCGCCGGCATAGATGCCGCGCTGGACCGGCTCCAGGCTGCTTATGATCTTCATCGCTTCGATCTTGGGAGCGCCGGTCATCGAGCCGCCGGGGAAGCACGCCTCGATGAGCGCCACCGCATCCACCTCGTCCCGCAGCTTCGCGCGCACGGTCGAGACCAGCTGGAAGACCGTGGCGTAGGCTTCGATGATGAGGAGCTCGGGCACCTTTACCGAGCCAAACTCGGCGATGCGCCCCAGATCATTTCGTACCAGATCCACGATCATCGAGTTCTCGGCGCGATCCTTAATCGACTCGGCGAGCTCGCGGCGCAGCGCCGCATCTTCCGCCGGCGTCCCGCCGCGCGGCCGCGTGCCCTTGATCGGCCGGCTCTCCGCCACCCGGTCCGCGCCCAGGCGCAGGAACCGCTCGGGTGAGGAAGAGAGCACGTACAGCTCGTCGAGCTTGAGCAGGCTGGCAAACGGCGCCGGATTTTCCCGCCGCAGCGCCGCGTAAAGCTCTAGCGGATCGCCGGTGAAGCTGGCGTCCAGCCGGTGCGACAGGCAGACCTCGTAGGCATCGCCGGCGAAGATGTGCTCCTTGACCGTCTCGACCGCGCGACAGTAGCGGTCGCGATCGAAGTGAGCGTGCAGCGCGAGCGGGGCCGGTTGCGCTGCTGGATCGGGGTCTGGGCTGACCGGCGCGGGGGCGGCTTCAAACGCCGCCAGCCGCCGCAGCCACTGGCTCTGCAGCTCGGCGGCCTTGCGCGCCGCCGCCGCCGGATCGGCGCCGCGCCCGATCACCGACAGATACGAGCGCCCCGTCCGGTGACAGTGCGCGAGCAGCGTGTCACACAAGAGCAGCCAGATGTCGGGCAGCCCCAGGTCATCGACGCCGCAGTCGGGCAGCGACTCGATGAAGTGGCCCGCCTCATAGCCGATGTAGCCCACGGCGCCGGCCAGCAGCGGAACCGGGTGGGCGCTGTAGTCGGCGCGCGCCAGCGCGTGGGTGCGTAGCAGCTGGCGCAGCGCGGCGAACGGCTCGCCGACGCTGCGGTGGCACTGCGGCGGGCCGTCGGGGTCCGGGTAGTAGCTGATGGCAAGCTGCGCCAGCCTCTTGGCCGGCGGTCCCGGCAGGCGCTTGGCCGTGAACACACAGAACGGATCGGCGCCGACAAACGAAAACTGCCCGAGCTTGTCCGGATCCTTGGCGCTGTCGAGCAGGAACGCGAAACGGCACTGCCGCACCGCAGCGAAGTAGCGCCACAGCGGCAGCTGCAGCGGCAGCGGCAGCAGCAAGTGCTGGCGGTGCTCGGGGGGTGACGCAGGCTCGGGCAGCAAGGGGGTTCTCAGCAGCGACGGCCAGCCGCGTCGGCGCGGGGGCCGCCGGGGGTCAGCGCTTCAGCCGATGATGCCGACGATCTCGCCATCGACCAGATCGATCTTCTCGGCCTGCGGCGTCGCCGGCAGCCCGGGCATGCGGATGATGTCGCCGAGCAGCGGCACCAAAAAGCCCGCCCCCGCCGACAGCACCAGCCGCCGCACCACGACGTCGAAGCCCTCGGGCCGGCCGACCCGCTTGGGATCGTCGGACAGCGACATCTGCGTCTTGGCCACGCACAGCGGCAGCGCCTCGGCGCCCAGAGCCCGCGCCTGCTCCAGGTCCTGCTCCGCCTCGCGCGAAAAGTACACCGCGCGCGCCCCGTACATCGTCTTGGCGATCTTCTCCATCTTCTGCTTTACCGGCTCGCCCAGGTCATACAGCGTGCGCACCGGCGGCGCCACCTTGTCGGCGTGATCGCGCACGATGGCGGCCAGCGCCGCCCCGCCCTCGCCGCCGCGGGCAAAGCCCTCCAGCAGCGCAAAGGGAACCTTCTGCCGCTCGCAGGCGCGGCTGATCACCGCCAGCTCATCGGCGGTGTCGGTGGGGAAGCGGTTGATGGCGATGATCGGGGTGCGGCCAAAGGCGCGCGCGTTCTCAATGTGCTTTTCGAGGTTGCCAAGGCCGCGCTCGACGGCCTCGGGGTTGCCCTGGCCGAGGGCGTCCTTGGTGACGCCGCCGTGGCGCTTGAGGGCCTTGGCGGTGGCCACCAGGACCACCGCCGCCGGCGACAGCTCGGCGCTGCGGCACTTGATGTCGAAGAACTTCTCGCCGCCCAGGTCAAAGCCGAAGCCGGCCTCGGTCACCGCCCAGTCGGCGTGCGCTAGCGCGGCGCGGGTGGCGAGCACCGAGTTACAGCCGTGGGCGATGTTGGCAAACGGCCCGCCGTGGACAAACGCCGGCACGCCCTCGACGGTCTGGACCAGGTTTGGCAGCAGCGCCTCCTTGAGCAGCGCCATCAGCGCCCCCACCGCCTTGAGGTCGGCCGCCGTCACCGGCTTTTTGTCGTAGGTCAGCCCGACCAGGATGCGCGACAGCCGGGCGCGCAGATCGGCGACATCGCGGGCCAGGCACAGGATGGCCATGATCTCGGAGGCCGGGGTGATGTCAAAGCCGCTCTCGCGCGGCACTCCCTCGGCCGGGCCGCCAAGGCCAACGAGGACGTGGCGCAGCGCGCGGTCGTTGAGGTCGAGCACCCGCCGCCACAGCGTCCGCCGCGGATCGAGCCCGAGCCGGTTGCCCTGGTGCAGGTGGTTGTCGAGCATCGCCGCCAGCAGGTTATTGGCCGCCGAGATGGCGTGAAAGTCGCCGGTGAAGTGGAGGTTGATGTCCTGCGACGGCACCAGGCTCGCCCGCCCGCCGCCGGTCGCCCCGCCCTTCTGCCCGAACACCGGCCCAAGCGACGGCTCGCGCAGCGCCAGGCACGCCGACTCGCCCAGGCGCGCAAGGCCCTGCGCCAGGCTGATCGAGGTCATGGTCTTGCCCTCGCCGGCGTCGGTCGGGGTGAGCGCCGAGACCAGCACCAGGCGCCCGCGCGCCGGCCGCTGGGTCGCCGCCAGCGCCACCTTGGCCTTGAGGCGGCCGTACGGGATGATCTGCTCCTCGGACAGCCCGAGACCCTGGGCGACCTCGATGATCGGCTTTACCTTCGCGACGCTGGACATAAGATCTCCTTCTCCCTGGGGAGCAAGCTGGATGGGGGGCGACCGCCGGGCCGCCGGCCGCTTGGCCGTGACAGCCAGACGATGAACGATTTCCCCGCCTTTCGTCTAGGGGCCTTCCGGACATGTCCGGGCCGCAGCGTGAAGATCGCCCCCGAAAAAGGCCGCCAATCTCGTATAGTTCGCCCTAGCCACAAGGATAAAGCGTCATGTCCGAACCTACGCCCCCCGTCGACAAGCCCCTGCCCACGGCCGAAGGCGCGCCCGCTGCCGCCGCCGGCGAACACTTTCTTAAAGAGATCATCAAGGCCGATCTGCAGAGTAGCAAGCACGGCGGCCGGGTCGCCACCCGCTTCCCCCCCGAGCCCAACGGCTACCTGCACATCGGCCACGCCAAGTCGATCTGCCTCAACTTCGGGCTGGCCAAGGAGTTCCACGGCACCTGCAACCTGCGCTTTGACGACACCAACCCCGACACCGAGGACGTCGAGTTCGTCGACTCGATCGGCGACGACATCCGCTGGCTGGGCTTTAGCTGGGACGGCAAGTACTTCGCCTCGGACTACTTCCAGCAGCTTTACGACTGGGCGGTGCAGCTGGTCAAAAAGGGCAAGGCCTACGTATGCAGCCTCAGCCCCGAGGAGATGCGCGAGTACCGCGGCAACTACTTCATCAAGGGCCGCGAGAGCCCGTACCGCAACCGCTCGGTGCAGGAGAACCTGCAGCTGCTCGAAGGGATGCGCAACGGCGAGTTTCCCGACGGGGCGCACACCCTGCGGGCGAAGATCGACATGACCTCGCAGAACATGAACCTGCGCGATCCGCCGATGTACCGCATCCGCCGCGACTCGCCGCACCACCGCACCGGGCTCAAGTGGCGGATCTACCCGACCTACGACTATGCGCACGGGCTGTGCGACGCCGTCGAGCGGATCACCCACTCGATCTGCACCCTGGAGTTTGAGAGCCACCGGCCGCTTTACGACTGGTTCCTGCAGGAGCTGGAGATCCAGTCGCCGCCGCAGCAGATCGAGTTCGCCCGCCTGCACATAAGCTACACCGTGCTGAGCAAGCGCAAGCTGCTCAAGCTCGTCGGCGACAAGTTCGTGCGCGGCTGGGACGACCCGCGCATGCCGACGCTCGCCGGGCTGCGCCGCCGCGGCTACACGCCCTCGGCGATCCGCGCCTTCTGCGAGCGCATCGGCGTCGCCCGCCGCGACAGCGTGGTCGATGTGGCGCTGCTCGAGCACGCGATCCGCGATGACCTGAACCTGACGGCGCCGCGGGTGATGGGCGTGCTTAACCCGCTGCGCGTGGTCATCACCAACTACCCCGAGGACGCGGTCGAAGAGCTCGACTGCCCCTACTTCCCCGAGGCGCCCGAGAAGGGCTCGCGCAAGGTGCCGTTCTCGCGGGTGGTCTATATCGAGCAGGACGACTTCCGCGAGGACCCGCCCAAGAAGTTCTTCCGCCTCGCCCCCGGCCGCGAGATCCGCCTGCGCTGGGCCTGCATCATCAAGTGCGAGGAGGTCATAAAGGACCCGGCGACCGGCGAGATCGTCGAGCTGCGCTGCACCTGGGACCCGGGCTCGCGCGGGGGCAACGCGCCCGATGGGCGACGCATTCAGGGCACCTCGCACTGGGTGTCGGCGGCGCACGGCGTGCGCTCGGAGGTGCGCCTGTACGATCGCCTGTTTACCAGCGAGAACCCCAACGAGGTCGCCGAGGGCGTCGACTGGACGACCCTGCTCAACCCCAAGTCCGAGGAGGTGATAAGCCACGCGATCGTCGAGCCGAGCCTGGCCAGCGCGCCGGCCGGCAGCCGCTTCCAGTTCGAGCGCCTGGGCTACTTCTGCGTCGATACTCAGGACTCGACCGCGCAGCGGCCGGTGTTCAACCGCATCGTGTCGCTCAAGGACTCGTGGGCCAAGCTTGAGGCCAGCGCTCCGGCGGCGGCCAGCGCCCCGCGCCCCAAGGCCCCGGCGCCGCCAAAGAAATGAGCACCGCCCCCGACTTTGTCGCCCTGACCACGCCGACCCGGATCGCCGACGGCGAGTTCACGATCGATATTCCCGACGGCTGGCAGCAGGGCCGCGGGGCCTTCGGCGGCCTGGTGCTTTCGTGCCTGCTGCGGGCGGCGCTCGCTTGCGAGCCGGAGGCCGAGCGCACCCTGCGCTCGCTGACCGCGGAGCTCGTCGGTCCGGTGCTGCCGGGAGCGGCGCTGCTGCGGGTCGAGGTGCTGCGCCGCGGCAGCGGCGTCTCGACCCTGGCGGCGCGCCTGCTGCAAGGGTCAGAGCTGCTCGCCCACGCGGTCGTGGTCCTGGGTCGGGCGCGCGCCGGCACCACCTCGTGGAACCGCCTGTCGCCGCCGGCGCCGCCGCCGCCGCACGCGGTCGCGCCGCTCGCCCAGATGCCGATCGGGGCCGCCCGCTTCGCCCAGTTCGTCGAGTTTCGGCCGACCCTTCCCATGCCGTTTCAGTCCGAGACCCCGCGGGTGCCGCTGACGGCAGGCTGGGTTCGGCTGCGCTGCGCCCCGCCGGTCCTCGGCCCGGTCGAGCTGGTGGCGCTGGCCGATGCCTGGTGGCCAGGCGCGCTGGCCATGGAGGCCGCTCCCCGCCCGATCGCCACCATCGCCTTTACCTGCGAGCTGCTCGCCGACCCGGCGCGCCTGCGCCCGCACGCCGCGGTCTTCCACCGCGCCGAGGCGGTCGCCGCCCAGGACGGCTACAGCGTCGAGCTGCGCGAGCTGTGGAGCGAAGACGGCGAGCTGCTCACCCTGAACCAGCAGACCATCGCCATCATCAAATAAGACCGCGGGTCGGCGTCCGGCGCCGCTCGGCTGCACGCCCGGCATCCTGGGCTACACTTTGCGGGGAGCGCGCAGCCTTGACGGCGGCACGCCAGCCGGGCCAGCGTGCCGCGGCGCCAGGACGGCCGCAGTCCCTTCTTCAATCCAGGTGTTCGCTTGTTGCTCCTCGATCTGACGCCGCTGCGCCGCTACCGCGACTACCGCCTGCTCTACACCGGGCAGTTTGTCTCGTTTATCGGCAGCCAGCTGTCGTACGTGGCGCTGCCGTATCAGGTCTACAAGCTGACCCACTCGTCGCTGGCCGTGGGGATGATTGGCCTGGCGCAGCTCGTGCCGCTGGTGGTCTTCGGGCTCATCGGCGGCGCCTACGCCGATGCCATGGACCGGCGGCGGCTGCTGATCGCGGCCGAGCTGGCCCTGGTGGCGCTGTGCGCGCTGCTGTTTGCCAACGCCTGCCGGGCGGTGCCGGCGGTGTGGCCGCTGTATGCCCTGGCGGCGCTGCGCTCGGCGCTGGCGGGCTTTCATCGGCCGGCGCTGGAGGCGACCACGCCGCGGCTGGTCCCGCCCGAGCAGCTGCCAGCGGTGGCCTCGCTGGCCTCGCTGTGCGGCAACGTGGGAATGATCGGCGGGCCGGCGCTCGCCGGGGTGATCCTGGAGGCGGCGGGCCCGCTCGGGCCGGCCTGGGTCTACGCGCTCGATGCCGGCTCGTACGCGGTCTCGCTGCTGACGCTGTGGCTGCTGCGCGCCCCGCCGCGCCCGGCCGATGCGGCGCCGGCGAGCCTTGGGGCCGTGCTCGAAGGTCTGCGCTATGCAGCGAGCCGCCAGGAGCTTCTGGGCACCTACGTGGTCGACATGGTGGCGATGATCTTCGGCATGCCGATGGCGCTGTTCCCGGCGATTGCCGACCAGCTGGGCGGGGCGCGGGTGCTCGGGTGGCTGTACGCGGCGCCGTCGATCGGCGCGCTCGTGATGACGCTGTTTTCGGGGTGGGCGGGCCGGATTCGCCGCCATGGGGTGGCGATTACGATCTCTGCCGGGCTGTGGGGGGTGGCGATCGTCGGCTTCGGGTACGCGCGCAGCGCGCTGTGGGCGGTCGTGTTTCTCGGCCTGGCCGGCGCCGCCGACATGGTGAGCGGCCTGTTTCGCTCGACGGTGTGGAACCAGACGATTCCCGACAAGCTGCGCGGCCGCATGGCCGGGGTCGAGATGATCAGCTACACCAGCGGACCGCAGCTCGGCAACGCCGAAGCCGGCTTTGCCGCCGCCTACGCGGGCCTCACCTTCTCGGTCGTATCCGGGGGCGTCCTGTGTGTAATCGGGGTGGCGGTGTGCGCGCTGCTGCTGCCGCGGTTCTGGCGCTATGACTCGCGGTCCAGCGTCCACGCGGCGCTGCCAGGCGGCTGAGAGCGGCCGCGAGCGCTCTGGGCGCTACTTGGCCGTATTGGGACCCATGCTGTTGCGCAGCAGGTTGCCGCGCGCATCAGGCCACAGCGCGCACTTGGTCCCAGAGCCCGGTATGTTGAAGATGTCCACCCCGTGGTCCAAAGTCGAGACCAGGACCTCCAGGGTGCCATCGCCGTCCACGTCCGCCACCGTCGGCGCCGCCGGGACGCCGATGCCGTTGCCGTTCATGCTCTGGCCCGGCAGCGGCGTATCGGAGAGGAGCTCTCCGGTGTTGGCCAGGATGACCAGCCGGCCACCGCCCGGGTTCAGGGAATATACCCCGAACAGGAGCTCGGGCTTGCCGTCCTTGTTCAGATCCGCCACCGTCACTTCCGAAGCAAAGACCTTGGGCTTGCCGCCCGAGTAGTTGTAGCGCCACAGACGCTTGTTGTCCGCGCTCACCGCATAGATGAAGCCGTCGTTGACCGGAGCGATGATCTCCGGCCGCGGATCGCCGACGATGTGCACCGTCGTCGGCGCCGGCACGCCATCGGGCGGATAGTAGTCGCCCGCGGCGCGCACCGCCGGCTGGTCGCTGAGCAAGAGGTTCTCAAAGCCCGCCAGCCGGCGCGCCGCCCGCGAGCCATCGCCGTACGCCCCCTCCACGACAAAGAAGGCATAGCCCTGGGTCACATAGGGAATATGCAGCTCGGCGTTGGGAAGCGTCACCACCTCGTTCTTCCCATCGCCGTTCACATCGACCACGCTCGGCGGCGAGGCGCTGAACTGCAGCCACATGTCATTTGTGACATCGGGAAACGGATCGAGGTGCTGGTTGTAGTGACGATCCTCGATCCCCGGATCAAACCAGCGGATAAACTGTCCCCAGCCCATCCGCTTTCCCAGGTACATACTCTGCGGGTTGGTGTAGTAGCTCGAAGCCAGGAGCGAGGTCCCATCGAACTTGAACGCGTTGAGCTGGTGGTTGTCATAAGTGACCAGGATCTCCAGCTTCGGATCGTCATCGATGTTGCCGATCCCGACGTTTAGACCGTAGCAGCCGTAGCCGTGGTTGCCGTAGCCGTTGAAGTCCGGCAAAGTCTTTTACGACGCTTCTCATGAAACTACCCACACTTCATGGAAACGTCCCAATTCATGAAGGCGTAAGCGCGACGGGCGATTACTGGCACAGCAGCGGATCGGGCAGCGCACAGACGCCGCTTGCGGGGATGGCCGGCGGCAGGCAGGTATAGACGGTGGACTGGCCGTCGCCGGCCGGTCCCAGACAGACTTGATCATTTATGCACCGTGAGCTCGCGGTGCAGGTGGTCCGCTGGTTCTGCGCCGCGCCGCCGCAGGCCCCCCCGGGCTTGACGTATGAGGTAGCGGTGCACTTCTGAGTGTTCTGATCGCACAAAAGTCCCTGGGTGCGGTCGCAGGCGTCATTGCCTTGCCCAGGCTGACAGGCGTCGCCGAGCTTGAGGATGGCAGTGCACTTCTGGCCGACGCAGGTCAGGCCGCTCTGGCAGCGCGCCGTCTGGTCGCAGTTCTGGCCGAGCGTCGCTGTCCCCGGCATCAGGCAGCGGTTTGGGACGCCGTTCTGCTGCACGCAGATCAGTCCGAAGTCGCAGGCAGTGGCATCGCAGTCCTCGTTGAGCAGCGCCCGCTGGGCGCACGACCCGCACAGACCGTTGAACAGTCCCTTGTCACAGTACGTACTTTTACACTGCGTGTCGGCGAAGCAGATGGTGCCATTTTCCCTGGTGCCCGGCAGTGGTCGACACTCGGGGACATTGGTCACGACCAGCGCCTGGTTGACGAGGATCTGACTGCACGCCGCCGCCGGCAGTGCCTTGGCGCAGGTGACAAAGTTCTGGGTGGTGGTATTGCTGCCGGGGGGAAACTGGGTGCTGCAGGCCAGCTGTTGGCGACTCAGGCAGGTAGGGGCGTCAAGATAGGTCCGCTGGAACAGGTCCGGGCTGCAACGCTGCAGCGCATCACAATAGGACTGCGCCAGCGCGGTACAGGCGTCCTGCTGCGAGGGGTTGCCAGAACAGCCGGCCAGGATTCCCAGAGCAGCTAACACCACGAAAGACCGAGACAATAAGATCGCTTGCATTTTGATACCTCTAAGCTAAATAAGGTCGCGCCACTACCAGACTCCACCCGGCCGTAACAGCGGATGGAGGACGGCGAACGGAGCGCGCCCGGCACCCTAGACACGCCGCCGAGGCGCCCGAATGCTCGACGGACCCCCAATAAGGACTCAGCGTTGCTTTCCCGCCTGCGGTGCCAGGAGCGCGCTCCGTTCGTCAATTGCTAGGTGCCCGCAAGCGGCGCCTTCCTTCGCAGCGATCTGCGCAATCTTTGGTGCAGAGAGCAGACGTAGTCGCCGCGGCCAGGGCGGTCGAGGATGACAAGGACAGCGGCCGTCGCCACGTCGCCATCCTGTACGGAGTCAACACGCTGGGCGCGGTCCTTGGCACCCTGCTATCGACTTTCGTGCTGCTGGAGCGATACGGCAACCGGGCTACTCTGTGGCTGGCGTGCGCGGTAAACCTCTTGGTCGCTTACGCCGCTCGCGCCCAGGCCAACCGGGACAGTGCGCCGGTCCCCAGCTCCGCCGCCGAGGAAGTCGCAGCGCCGTCTGCGGGAGCCGCGAGCCTGCCGCTGCCACCGCTGTGGTTTGTCCTGTTTGCCGCGGGCTGGCCGGGCTGGCGTTCCTGCTCATGGAGCTGGTCTGGTACCGGATGCTCGGTCCGATCCTCGGCGGCTCGACGTTCACGTTCGGACTGATCCTCGCGGTGGCGCTGCTCGGCATCGGTCTTGGTGGGGCCGGGTATGCCCTGTGGGGGCAGCGCCGCGCCCCAACCCTGCAGGGTCTGGCGGCGCTGTGCCTTTTAGAGGCCCTGGCCGTGATCGCGCCCTTTGCGCTGGGAGACCGCATCGCGCTGCTCGCCCTGCTCCTACGGCCGCTCGCGGCGCTTGGATTCTTCAGCTACGTGCTTGGGTGGTTCCTGGTGACCTGCGTGGTGGTACTGCCGGCGGCGTTCATCTCGGGCTGGCAGTTCCCGCTGCTCATCGCGCTGCTGGGGCATGGCAAAAAGGAGGTGGGACGGCACGTCGGGCTGGCGTACGCCTGGAACACCGCCGGCTCGATCCTCGGCTCCCTTGCCGGAGGGTTCGGGCTGCTGCCCCTGCTCTCGGCGACGGGGGTGTGGCGGCTGGCCGCCGGTCTGCTGTGCGGGCTCGGAGTTGCCGCCGGGGCGCTGTCCGTATATACAGACTGGCGAGCGCGCACAACCCGCGCCGAGTCGGGT
Source organism: Polyangia bacterium (assembly GCA_044222245.1). Classification (GTDB taxonomy): domain Bacteria; phylum Myxococcota_A; class Polyangia; order Palsa-1104; family JAEUJZ01; genus CALFML01. The sequence goes on along the minus strand of JBGANQ010000068.1, from coordinate 30,250 downwards.
GGCCTCGGGGCGCTCGGTCTTGGTTTCGCGCTGGCGACTGCCATCGCCACCTTGACCCTGTTGTCGTCCGAGGGACCCACTGCGGTCTGGCGTCACTCGGGCATCGGGGTCGGCCGCGCGCAGATACAGAGCCTTGGGGACAACTCCCTGCGCAACTACGTCCATGCGCGCCACCGCACCATCGTCTGGGAGAAAGACGGCGTGGAGAGCAGCGTCGCCCTGTCGATCGACAACAGCGGCATGGCGTTCGTGGTCAACGGCAAGGCCGACGGCAACGCGCGCGGCGACGCGGCGACTCAGGTGGTGAGCGGTCTGGTCGGCGCCTTATTGCACCCGCAGCCGCGGCAGGCCCTGGTGATCGGGCTGGGCACCGGCAGCACGGCTGGCTGGCTCGGCGCCATCGCCGATATACAGCGGGTCGACGTGGCCGAGATCGAGCCCAACATCCTGCACATCGCGCAGGTGAACGCTCCGGTCAACCAGGACGTCCTGCGAAACCCCAAGGTCCATACCTTCATCGGCGATGGCCGCGAGCTGCTCCTCAACTCGCGTGAGCGCTATGACGTCATCGTCTCCGAGCCGTCCAATCCATATCGCGCCGGCATCGCCAGCATGTACACCCAGGAGTACTACCGCTCGGCGCGGAACAAGCTTACCGCGGACGGACTGTTTCTGCAGTGGGCACAGACCTACGACGTCGACACCCAGACCGTGCATACAATCTATGCCACGCTGGCCTCGATCTTCCCCGTGGTCGAGACCTGGATGACGCAGTCGGGGGACCGTCAAGATTTTTTACTACAGTCGGCATGAAACCACGCCCACTGTCCCCCGGCATCCTCAAAACTGCGATCGGCTACGTTCGAGTAAGCACCCAGGAGCAAGCGTCCGAGGGTGTAAGCCTGGACGCACAAAGCGATAAGATACGATCATACTGCAATACGAATGGCGTCAAGTTAATAGACATACAAGGTGATGAAGGGATCTCGGGTAGCACGCTGGATCGTCCAGGACCCCAGGCCGCGCTGCAGTTAATCCGGCGAGGTCGAGCCAACACTCTGATCGTCGTCAAGTTGGACCGGCTTTCAAGGTCGCTGCGTGATGTATGCACCTTGGTAGAGGTCTTGTTCTCCGACGAGCGATACCATCTGCTGTCGCTCTGCGGCATGGTGAACACGCACACCGCCGCCGGGCGGATGCTGATGCACAACCTCGCCAACTATAATCAGTTCGAGCGCGAAGTCATTTCCGAGCGGACGCGAGACTCGCTGCAGTACCTCAAGGCGCAAGGCGTGCGCCGCGGTCACGCTCCCTGAAAAGAGGGGCTGGTTCCGTTGCGTGGCGGCAAGTGGCACCCGGCCAGCGTGGCGGAGCTGCGGCGCTACCGCGAGCCGGGGGACCGGGCCGGAGCCGCGCAACGGGCCAGTGAGCTGCGCGCGGAGGGGCTGACCCTGCGCGAGACTGGCGTGCGGCTAGCGATGGATGGGTATGTGCCGGACAACAGCGGCTCGTGGTACCCAGCGCGCGTCGCTGCGCTCTTAAAGCAGCCGGGGTCAGCACCCAAACCATCCACCTTTTTGAAAAGGGCGAGAGTTCGCCGTCAGAAGACACCCTCTTGAGGCTTCAGACAGCCTTGGAAAACCGAGGCGTCGAGAACAGCCACCGAGCCGGTGCGAGCGTGGACCACGGACTGGCCAACGCCCAGACGACCTACCAACCAGATGCTCGTCGCGCTGCGAGACAGCTATCCCGACCGCCCCCTGGTCCTGGTCTGGGACAATGTGCGCTACCCTCACGCCAAGGCGGTCCGCAGCTACGCGGACCAATTGGGAATCCAGCTTGCGTACCTGCCGCCCTACAGCCCAGATATTATGTAAGTCCACGAATTGCTACACGCGCCGCTCCTCGGAGAATGACGCATGGGCTTTTTCACCCCCTGGGGCTCGACCGCTGAGGAGCGCGCCCGCACCTATCCGTGCGACCGCCACCTGCCCCGCGCCAGGCAAGCCGAGCGCTTCATTGCCTCAGGCAGCGGCAACATCCTGTTCGCGCCGGCCGTCACCGCACCGGCAGCGCGATTGCCAGCAGCCGATGGCCGGCGCGACCCGCGGGCAAGGGGCTCAGCGTGCCGTCGGGCCGCGATTGTTGCAGCCTGGTATCTGCGACGAAGTTGAATTTCCCGCGCGCCACGACGCCGGTGGTCGGATTGAGGAAGTCGGGGTGACCACGCATCAGTACCTTGGCCTGAGCGACTCGGCGCTGTCGGACATCGATTGTCAGCGCCCAGACGCGTGAACGCCCCACCAGGTTCTGAATGCCGATCACCCGACCGTTGGCGAGCGCAAGGCCGTCGATGCCGCCGAGGTAGAGGCCCTGCGGTGTCGTCAGGCGCTGCACTTTTGGCGATACACCGGCGGGATCGACAACAAGCGCGAGGCCGTCGAAGTCGGCCACCAGCAACGCCCCGCCCGGCAATACAACGATACCGTTCGGGCTTTCGAAAGTGTCGGCAGGAAACAGCAGCTTCAATACGCCGCCCGCCGGCGCCAGCCGGTAAACGGTGCCACCCCGGGATTCAGTGACGTACGTCGAACCGTCCCGTCCGCGCGCGACGTCGTTCAGCAGGCCCGGGCCCGGAAGCGCATAGGATGCTGTGACGCGGCCGTGTGCGAGATCGATCCGCACGAGCGCAGCCCGCCCGGATTCGACCTGCTGCGCGTTGATCATGAACGGCGCGGCGGTGCTCGCCACCCATAGTGAGTCAGTGGCGGCATCCACTGTCATGCCGAGCACGGCCTTCAGCTCGCCGTCGCCCTCGGGCACCACATCCCTACAGCGACCGGATGTGCTGATGGCCACGACGGTTCGGCGACGTCCGCTCGACACCAGTAGCTCATCGCGTCGCGGGTCGAACGCGGTGCCCTCGGGAAGGAGATCGGCGCACTGTGTCTCGAGCGTAGAGATAGCTCTTCCGATTGGAGGTGCGGCCGCCGCAAAGCGCGCCGCACGCTCACGAAAGGCAGGTGACTGCGCAAACACGCCGAAATCGTCGGGATCGAGCTCGTCGGCCATGCCCACCTTCTCCAGGCGATCGAGCCACTCGATGGCCACTGCATCCTCACCCAGCGCCGCCGCGGTGCGGGCAGCCACGTAGAGCGCGCCGACGTGGCGCGGCTGCTTCTGGGCAAGTGCGGTGAGCGTTGCCAGCAATTGCCGCTGCGTGTCGGCTTGGGGGGCCGACGGTGCTGCCGTGCCGGCGGCACCAGAACACCAGATCCAGACCCCGATGGCAATGGCAAACACTACGCGCAGCCCCGGCCGATGTCGTTGCATGCGCGAAAGCATGGCTATTGCGTTCTTTCGCGTCAAGGCCGCGATAGTCGCGGCGAGGGGTTGCACTGGTCGAGCGCGCGCCCTGTCGATCACCTTTCAGGGCAGCTTGCTGGCGCAGGCATCGCTGACGCTACGCCCTGGGAGCCACCGAGCCGGTGCGAGTGTGGACCACGGACTGGACCAACGCCCAGACGACCAACCAGATGCTCGGCGCGCTGCGAGACAGCCATCCCGACCGCCCCTGGTCCTGGTCTGGGACAACGTGCGCTACCCTCACGCCAAGGCGGTCCGCAGCTACGCGGACCAATTGGGAATCCAGCTTGTGTACCTGCCGCCCTGCAGCCCAGAGATTATGCCGATAGAACGGCTATGGCAGTGGCTGCGCCAGCAGCTGACCGCACTGCACTGCCACCGCGACGAGGACGAGCTCCGCGACCGCATCTGTGGCTTTCAGGCCCAGCTCAACGACGAGCCCACCTCGGTTCACGGCCGCCTGCGTCCCAAGACTCGCCTGGATCCCGAGGAAGAGAAACTTCGGGTTTGAACGGGGTCGCGGTTTAGGCACTTGAGGTCGGACGCGGGTACTCGAGGTCGGTATACGGCCCCCGCCAATATCAGGGCGCACGCACCATTTCAGCACCCCGCGCAGGCTCGCCCGCAGCGCGCCTAGCGAGCTGTTCCTGTAGCTGGAGTTGCTCCTGGTAATACTCGACCCCTTGATAGTCATCGCGTCTGCTGGGGTCGGTGATGAAGGACAAGGCGTCGCGGTAGAAGGCGGCCGCGCTGGCGTGGTCGCCCAGGGCGGCGTAGACCCGGGCGGAGCGCTCCAAGCCGTCCACGGCGTCAGGAAACTTGTGCAGCAGGAGCTGGCAGGCGGCCAGGGCTTCGTCGAAGCGGCGCCTCTTGAGCAGACCGAGTACGGAGTTGGAGAGGTCGTCCAAGCCGTCGTCCTCCAAGACATAGGAGGAGCCCGCGGCAGAAGCCGAACTCATGCTTCGAAGCGTTGCCTCGCGCTCGTGTTTGGCGAGGCAGCACTTTTTGTATTTGGCGCCGCTGCCGCAGGGGCACGGGGCGTTGCGTCCGATGAGAGTCATGGAATTGGATCTCCTTTATGAAGTAGGCGATGTCACCTAGCATGACTCTGGACGAGCTCAAGGCCCCAAGGTCCTGTGTCCCGACGGACGGGTCACGGTCGCCAAGCTCGGCGCCTTCAGCGACCATACCACGCGCTACCCGGTGGCGGACAGGTGGTACTTGGGAGAGGATATCGGCACCCTGCGGGACACGCTGCTGCGGACGCTTCTGCGCTTTGGGATTCCCAGTCACCGTGGTTTCCGATCTCACCGGCGCCCGCGTCCGCGATTCCCAAGCCGAGGAGGTCACCGCATTCTGGGCCTCTTTCGGACCCCTTCCCGAGAAGCTCTGCCGCATCGCCCTGGACCAGGCCGTCCGGCTGCGTGGCCCCGGCCGCCATGTCCGCGTCTACCTCGCCCTGCTTCGTACCTTTGTCCTGGGTCGCATGCAAACCCCAACCCCCACGGAGGACTGATTCCCATGAGCGACTCCCTGATCCGTCACTTTCGTCTCACCGCGCACCCCTTTGGCCGCGACGCCTCCCCCTCGGCCCTGCATCGCCACCGCGGCTTTACCGAGGCCCACGAGCGCCTGCGCTACACCATCGAACTGGACGGTCTCTCGGCCCTGGTCGCCGAGCCGGGCTGCGGCAAAAGTCTGCTGCTGGGCCAGGTGGCCGCGGAGCAGCAGAAGCTGGGCACCCAGGTCCATTACTTTGCCCATGCTACCGTCGGTCCCTTTGGTCTGCTCAACGTGCTGGCGCGCAAGATCGGTCAGGCCCCGCGCCGCTCCCGCGCCGAGACCGCCCAGGGGATCTCGCTCGCGATGCTCGAGGACAAGCGCAAGCACCTGCTCGTGCTGGATGAAGCCCACGTCATGCCCGACGACACCCTCGAAGACGTGCGCCTGCTGACCATCGCCGACTTTGACCGCAAAAGTCCCTTCGTCCTGATCCTGTCGGGCCACCCCTGCCTCGATGATCGGCTCGCGGAGCCGACCCATCACGCCCTGGACCAGCGGATCACCACCATCGCCCGTCTGTCCCCTATCTCTGTCCAGGAGACTCGGGAGTACGTCACGCTGCGCCTGGCGGCCTGCGGCGCCCGCGCCCAACCCCTGTTTGACGACGACTCGGTCACCGCGCTCTTTGATGCCTCGGCCGGGGTCCCGCGCCGCCTCAATCGCATCGCTTCGGCGGCGATGATTGTCGCGGCTTCGCGCAAAAAACAGCTCGTCTCGGCGCAGGATGTCCTGGACGCTCGCCTCGACAGGGGGCGCTCGTGACCCGCCCCGTCCCGGATTTCCCTTTGCTCCCGTACGATCTATCTCGAGCTCCGGAACTGGGCTCTCTGGCACTCCTTGAGGAGGCTTTGCATATCTCGGTCCTCTCGCTGGTCGCGGAGCATCCGACGCTCCAGAACGACTGCGGCCCGGATGAGCGAGCGAGTGCTTCCAATCGGCCAAAGCAGCAGGATCAACCAAGGAAATAAATGATACGGCAACCGGTGCTCGGCGGTGTCAGCTTTGTATTGGAGGTAGTATCCGTTGATGCCGCGACCCCATCAAAGCATGGTTCTTCCGCCCACGCTGCGCGAGGCGGGCACCCGATACACGCTCCACGGCCGGCAGCTCGACGATCCCTACCGGTGGCTCGAGCAGCTCACTGACGCCGACACGCGGGCGTGGATCGCCGCCCAGGAGGCAGTCACGCGCTCGGTCCTGGACGCGGTGCCAGCGCGCGACTGGCTGCGAGCGGCGGTCGCGCGCGCGGCGCGCCAACCGCGACTGTCGCCACCTATCCGCACGACCGGCGGGCGCGAGTTCGTATGGCAAGCCAGCCGCGATGACGAGATGCTAGCGCTGTGGATGCGGCGGGCGGCGGGCGCGCCCCTTGCGCCGGTGCTCGATCCCAATCGCTGGCCCGCCGGCGAGGTCCTCGTGTTCGCCGCGCCGTCTCCCGACGGGACGCGAGTCGCGTTCGGCAAGGAGGTCGGCGGCGCCGGCGCGGTCATCCACGTGCTCGACATCGACAGCGGGCAGCTGCTGCCCGAAAGGCCGCGTGGCATCGCCCACGAGTCCCTGGCGTGGCGACCCGACTCGACCGGGTTCTTCTACGCCGCCGGTGCCGAACCGGGCGAGGTGCCGGCCGGCGAGGACGGCCTCTGGCACGCCGTCTACGACCACCGGCTCGGCTCGTCCGCACCGGCCCGGCGCGTGTTCGCAGACGCTCGCGCGGGCGACACCTGGTCCACGGTCAAGGTGAGCGAGTGCGGCAGGTTCGCCGTCCTGACCCGGTGGGACTTCGTCCACGCGAACGCCATCTACCTCCTGCGCCTGTCCGACGACGCGCTGGTGCCAGTGGCGCCCACTCTGCGGGCCATCAACCAGGTGCAGGTGCTCGGCGACTCGCTGCTCATCCACACCGATCTCGACGCGCCGCGCGGACGGCTGTGCAGCGCGCCGCTGACCGCGCCGACCGAGTGGCGGACGCTCATCCCCGAGGGCCCCGACACGCTGCAGACCGTGACCGGGGTGGGCGGCCGGCTCTACGCGGTCTACTCGCACGCCGCGTCGCACCGGCTCCGCATCTACGCCGAGGACGGCAGCCGCCTGCGCGACGTGGTCCTGCCCGGGCTGGGCTCGGTCAACCGCAACGAGGGCGAAGGCGTGGTGAGCGGCGTCAGCGGGTCGTGGCGCGGCGAGGAGGTGTGGGTGCGATTCGCCTCGTACGTGCAGCCGCCGTCGATCTACCGCTACGACTACGACGCCGACCGCCTGCTGCCCTACCACGTACCGGACGGCGGGCTCGATCCGTCTGATTACACGACGCAGCAGATCTGGTACGAGTCGCGCGACGGCACCCGCGTGTCGATGTTCCTGACTCATCGGGTGGACATGCAGCGCGACGGCCACCGTCCGGTTCGCCTGAGCGGCTACGGCGGCTTCAACATCTCGGTGGAGCCGGGCTTCACCGCCGAAGGCGCGGCGTGGCTCGCGCTCGGCGGCGTGCTGGCCTTCGTCAACGTGCGCGGCGGCGGCGAGTACGGGCGCGCCTGGCACGAGGCGGCCCGCAAGACCCGGCGGCAGAACGCGTTCGATGACTTCGTCGCTGCCGCGCGCTGGCTGGTCGCCGAAGGCTACACCACGCCCGCCCGACTGGCCGCCCGCGGCAACAGCAACGGCGGCCTGCTCGTCGCGGTCTCGGCCATGCAAGCGCCCGACGCGTTCGGAGCCGTGTTCTGCCGCGTGCCCACGCTCGACCTGCTGCGCTACCCGGCGCTCAGTCTCGGCGCCTCGGCGCTGGAGTACGGCGCGCCCACTGATCCGATCGAGGGCGCCTACCTGGCGGGGTATTCGCCGTATCACAACGTCAGGACCGAGCGCGCGTATCCGACGATGCTGTTCGTGTCGGCGCTCGACGACCGGATCGCGCGGCCGCAAGATCCGCTCAAGATGGTCGCGCGGCTCCAGGCTGAGGCGACGCGCGGCGGCCCCTACCTGCTCTTGCCGTTGCACGCCTCCGGCCACGCCGGCGCCGCGACGGCGAGCGCGCGGGTCGAGCAGCTGGTCGACGAGCTGTGCTTTTATTGCTGGGCGCTCGACGTCGCGTTACCCGCGCCGAGCGACCCGCCCCCGAATGCAGCGGAGAGGACAGCGTGAATCAAAAAGACCCGAACCCGGCGCCGCGCAGGGCCGGCGTCATCGGCGCTGGGACGATTGCGAGGGTATCAGCCTGCGCGACCCGCTTACTGCCTCAGACCGAGCAGCCCGGGCAGATCCACCGATCTGAACGCGGCCTGTTCAAACTGGCCGGTGTGGGCCGGTGGCCAGCTGCGCAGCACGGCTGAGTCGCCGCGCTGGATAGCCTGGGCGAGCTTGGGAAGCGCGGCTTCCTGATCGCGATAGAACGGGTCCTTTTCCACGAGCCCATCAGATCAAGGAAATTTTTCTCCGTCGAGAGTGCTTAATCGGAGTAGTGTTAGATCGGCTCGGGGCGTGTAGGTTGGCGCATAGGAGCCTATTTTTCCGGTCCCTGCCTCTGGCGTGTGTAGGGCGCATCGCCGGCCGGGTAGGTCGCCGCATTGCCGCGGGTCCACTGCCTGCACGGATTCTGGAGACACATCAGACTCGGCGGGCATCCGGCATTAGAACTTCAGATTATGTCGATATCGGAGGTTGCGACTATTATGGAACGCTATAGCGGTATCATTTCCCGCTCTGCTGCTGCGATCGGGAACCTGTACGTGAATGATCGGAGAGCGTTCAGAGTTCGCAGAAAGGTGCTCTGGCAGCTACGCAGAGCGGTTCTTCTGGGACGGCCACATCTGGACGTCCGTTGGACGTCAATGGTGACAGCCAACAGACGTCCACGCCCACCTCGTCGCTGACTATGCAAGCCGCTCAAAACAGCGACGGCGCTGCATGGAGCATTTCTGCACCTGCCGGACGTCAGCATTGGCATTGACGGTGCGAGCCGGCGGCCCTTAACATCGACTATGAGCCGCGTTCGTGCGTCGAAGCCGATCCTGGCCGTCGTTGCATTTGCCGCGAAGGCTGGGGTACCGCCACTTACGCTCTTGAGTGCCGCCGGGCTGGACCCGGCGCTGCTAGCCGGGACCGACGCCGAGCTGCTGCACTCTCAGGAGCTGCGCCTGTGGGTCGAGGCAGCACGTCTGACCGGCGATCAGGACTTCGGCCTGCACCTGGCCGAGTGGGTGGTCCCTTTCGCGGAAGGGCAATTCGACGTCATGACCTTCGCGACGCGGAGCTGCGCCACTCTGGGCGAGAACTATCGGCGGTTTAGCCGATACCTGCGCCTGCTCCACGATGGCATTTATGTGAGGCTGGAGGAGGAGGAGGAGGACATCGCGCGGCTGGTGCACGGCCACTACCAGGATCCGAGCGAGCCGCCGCGGCACCCGGTGGAGTGCCAGCTGGCGCTGGCTGTCTTGCAGGGGCGCTGGTCCATCGGGGAGGAGTTTGTACCGCGAGCGGTTTGCTTTGCGCACGCCAGGCCGGCCTGCGTGAGCGAGCAGGAGCGGATCTTCGGAGCTCCGGTGCACTACGGCTGCCCGCGCAATGAGCTGGTGCTGGATCGTGACCTGCTGGCTCGACCACAGCGCCTCGCCGAGCCGCGGCTGCTGGCGCTAATGGACCGTCAGCTCGAAGGGCTCCTGTCGCAGCGGCCCGAGAACCCCCGCTTCCGGGATACGGTTCAGCGCTGCATGATGGACGAGCTGCCGGATCGGGAGCCGGTCATGGCCGCGATTTCGGTGAAGCTGCACATGAGTCGGCGCAGCCTCCAGCGCCGGCTACAAAGCGAGGGCACGAGCTTCGCCGAGGTCCTCTCGGAGCTGCGCCGCGACCTGGCCCTGCGCTACCTTTCGGATCCGCGGATCGCCATCGGCGAGGTGGGCTTCCTGCTGGGATTCCTGGACCTGTCCGCGTTCCACCGGGCGTTCAAGCGCTGGACCGGGAGCACCCCTGCGGAGTACCAGCGCTCTGCCCAGGCTCGCAGCAGCCAGCAGCGGTGAGCGGTCGCAGTCGCCGGCCGATCTGACGGGCACGACTTCGTGCCGGGACAACCAGCCTCTGTTTATTCGGCCTGTGCTGCGCATCTTCCTTTTGCATATGGCCGATGCGATTGGCGCGGTCGGCACACGTTTCTGGCGCGTTCGGACACACGGCATCGAGAAGGCTCACTCTACGCTGAACTTATTCGGGTTCCGAACAGTGGAGTACGCACCAACATGAAGCCGATCACTGTATCTCACGATTCGCAGCGTCGTCTCTCGAAGGAGGGGTTGCGCTGGCCATGATGGTGGGTCGGTACCACTTCGAACGCGTCGACTCCGGACCGATCGCCACGCGGCTTGTCTCGATCCTGCGGCTCGCTCGTCCCTTATGCATGGCGTCCGTCGACGCTGAAGCATCCCTCATTCCCGAACAATGGCCAAGGACACTAGATGAACGATAAGACGAACGATAAGACGAACGGTGGCTGGCCTCGGCCCCTTGAACGCGCTGCATTCGGAGCGCTTTGGGCCTTCCTTCTGGCACCGGTCATTGCCCACGGCCTGTGGCGCCCCCTTTTACACATCCTTGGACCGTCGGGAAAAGCCGGTACGGTCACTTTTTCTGCCCTTGCGGTAAGCGGTACGATTGTAGTCGTAAACGAGCTTCTCCCGAGACAAGCTCCGCTGCTTTCCCTGGTGCTCGGAGGACTGGTCGCAATCGCTGCCTCAGTCGGCTGGTCTCTCGGCCTGCCTGGTCTTTTAGCGCTGCTCATCGTTGCCGCGGCCATTGCGTTGCTTCTTCCGCGACTGTCCGCTCGACTTCCGACCACACTGGATGGCCTGGCCAAGCGACACAAGATTCTCTTCGCGCTCTACGTCGTGTTGGCTTTGGCTGCGGTCGTAAAGACTGCGCAGCTGAGCATTTTCATCGGCGATCCCACCCGCACGGATCTCCAGGCCCTGCCGGGCAACACGTTCACCGAAACCCATAGCTGCCTGACCGCCTACGTGCGCGCCGCCGAACTGGCCAGCCAGGGCGTTGACAATTTTTATGACGACCACTTTTGGCACGGATCGCTCGGACTTCCTCCCCTGCCGCCGGGGGGCGAGAACCCCTACCGCCCGTTCCACCTCGACAACTTCAGCTATCCGCCGACGTTCCTGCTGGTCATGGCGCCGCTCGCTCCTTTTTCGGGAGACTTCCTTGCGCAGCGCGCCCTTTGGTTCGGTCTGAGTGGGCTCCTGCTCGCGCTCGGGCTGTGGAGGGTCGCCCGCTTCGTCGACGGTCCCGCCGCCCACCGGGTTCTCTTATTGGCGCCGCTGTTTTTCGGGAGCGTGCCGCTCGTTCTTACGCTCCAGATTGGCAACTTCCACGTTGCCGCGACGGTGATCTCCATCCTCGCCCTGGTGGCCTTTGACCGGGGCCGCTTGGCAACCGGTGGCTCCCTGCTCGCCCTGACCATTCTCGGAAAGGTTTCTCCCGGCATCCTGGGCGTCGTGCTGCTGGTACAGCGCCGCATTCGCAGCGCCGCGATCACGGCCGGCTTTGGCGTGGTGTTGATTGCGCTCGCCATACTTCGCTTTGGCAAAAACCCGATCACATCCTTTTTGACCTACGCGCTCCCGCGCCTCAGCTCAGGCAGGGCGTTCCCCTTCATGGATACCCAGTCCGGCATCCTCACCAACTTGTCCCCCTTCGGATTCCCATTCAAGCTCCAGTTCCTCGGCTTCGACATGGGCGATCCGTGGCACCTCGCGCCGTGGATCGGACGCGTTTACACCCTCGCTTTGATCCTACTGGCGCTCGTTGCCGCGCGCCGCCCGAAAGACCGCCGCGATCAAGCGGTGACGTGGATGGCCCTGCTGGTGCTGGCCGCGATGCAAAGCCCGTTCGCCCCCGGCTACGTGACGATCGGACTTTTGTGGGCGACGACCCTCCTCTCCGTCGAGGTGCGCAGCACGGCTGGCGGAGTCGGCCTGGCGCTCGTTTGGGTCCTCATCCTGGCTGTGCCGCCGGGTCTCCGCCCCGCAATCAAGGTCGTGCAGAGCATGGTGCAAACGATCGTGATCATCGGTGTCTCCGCGTGGCTGATTGTTCGTCGGCCGCGCAACCCGGAGCAATTCCTGCCCCGTACCCGCTGCGATCCAACAGAAAGGATTTCGCGATGAACCTCAGAACCAGGACAAGTCTTTTGAGTACCGCTGCTTTTTCCGCTGTGTTTGCGTTGTTGTCGCTGGTCGCGGTGCCGGCGCAGGCGAACCTCTTCAAAAAGATCAAGAAGACCGCGAAGAAGACGACCAACACAGTCATCAATGAGGCGGAAGAGATCACCGAACTCAGCTCCGATGAAGCCAAAGCGCTGACGGAGACTGCTAAGAAAAGCTACGCGACGACGATCAAAGATGGAGAAGCTGCCTATCGCAAGACGGTGAAGGAGGTGCAGGCGGGGCTCGACGCCGCCAAGGACGCCGCGCTGCGTGCCGCGGCCGACGCGTACATCAAAAAATATAGCGGCTTCCTCAAAAAGCTCCGTAGCAACCTGGACGCGCTGGCGAAGGACGACAACGCGGTGGCCGTCGTCGACCGCTTGACGAAGGCCGCCTCCGAGAAGCGCCTGGACGACCAGACGCGCGCCGATCTTTTGTTCATCGGCGAGCGGCTGGGACTGCTTGAGTGGAAGCTGAACTCGATCGTGCCGGGGAGCTCAGGCGGCGCCATGAAGTCTTCCTGGGGTCTGGCAGTAGCGGGCGGCGGCGCCTATGTAGGCGGGATAGAGGGCTCCGTCGGCCTGGTCGCCAACTGCTATCAGGAAGTCGATCGGCGCTACGGCGCCGGCTTGGCGCTCTCACTGGGCGGTGTGCTCGGGGCCGCGTTTGGCGGTTCAGCCAACGTGACGTTCTTCTGGCAGCCAGGTGGTGTCGACGATGCCGAAGGGGGCTATGTCGGCTTGGGCGTGGAAGCGGCGTACGCGCAGATCGGAGGAACGATCGGCGTGCAGTGGAGCGTGTACGAAGGCATGAAAGGTGCCGCTGCGGGAATTCCTGGTTTCTATTTGGGCTGGGCTGGCGGCGTAAAAGTCAAGGCCGGGGCCCTACAGGGCGGTTATACGTTCGTTCCCGTGAAGTCGGTGAAATAGCGGAGGCTGGTGCAGTCGAGGGGAACTCATGAGTACCGCCAGATTGCTAACGTCGACGCTGGTTGCAGCCCTGGGCGCACTTCTTTGGGGCTGCCATGCGCCGGTGTGGAGCTCGGCAGAGATCCTGAGCTACGAGATCCCGCCGCACACACGCTCGTTCACGGTCGTGCTCACTGGCGCTCCTGACGCTCTGTACGCGCTCGCTTCCTTCAAAATCCGGGGCCAGGAGTTGGTGGGCATCCCGAGGGACGAGCTGGTCGTCGATATGCGCGATTCCTATTTTGATGCCGGCTCGGCTGTTCCCAAAGGAGGACTGCAGCAGCAGACGCGACTCGGAACATACACCTTTGTCTATCCCTACGCGCCGGGCCAGCCGCATCTCGATAGAACTGTGGAATTGGAAATCGCTACGACCAGCCCCCAAGCCCCCGGCGGCGTACACGCTCTTATGCCCAGGCACGACGGCTCCCGCGTGCTGCACGTAGGTCGCGCCGAAGTGCTAAAGGCCCAGGGCCAGCTAGCGGAAGCGCTGCGTGCCTACGACCAGATCTTCGGCGAAGTCCCTAAAAGGATCGCTTTCTGGTCGGCCAGTGCAGAGTGGGACCACCTGGGACTCTGTGCGGGGGCCTGCTATCTCGTGCGCAACCTCATCGGAGCCTTTCGCGTTCATAGAGGGGCGAGGACGTGATCAGTAGGTAGTGAGGCTCCCAATCACACCCGCTTACAGGCTGACCTCGCGGCAGGCCTTTTTCCCCCGCGCAGAGCGGGAGCGGCGGCGAAAGCCGTGCGACTTTTTCGCTTCTTCGCTCCTAGTTGCAAATGCCCAGAAAAGCGGATTCACCCGATGGCAGCTCGGGCAGGAGCGCGACCTCGCGCCCTGTCCGCAACCAAGCCGCGTCATGCGATTCCTGCGACACGACCTGCGAGCCGCCGATGAGGCGCAGTTCGAGGCGCACATGGATGTCTGTCCGGCGTGCTGTGCGCTGCTCGCGGATCTCGCGCGGCTGTGGGCGCTCGAGGATGACTCCCTCTATTCGCCGGAGTGATCGGTGCCCGGGTCAACGGCGTCGCGCCGCCGCGGCGCGGTCACTGCCGCTGCGTGTCCTGCAGCGCGCGTAGCGCGTCCTCGACCTGCGTGATGTCCCAGGCCGCTTCCAGCCGCTGCAGGATTGCCCTGTCCCAGCTTGCCGGACAAGACGTAGCGGCGATCGATCAGCTCCGCGGCTTCGTCTGCGCCGTCCGCGCTGCGCGGCAGCAGCTCCGGCGGTCCTGCGCGCGCGTCGTCCGGCTGCGCTTGCGCCAGGTCGTCGAGCAGCTGCAAGCAGTCCGGGCACTGATCGATGTGCGCCTCGAAGCGCTGGACGGCTTCGGGCAACAGCCGCCCCTGCCACAGCTGCAGGAGCTGCGTATCGTCGAGACACGGGGTCGTGCGGCTCCTGTCGGTGCGGCCGGTTCCAGGATCGCCCAGGTCGGGCGTGCCAGTCTCCAGAAAAGTGGCTGGATGCTCCATGACGCAGCGGAGCGGTGTCTCCGGCAGGTGCCGGCCCGGCCTGGGCGCAGGCGCGGCGGCCGGCCTACTCCGGCTCCGCCTCCCGGGTGAGCCAGCCGCTGAGGTTCAGACTCAACTAGCTCTGCAGGAGCGCCAGCTGGCTTCGGGCGCTTTCGTCTCCGACGAGGACACGGCGGTGGAAGCCAGCGCGGGAGGACTCCGATAGCCGCTCCTGGACGGCGCGCACCCAGCGCGCGGCGGTGGCGCGGTGGACCCCGTACATCTGCCCGATCTGGTCGATGCTCAGCCGGAACAAGAAGTGGTAGCGCAGCAGGTTGCGCTCCCGGCCGCTCAGGGAGGCGACGGACTCCCGGAAGGCCTCGACGAACTGCTGGCCGTAGCGCTGGCGCAGCAGCAGCACCTCCGCAGTCGCGCCGTCGGGCTTCACGATCGAGGCCGCCGCCTCATCGAGCGCGAGGTGGCGCTGCTCGCGCTGCAGGGAGCGGCCTATCCGGCGGACCGCGACGACGCGCAGCCACCCGAGCAGATCGCCGCGTCCTTAGTAGCCACGGCGCTGCTGGCCATCGTCCCGCATCGCAAAGAGCATGTGCCGCAGCTCCTGCAGCACCTCATCGATGGCCGCCTCCGAGGGACGCAGGCGGCGCAGCGAGCTGCGCACCGCGGGCAGGTACTGCGACTCCATGATGTCGTGGACCGCGCGATCGCCCAGGCCGTCGGCGCGTACCAGGAACAGCTCGGCGCCATGCAGCGCCGACAGGCCGGGATCCTCGACGACCTCGCTTGGCAGGCAGCGCGCCGGGAAGGCCGCGAAGCGCTCGGGCGACAGCGCGATCTGCGGGAATCGCTGCTGCCCGCTCTGGATCAGGAGGGCCAGCGCCGCTTCGAGGTCAAGGAGCGGGTTGGCGCGCTCCCAGGCCGCGAGCAGAGTGAGCCAGACATCTCCGACCCCCCACACCCAGGCAGACGGCCTGGGGGGTCTCTCTGGTGAGGGATAGAAGTGCCGCTCCCTCTCGGTCAAGCGCTAGTCGCGGTGTTAGGAGTCCGACCCAAATCTCGGGAGTTGCTAAAGGAGATTGTGCGAGGGGTAGGTGAGTCCAGAACCTGCGTGCGAGCAGTACGCCCCGTAGCCGCGGTGCCGCCCTTGGTGTCGTCGTGGCGCCGTACCGGTTGAAGCGGTGCCTGATCGTCGGGTTTGCATGGGGGCGTATGAGGGCGTATGGGGTGTATTGGGGTGTATGGGGGCGCGAGGTAGTACCTGGTCAGGCTGAGGAGCCCGAGCTAGGACTGCGCGTCCGGACCGCTCACCTGCTTAAGCGTGCCGCGTATCGTGCCGTGGCGTCCGTTGCCCGAGGCGTCGGTGACCGTCTGGGTGGTCTGGCTGCCGTCGAGGCGATAGTACAGGACCAGTCCGGGCTCGCTCCCCTGCAGTCGGCCCCGCATGTCGGCCTGAATCTGGGCGGCGGTCCGCACGTGATTCCAGACGCGGAACTCGGTAGTCGAGCCTGGCCAGAACCATTTGCCGTCCGGATGGGCACCGATGCCGAAGCGCGTGGTCCCGGTCAGGGGCCTGTAGAGGCCACCGGCCTCGTGCCACACCTGGCCGTTCTTATAGATGACCTGCTTGCCCGTATTGACGTCCTTGAGGAACGCCCAGTGGACCCAGGTGCCCTTCACTTCCGTCGGCGTGGCGGCCTTGTAGAGGCGGTCAGCCGGTCCTCCTCTGTTCTCGCCGGTATCCCAATAGACGGCGTTTTCGCCCCACGGCAGGTGGATGTTGAGGACCCGGCTGCCGCCGCCGTCCGATCCAAACACGAAGGAGTTGCTGCTGGGCTGGCGGTCTCCGCCCTTGACCCAGAACTCGATGGTGATGGCCTTGTCGAGCGGCAGCGCGGCGCTCAGCTCGATGCGGCCATCGAGCCCGTTAAACTCGACCGCGCTGCTCAGCTGACCACTGGCCTCTTTGACCTGCTCGGCGGTCAGCGCCACGTCGTAGATCTTGAGCTCATCGAGCGTCGCGGCGAGAAACTCCGCCCACCCCGCGGTGTGACCGAGGTAGGCGCGCGGCAGCGCGATGCTCTGGTCGATGGTGCCGGCCAGCGTACCGTTCACATAGAACTTGGTACCAGTGGCGGTCCCCACGACCGCCAGGTGAGCCCACTCGCCGAGCGGCAGCTCGCTGTCGATGTGCCAGTCCTGCACGCCGTACTTGGTGATCCCGAGCTTGCCCTTGGTGCGCCACTGCTCGATCTTGATCGCCGTTTTGTCCGAGGCCAGCAAGGTAGCGCCGTTCAGCTCGTGATCCTTGTCGCGCCTCACCCACGCCGTGACCGACCACGGCGGAGGCAGCTCGCTGCCGCTCAGCGAGGCGTCCTTGACGCCGTCGCTGGCACTCCAGCGGATGGCGTCTTTATAGCGGCCCGGGACGCTCACGTGCCGATCGAGCTTGGCGTGCAAGGCGCCCACGGCATCGGCCGCCCTGTTGCCGGTCGGCTCATCAAAGTTCCAATGGTGGATCGGCGTTGGAATGGCCATCGTTGCCCCCCTTAATAAGTCCTGTTGTCGCAATGCATGGTCGCACTCGGCGAACGCGACCTGCATGAACTGCTCTCAATGGACTAGAGCGCCGGGCCGGCCCGAAGTCGCAGGGGTTCGCAAAAAATTGTCCGCTCCTCGGCGGAGGCCTCAAGTCTCCTACCCGCGCTCCAACCTCACCACAGCGGCCATGAGGTGTGGTCGTGTCAGCACCCTGGAGCGTCGTGGCGGATGCTTGGTAAGCGCCGGGAATGCCGAGGGATGGACGATTTCTTGCGAGCGCTTGCGACTTCGAGACGGCCTACGACTCTTCTCCTCGTCACGCATGATCGCGAGACTTTGACAGGCTCGATGAAGGGGGCAAATGTATGACTCTTCCTACTCCGAAGCATCAGTTCAACTTCGATGAAGGCAGCGGCACCCAAGCGGTAGACTCGGCGGGCGGTGCCAGGATGACTATGGACCGCTCGAGCTTCCACTCAACCCAGTGGAAGACCGGGCTTCGGTTCAACCCGGTCGATGGCGCGCGGGTAGTCACCAGCAACGTTCCCGATCGCCCACCGCCGTGGACCGCCGGCCTCTGGCTGCTGCGGGAAGCGAAGTCGACGAGCTCGACGCTTTTTTGCACGGACGACTCCTCAATCAAGCTTGAGCAGTGGAACGCCAACAACCTGGTCGGCTTCACCAACTACAGCTTCGGTGTCCCGGGCGTCGGTGGCGACTATCACTTCGGCTACGAGACGCCGATCGGCAAGTGGGTCCACCTGGCGTTCGTAGCCACCAATCAGGAAATCAAGCTGTACGTGGATGGCGTCTTGCAGAACACCAACCCAAGACCGGTCATCTTCGGAATGAAGTGGGTCGGCTCGTCCCATGGCTGGCATGAGTTCGGCCAAATGATCATCGACGAGCTCAAGATTTTCGACGAGGCGCTGAACGACCAGCAGGTCCAAGAGCTGGCCGGCAAGACGCCCAAGATCGTCGTATCCCTCGATAACAAGGCCGTGGCGAGCGGAGGCTTGCTCGATCTGGGAACGATCGCCAATGGGCAGTCCAAGGCGGTGCCTCTTTCCATCAAGAACAACGGCAAGGTCCGCCTCACCTATTCAATCGCTAGCGCCGATGCATCGGGCGCCTTCACCGTGCCGGTGGAGACGAACAAGTCCCTGGAGCCGACGGCGCCGGGGCACGACTATACGGTGGCGTTCAAGTCGAACAAGGCCGGGAAGTGCGAAGCGACGATCACCATCAAGAGCGACGATCCTGACGCTCCTTCCTTTACGTATACCGTGATCGCGACCGGCCAGGACGCAGCGCCGCCGAAGCCGCCGCAGCCACAGCCGCTCCCGCAGCTGAACCTGGGCGAGCCGGCTGGCTACTGTGTCGTCCAGTTCCCGCGCGGGGGCTACGATCCGACGCCGGGTCGACCGGTGTGGAAGCTGCCTCCAGGACCCGCTGGCCTGCACATTTATGACCAGACAGGCTCGCGACTGATCAAAAACGGCGAGACGCTCCACCCCCTGGCAGGTCCGCACCCCAGCGTCATCGCGGCCGAGGTCATGGTGATGAACACGAGCATCATCAACCTGGCGCGCCGGCAACAGCCGCGAAGCCTGCTCGTCAAGCGCTTCTATATCGAGCAGGGCGACACCATCTTCACGGTGACGCCGGGTTCGGGTGGAGGCAACGGGTCTTACTCGACGAGCGATCCGCGGCGGGTGCAGTTCGATGTGGGCTACACCCTGTTCGTCACTAATGCGACCCGCCAAAATGACAGCTGGGTCCTGGGGGCACAGAGCAACTGCCAGCTCGTCATTGCGGTCCGGTTCAACCCAAGCTACCCGTGGAACGCTCCCTACCCGGTCACGCACCGACTGATCATCGAGACGGATGATCCGGGGGCACCGGTGTTCGCCGCGACCCTCGATTATCGGCCGCGCTGAGGCCTCTGACGCCGCGCTCGCAGCGTGAGCCACGCGAGTGCGGCCGTCGCTGTCGGACGCAAGCGGCGGCCAGGTGACGAACCAGGCCGCTCGCTCGTCGAGGAGTACCCATGGCGCTTCCCGAACCCAATCACTACTGGCCATTTTTTGAAGGCAGCGGCACGCAAGCCACTGATGTCCTGTGGGGAGTCAGGATGACGATGAGCCGCGAGAGCTGGGGCGTCGGCAGATGGAGCCGCGCCTTGCGGCTCCACCCCGCGGACGGGCCGCTGCTGGTCACCACCGCCTGCGCGGACCGGGAGCCGCCCTGGACCGCCGCGATGTGGCTCCGGCGTGAGGAGGACACCGGAGCCGCGTCGCTATTCAGCTCAAGACAGTTTGCGCTCAAGCTAGAGCAATACGACGGCCAACACGCGATCGGAATTACGCGCTTTGGCCACTACGACCGCTCTTTTACCTGCGGAACCCCGCTCGGCGAGTGGGTCCACCTGGCCTTCGTGGGCACCGAGCGGGATGTCGCGATCTTCATCAACGGCGAGCCGCAGGACAAGCTCGCGGTGCCCCTTGTCAGCCTGCCGCTCTCGTGGGTTGGTTCTACGGAAGGCTATACCGATTTTGGTGCGTTCTCGCTCGCAGAGCTGAAGGTCTTCCACCAGGCGCTCACCGCCGAGCAGATCGTAGAAGTATATGGCCAGCCCCAGCGCCCCGCCACGCTCCTCGAAGGCGTCATCAATCAATACGCCGCCGTCACCCAGATCCGCGGCAAGACGGTCACGCTCGGCGGCACCTCGGATTCATGGAGCCTCCGGCCGAGCGATCAGGTCCTGCTCATCCAGATGACCGGGGCCGCGATCGACCGCTCCAGCTCGGTTCCCGGTGAATACGGCAGGATCACGGACCTCGGGCGAGCCGGCTGCTGCGAGCTGCATGTCGTCTCGGCGGTCGACGCCGCGACGGTCACGCTCGCGCAGCCGATCGCGGATGAGCGGCTCGATCCGCGGCGGGGCAAGGTTCAGCTCGTGCGCGCCTTCTGCGGCGCCGAAGACGTCCACGTAAAGCAGAAGGTGAAGGCCCTGCCCTGGAATGGCGAGATCGGCGGCGTCATCGCGATCTTCACCGAGGGAACGTTGAGCCTCGGGGACCACGTAGACGCAAGCGGACAAGGCTTTCCGGGCGGCCTCGCCAGCGGGAGCGGCCCGGCCCGCAATGCCAAGTCGGACCCGAGGCTCGAGTATGGGCAGCAGGACAGGGCTGCGGGGTGGAAGGGCGCCGGGCTCGTTGCGATCGACAGAGAGTGGGGCGCCGGGCGGGGAGCGATGGCCAACGGCGGCGGCGGCGGCAACCCCTTCGTCGGCGGCGGCGGCGGCGGCGGGCACGCCGGCCCCGGCGGGATGGGCACCTCGTATGTCAACGAGCGCGAGACCGGTGGCCTTGGAGGACACGCGCTGCGCGTCGCTGACGCCGACGCCGACCGCATCTTCATGGGCGGCGGCGGCGGCGGCGGCGCCCTCAGCGCGCAGCCTCAGCCCGAGGCCTCCGGCAGGGGGGGCGACGGCGGCGGCATCGTCATCGTACGAGCGCGATGCATCGTCGGCTCATCGGAGTCCGGCATCCGGGCCAATGGACGCAACGCCGAGGCCGCGTACGACGGTGCCGGTGGCGGCGGCGCTGGGGGAACCATCGTGCTCGTCGCGCAGGAGCGCAGGGGAGCGTTCGCCATGGAGGCCAGGGGAGGCTCTGGGGCAAGCAACCATAGCTATGCGAGCGGAGATGGCGCGGGCGGAGGCGGCGGGGGCGGCGTGATCCGCGCGACGGCGCCGCTGCCGTTTCCCGATTCCTGGTCCACTTCCGGCGGTAAGGGCGGACGTAACGCCGACGAAGCCTTGGCTGGCGGGGCGGGAATCATGGTAATGCTCGAGGACGCGCCCCTTTCGCTGTCCCCTGTCGATCTGGCCGGTGTCGATCTCGCCGTCGGCCCGGGGAAACGCCGTGAGAGCGAAAAAAGCAATGGAACGCTCGACGAAACTCCCTCCACGACCGTGGGAAGGCCTGGCCAAGGCAGCACGGGGCGAATGGGAGAGCCCGTACAGGTCTAATTATGAATATCTTCATTGGATTTCAGAGGGGCCAATGGCCACGACAGTGAAACAAATCTTGCCTGGCAACGCGAGCCAAGCGGGGCGGCTGCGCGTCTTGATGATCACGCCTTTTTACGGAGAGGGCGGCGGTGTCGGCAGCTGCGCACTCGAGCTCTCGGGCGAGCTCCGGCAGCTCGGGGTCGTCGTCGACGTCCTGCACTGGTGGCCCAACCTGACCAACGCGGCGTTCGTCACCTCGGATGGCGAGCGCACGCCCCTCTCCTCGCTCGCCGAGCTCTTCGAGTCCGAGCGCGAATACGACCTCCTGCACTTCCAGAGCGCGGCGTATAGCGATCGGATCAACGGGGGGCTGACGCGCATACTCCAGCGCTTTCCGGTCCCGGTCCTCTTCACGATCCACTGTCTGGCGGCCTATCACAGCGATGTGATGAATGACATCGAGGGCATGCGTCACACCATCCTCGACCAGGAGGAGCTGATGAAGCGATCGCGGCGGGTGGTAATGCTCACACCCGACATCGCCGACATCGCCGCTCGCTATCACCCCGCGTACGCGGACAAGTTCGTGGTGATCGAGAACGGCACCCACCTGCCGGTCACCAACTCGGAGCTTAACGCCGCACGAGCTGCTCTCGCGGCGCGGCTGTTGACGCGGCCGGGCAGCCGGATCCTCCTTTATGTCGGCCGCATCTCGCCCGAAAAAGGGATCTACGAGCTGGCGGCAGCACTGCCCCGCATCGTCGCGGAGTTCCCCGACGTCAAGCTCGTAATCGCCGGCAACAAGCCAGGAGATCGCAACGCGGCGAAGATCGAGGAGCTCTGGGCTCAGCAGGGCCTTGCGGCCGGGGTGCATTACGATTTCGTCGGCTGGATCGACGGCATCGAGAAGACCGCGCTTTATTCCATCGCCGACTTCGTGATCATGCCGAGCCACTACGAGCACATGCCCCTGACGGCGCTCGAGGCGATGGCGCAGCGAAAGCTGGTGATCATCAACGACATTGAGACCTTGCGCCGTACGTTCTTCTCCCGCGATCCAGAGCGAAGGTGCGTCATCCCGATGAGCAACGTTCCCGATCCGCAAGAGATCGTGGAGGCCTTGCGATACACGCTCCAGCACCCCGCGGAGGTCGCCGCGATCGTCGAGCGAGCCTATGAGCTCCTGACCTCGCGCTGCAACTGGAAGAAGATCGCCGAGCGCACGGTCGCGCTCTATGAAGTGGCGCGGAAGGACCCCCACAGCGACGAGCAGGCGCGCTTCAACACAGAGTTCGAGGCGCGGTTCGAGAAGATCTTCGACCTCGCGTTCGAAGGCACGCTCGCGGTGAACCTGGGCGACTTCCGGCGCGGTGCGGAGCTCTTGTCTGCGGCGTTCGAGCTCAACCCCGACCACCACGCCATCCACGAGTCGCTCGTGATCGCGCTGGGGCAGCGTATCGTCGAGCTGCGCTGCGAACTCAGAGCGCAGCACTACGAGCCCGAGCTGATCGCCGAGCTCCAGCGCTGCTCCGAGACACTGCGCCGGGTCCTCTACGATCCGCTGGGCCAGCGCCAGGCGGCGACGATCACCGCCGTCATGCCGGTGTTCATCAAGGCAGGTACCAATCGAGCGGACCTCGAGTATTTGGTGGAGGCGGTCGACAGCGTTCTCGCGCAGGACACCAAGCATCCGATCGATCTCATCATGGTGGACGACTGCTCCCACGTCGACCTCGGTCGGTTCTTGCGCGCGCAGTATCCGAAGCACCTGGGCGCGATCCTCAGCGAGGACGGAGCGGTCATCCATCGCTCCGGGGCGGGTGAGGGACGGCGCATCCAGCTCATCAACAAGCGAACCAACTCCGGCAACGACGTCGAGCCGCGCAATCTGGCGATCTGGAATGCGCTGCAAGCGGGCGGCCGCTACATCGCGCATATCGACGCGGACGATCGTATGCCGCCCGACCGCATCAGCGCCTCGCTCGCGTACCTGGAGCGCGCGCAGAACGCCGACATGCTCCACGGGCTGCACCGCTGCATCGACGGGCGCGGGAACATCGTGACCGATAGCTGGACCGACCGCTGGTACACCTTCCAGCGCAAGTTCGTCTTCGGAATGGATCCGGCGAATCCGGCAAACGCCGGGCGCAGCAAGCGCCACGGCAGCCCGGAGCTCAAGCTCCTGACGAAACACAACTGGGTTCACGGGGGGACGGTCGTATACCGCAGCAACGTCGTCCTGCGCTTGGGAATCGAGAACATGGCGCCCTCAGTGCGCTACGGCGCCGACCACATTTACTGGCAGAAGATCAGCTCCGTCGCGACGATTGACTTCTTGTCGCATGTCTTGACGGAGCACCGGCTGCATGACGGCACCATGACGCATGGGAGCCGCTGAGCACCAGAATCTCCTAGAGGACACCAAGTCGTAATAGGAGTTTGTGTCGACCCCTACGGACGCGGCCAGGGAATGTGCGGCGCGGGCCCACTGTGCGAGATCAAGCGTGTGACATAGCGCCGCGCTTCGTCGCGGAAATTCTCCGAGCAGGGCGTGACGATGGTGTACCAGGCATGCCTGCGTGCGTCGCGCCGAGCGCGCGAACACTCCGCTCCCGCGGCGCCAAAGTGGCGCGCGCCTTGAGCGATCGCTGCTTCTTGGTCTCGCGCCGGCTTCGTGCTTGATGCCAGCGCTCCGTTTCCACAATGTGCGCCCGATGCACACCTACAAGCCGTCCAGGGAGCTTTGCTGCAAACCGTCCGGCCGCACCCCGAGAAGTTTGCCGGCCAATTTTTTGGCGCCTACAGACAACGATTTTTGAAAATCGCCAACGATCCCTGCCTCGGGTCAACGATCGCCCACGATCGGCAACGATCGCTCGCCTCGGCTCAACGATCTGGCGACGATCCGTCGACGATTCGTCATCGATTCCCGTGGCGGCTCAAAAAGGCTTTCAGCCGGCTCGCATCCAGGCGCAAGATCGATAGCGGTCCCACGAGTCGGGCAGCAGGACCACCACCGGCTCACTCACCCAGGCGCTCGCGGCGATGCGCAGCGCGGCGACCACGGCGGTCCCGGCGGAGCCGCCCACCAGGAGCCCTTCTTCGCGCAGCAGCCGGCGGCACATGGCGAAGCTCTCCTCATCGGACACGCTCTGCGCGGAGTCGATGAGTGTGCGGTCGAGCAGCTGCGGGGGCACGCTCGCGCCGATGCCCTCGACCGCATAGGCCCCATCGGCACCGGGCCGCCCTGTGTGGACCCAGGCGGCCAAGGCCGACCCGATGGGATCGGCCAGCACAATCTGCGCCGCGGAGCTCGCGCCTTTGAGCGCGCGGGCCACCCCGGTGATCGTCCCGCCAGTCCCCGCGCCTGCGACGAAGGCCCCGACGCGACCCCGGGTCTGCTCCAGAATCTCGGGGCCCGTAGTCGTCTCGTGCGCCAGCACGTTCGCCGGATTGCGGAACTGATCGGTGAGAAACCATCCGTTCTCGTGAGCCAGTCGTGCGGCGACGTTCTGAAAGTTCTCGGCGTGGTCGGGCGCGCGGTTCGGCGTGATGATCACCTGCGCTCCCAGCGCGGTGAGCGCAGCCCGCTTGTCCTGCGACATCTTCTCGGGCATGACGCAGACGAGCTTGTAGCCGCGAATCGCCGCGACCAGGGCCAGCCCGGTCCCGGTGTTGCCAGCCGTCGCCTCAATCAGCGTTGCGCCCCGCTGGAGCAGGCCGCGCTGCTCGGCGTCTTGGATGATCGCGACGGCAATGCGGTCCTTGACGCTGCCCCCGGGGTTGAGATGCTCGCACTTGGCCAGCACCGGCATCTTGAGCCCCGCCGCGATATTGCGCAGTTCAACCAGCGGCGTTCGCCCAACTCGGTCCAGGATCGACATGGCCGGCGAAGCTATCACATGTCTTGGCGCCTGGAACCGTCAGCGCGGCGCGGCCACCGGAGGAAATTGGCGAGTTAGGAGCGTCCTCCGAATCTGGGAGCCATAGCCGGACCATCGTGACGCAACGTGACCTCAGCTCCCAGCTGGCCCCGGCGGGCCTTCTCTGGCCAGATTCTAGATCTCAGACGGTCGGTTGGATTCATGACCATCCGAAAGATCTATGCCCGTAGGAGTTCCGCACCCCGCGCGCCCGGAGTCGCGTCGCTTTGAGTCGCAGATCTGCTATCGACTGCTTGTTGACCACCGCGAAGGACAGATCTTCGATGTAGCGGTCGCCGGTGGCCGGGTCGATGCCCTCACGCAGGATGGAGGCGTCGGGCCGCAAATCCTGCACCGTGATGGGTAGTTTTTCGGCGTTGTTGTCGAGGTCCGGCGGCGGTGGCGTGGTATCAGCGCGGGTGGTCAGCTCGACCAGGGCGTCATAGCCATCCCCTGCGAGGCCAGTAAGCACATAAGCGAGCTGGGCGTGGGGGCGCGCATGCTCGGGATCGCCCATGCACTTTATGCGCTGGCCGTCGATGATCTCGTAGCTGGAGTCCTCGGGCAACAGGCTGTCGTCGAGCTTGGGCAGTCGCGGCGCCGGGCCCGGGAAACGCAAGGGAGTGGAAGAGGAGGCGCCGGGCGCAAGCATCATGGGCAAATTTGAGGTGGGGTCCATGCAAAACGCACCGTAGCAGGAGTTCGGGTCATGGACCATGCCTGGCACCGGCTGGCAGTGGCCATCTACCTTCTAAACCGCAATATTCCAGTAGGCGAGAGCGGCGCACACCTCGGCGCGCGGATAGTGTGTCCCGGCGCCGGCCAAGTCTTGCCGAATCTTGTCGAGACGACGCGCCGCATACGTCCTGATCGTATCATTCAGCCGCGAAACCCCCAGCGGCTGTACGGTGCCTGGTGCTCTCGGCCAGCTCGCCGGGTAAGCGTCCCACTCATGCCAAGCGTCGATCAGCGCTACTGCGGCCTTCAGGTCGTCACGATCACAATGCCAGCCATAGAGGTTGCGGGCGCAAATCCGCAACATGGCCTTTACCTCGACCATGGAGTCTGTAAAGGCTTTAAGCGGTGTCGGCAGCAGGACCATGTTAGCGACACAAGAAAAAAGCATCGGTCCCGCACCACAATATTGGCCATCTGAAAGCGTACATCATCGACGCTCCAGATGTGACAGCAGGACCAGTTCGGCCTGTCATCATCGCGTAGTCCGAGTGCCTGCGCCAGTGCCTTACTGGCGCTGACATTTCCTTCCCGCTTGTGTTCCCTTTGATTGGTCTGGCGATTCTTGTTGAGTTGCGGTTCGGACCAATTACCCTTGTAAAGGTATGTCCCGCGTGCATGTTCGGGATACCAAAGTGGCAAGAGCCGGAAGGTGTCCGGATCGACCCAGCGGGCTGTGCGCTCGATAAGCCGCATGATCTGGGGCAAATCCAGCTCTGCGCGCAGAGCGTCAAGCCCGTCTGGCAAAGTCACTTCGCTTATGATGAACGTCTTGAGTCTTGTATAAAAAGGAGCAATCCCAGCATAGTTTAGCTCTAGTTCGAGTCGAAGAACAACAAGATCCACACGAGCTACGCTACCTGCCGCTCTCTTCGGTCGCCAAGCAAGCATCGGAGCGGTAGAGTACTTTTTATGCTGTCTATCTCTCTCTGCACCTGATAAGCCTGTGAAGTAAGTGGGTGCCCGGCCTTTCCTTACGGATTTGGCACGCCCGCGGCTCCCTCCGACGATGGAAGCCCCCTCCCGAAGCTGAAGCGTGACGGGGGCTTGGCAGGCCAAGTGACCTGCCCCGGAAAGAAACACCCTTCCGCGCGTGGGGCGGAGTGTCGCCGCCCTCAGTGGCCCTGAGGGCTGGGCTCTGGGTCCACCTCGCCGGCCAAGGCTTCAGCTACGCTGTGCAGCGGAACGAGTAGACTTGCTCGCCCTTCCGTGGAGCCCAAAGCGAGCGGAGCCGCCCGGCCGTACCCGTGGAAGACAGCGATCTGTCCCTGGGCTCCCTGGAGCTCACCCCTTGAGCTTGCCCAGCTGCCGCCGCAGCTGCGCCAGCTTGTCTTGCAGCGCGGACCGGATCAGATCCGAGCGGCTCAGCTTCATCGGGGCGAAGGCCGCGTTGAACTGCTTCAGGATGCTCTGCATCTCTTCATGGTCAGACTCTTCGAGTTCTAGCGCGATTCGGACAAGGCGCCGTCTCTGTGGCATGCAGACCTCGCTTGGTGCTCTCGGGCACTGGACAATGGGCAATCTGGGTCATCGTGCAGTGTACACACAGACGGTAATTCGTGGTAATCCGTGTGTAACCATGCACATCGGAATCACTCTGGGATTCAACCAGTTAGAGAGGTCGGACAACGACCAAGAGCCTAAATCCCGGGCACCCGGCTATATATCCAGAGAGTCGTGAGACGATAGACGCTCAACGCGCCCATTTTTTACCCTCTTTTGGCGGGTGTTTCGGAGTGGCATCCCGTCGGTGCTGGATTACTTTTCCCTGAGCGGATTCGGCGGGGCCGACCGTCGAAGAAACCGCACGCGATGGGCGCCGCGCGATTGGTATTAATCTAATTCTCCGCAGTGATTCTAGGCACTTGGGAATACTTTGAAGGCTAGACAAGAATTACCTGCTAGCGTGTAGTGGGGAGGGACGCATGATGTTCGATCAGGAGTTCGCGAGTGAGACAACGCTCGTCCGCGTTGTCGCTCTGACCGGGAAAAAGGGTCAGCCCCCGCTGCTCTGGGAGGGCTTGCCATCGACCGACACAGCGACGGTGATTCGCCAGATCTCGCGGAACAAGCGGGTCGCTTCGCATGCACTGCCAGGCTACCGCTTCATTGTGCGTGGTCGTCGGCGCGGGCGCAACCTCGGAGAAGAGATCGTGATTCGCTCCTTTGACCTTGTGGAGCGCGTGCTGCTTCTGATTGCGCAGATGGTGCATGAACGGGATGTCGTGGTAGGGCGCGTTGCGGAAGTCGGGCTCCGCAGGGTGTCTGAGAGAGTTGTAGCACCTCCGGCGGAACCGTCGTCCGGCGACGCGCTGGCGCAGATTGTGGAGTCGATGCCCAAGCTGATGGAGATGGTAGAGTCGTTTCGGAAGGCGCGGCGCCAAGGCTCGAGCACGGAGTGAGCCGGTGCGCCTTGTGAGATAGGGCGCGGGCGATCGGTCCGGGCAGCAAGTCCTGTCCTGTGACCGCGTACTACTGCGCCCCGCGGTGGCTACCAACACTGGCCCGGCAAGCCCGCACCGAGGTCGGGCAACGTCAGGCGCTGAGCGCGCAGCGGTGCGGCTGGCTGCGCAGCGGCTTGTTACTCTCTGGACTCTGCGGACTCGTGGGCAGGGGCGCACAGCGGCGACTGCTGGCGCATCCACGCGGCGGTTCGTGGCCGGGCAGCCCGCGGTAGGGCGCGCGGTAGCGGGGCGCGGCAGCAAGTCCAGTACCGTGGCCGCGTACCACTTCGCCCCGCGCGGCGGCAACAAGCCCTCGCCCAGCAAGCGCGCCCCAATGTCGCGCAAGCTCAGGCGCTGGGCGCGCAGCTGCATCGCCCGCTGCGCCGCGGCTTGTTTGTCACGCTTGACCTCGAGCTCTGTGGGCAGCACGCGCGGCGCATCCTGGCGATACTCGCGCACCGTGTGACTAGCGCGCGTGAGCACTTGATACACGCTCTTTGTGTGCCAGCGCTTGCCGCGCGGCGGCAACCCTTCTTGCTCCAAGCGCTGGACGATCTGCGGCGCCGGTACTTGCTTGTCATGCAGCGCGCAGATCCGCTTGATGGCCTTCTGTTCCTCGGGATGCTTGACGATGAGCCGCAGCCTGTGGGCATCGACATCGCTGGAGTATCGCCAGCCATACGGCACACCGCCCAGCCTCACCCCTTGCTCCTTGAGGTGCGCCATCGCCTCACGAGTCCGATCAGCGATCGCCTCACGCTCCCACTGCGCGACCGATGTAAGCACGTTGAGGACAAGCTTGCCGCTCGCCGTGCGAGTGTTGATCGAGTCCGACAGCGACATCAGCGTATAAGGCTTCTCGTCGGAGAAATACTGCTCGCACAGCGTCCCCAGATCCTTGACACAGCGAGTCAGCCGATCGAGCTTGACGACGATCAACGTGCACGCCTTTCCACTGCGCAGCATGGTGAGCGCCGCTTGTAGACCCGGACGCTTGAGGTTTGAAGCGGAGTAGCCTTCATCGGCGATAACGTCGATTAAGTCGATATCCATTGCCTTGCAATAAGCGCGCATCTTATTGCGTTGTGCGTCAAGGCTTACACCCTCGTTGGCTTGCTGGTCACTGCTCACCCTGACGTAGCCTACCGCCTTTGTGCGACGCTGTGTTCTCATCGGTTACAACCTCCGAGAACTGTTGTATTGGATTTTAAGGACCTGCTGCTCATCGGTGCCCTGCACCCGATCCGCTACGATGTACCCGCCCTGCGGGCGAAGCTCCAGACCGAGCCGTTCCGCAGCGCGCTGGCCAAGGTGTGGCGGGTGACCAGCCTGGAGGGTCTGCTGGCGCACTTCGTGGCGCGGGACAGCCTGACCCGCGCGCTCGCCAAGAGCCAGCGCGGACCGCTGAACACCGACGATCTGACCCCGGCAGAGTTCGGGTTCGGGCGCAGCCTCGGCGGCCAGGACTCCCTGTTCAACTTTGAGGAGCTGCTGGCGGTGGTGCACGAGCGCAAGGAGGATGTGCCGGAGCTTACCGGCGGCAGCATTGACACCGAGCTGCTCGACCGCCAGCGGGTCGCCCGCTACACCGCCAACGATGAGCCGCCGCCGGATCTGCCGTTTTATACGGCGACCCAGCGGCAGCTCGCCATCGCGCAGCAAGCGTTTGGCGAGGGCAATCTGCTGGTGGCCCTGCACCGCTTCCGCCAGCAGCCGGGGGAGCCTGCGGATCTGGCCGAGCTGACGCTGGTGGCCGAGGGGCTGGCCGAGCTCAAGGACGATGCGGCGCTGCCCTACATCGAGAAGCTGCGCCCCTACTTCCCCGGGGAAGCCGAGGCCATCCGCGCCCGCCTGCTGCTCCGCAAGGGCCAGACTGACGAGGCGGCGACCGCCCTGGAAGCGGCTCTGCGCAGCTACCAGAGCGACCCCTGGCCGGCGTTCAAGGTCATGCAGCGGGCGCTGCGCCTGGCTGTGGAGATGAGCCGCAGCTCGCCGCCGCTGGCGGGGCGGTTCCTGAGCATCTTG